>JBKPGE010000195.1:0-3739 GCA_046729215.1 Actinomycetota bacterium | reverse complement strand
CAGGACCTGATCGAGCTGTTCGCCGGGCGGCGGCTTCGAATCGAGGACAACCACTTCGGCGTCTACAAGTACGGTGGCGCCCAGCTGTACCTCACCGGTCCAGTCGACCACGTCCTGATCATGAACAACGTCTTCGTCGGGGCCGACTCGCGCCTCCCCGGCTATCGGTCCCGGATGGCGTTGATCATCGGCGCCAGGGGCTCCGACCGTTTACCGCGTTTCGTCGAGGTCGTCAACAACACGATCCTGACCGGCATCAAGCGCATCGACGGCTACGAGGGATCGCTGCGGATCAGCCGCGCGTACCGGTACGGCGGGTACTCCCGGCGCCAGCGCCCGCTCATCGTCAACAACGTTATTGGGCTGCTCCGGACCTACGGCCGCGTGTGCCTGGGCGTGCGTGGATCGATCTCGAACGTGGTCGTCCGGGGGCACAGGTGCTCCCGTTCGGACCAGGTCGGGCGTGTCTACCTCGACCGGAAGGGACGTCCCACTGCGCGCTCGTGGCTCCTCATCGATACCGCGAACCGCCTCCACGCGCCCACCCGCGACATCGGCGGGCGCCGCCGCGTTCGCGGGCCCGACATCGGGGCCTTCGAGTACGGCGGGCGCTAGCTCGAATGATCTGGTCTCCGACTGCGCCGTCGGGTCGCCGCTTTGGAAATACCTCAAACCCGCAGGCCCTATCAGGGTTCCCGCCGATGTGGTCGGCGCCCGCGACCGCGAAGCTGTGGCGGACGGAAGAGGGTACGCCAATGGCTCTTCGCGCGAGCGCTCGCGCTGTTCCGGGGACACTTCACAGACCGTCGTCGTGGCCGGCGGGCATCGCCTTACGACCGACCAGCCCGGCGGCGTCGGCGGCGAGGACCTGGGGTCATCGCCGCATGAGCTCTTCCCGGCTGCGCTCGCCGCGTGCACGGTGTGGGCGCTCGTCAGCTACGTGGCCGCCGCCTGTCCGCTGAGGCGCTCGATCGAGAATGGCTTCACCTTCGACGAGCGAATCGAGCTGGCAGCCCGGGCTGCATAGCGATCTGCTGCGCGATCCACATATCGCCTTAATAGATTCGCGCGATGCTCAGTGAGGGATGTATCGCTTGCTGCTCCTGGCCGTCGTACCGGCGTTTCTCGGCGCGGCCGGTGTCGGCGGTGCACGAAACGCGGACTTGAACGTCGACATCGTCGCCGTCGACCTCTCCGGCCGGCAGACGAACCTCACGCGTGTCCCAGCGCTCGACGGTTCGCCTGCAGTGGCACGCGACGGTCGGATCGCGTTCGTGAGCACACGCGGCGGAACGCCCGACCTCTACGTCATGAACCGCAACGGCCGCAACGTCCGCAGGCTGACGGACAGCTCGAGCGGCGTCGCCTGGGACGAGGCGCTCCACCTCACCCAGGCGTCATGGTCGCCGCGCGGCGACAAGATCGCGTTCGATGGGCGGTACCTGGAGCGTGGGCCCGACTGCGTGCGTCTTTGCGCGAACTGGCGCGTTCTCGTCGTAGGGTCGAACGGCGGTCCGCTGACAGAGATCGCGCGAAATGCCAGAGCTGCGGCGTGGTCGCCAGACGGCCGTCGCCTCGCGTTCGAGAGCGATATGGATCCGGAGGAGCTGGCGCGAACGTTGACGATTGCGCGCGCCGACGGCTCGCAAGCGGCTGGCATCGCGGCGATCAACTACCCCAGCGATGTCGGCCCCGTCTGGTCGCCGGCCGGCGGGGAGATCGCGTTCCCGGCTCAGCGCAAAGAGGGCTCTCAGACCTGGATCACCCTCATTCGTGCCGATGGGCGGCGCAAACGCAGTTTGGCTCCGGGTAACGACCCCACGTGGTCCCCCGACGGCCGTCGGCTTGCCTTCATCGACAACTCCAACAAGCTCGTGACGATGACCAACGACGGCAAACGGACGCGGCGGGTCTCGCGGCCGGGCGAGTCCGTAATCGCGGCAGCGTGGGCGCCGAAAGGTGACATGCTGGCCTTCCTCGCCGGAGCGCCGAATCCGTACGGCGGCTTCCCGAGGAAGCTCCGCCTCGAAACGGTAAGAGCGAGCGGAAAGCGACTCCGTGTCCTCGCACGCGACTCGGCGTCGTCACGCCTGTCGGGCCGACCGGTCTGGACGCCGAGCGCCAAGCGAATCCTTCTCACAGTCGAGTCTCATTGACCCGCGCTCCGGCGCGGCCGCTCAGCTTGCTGGGAACCAGGACCGGGCAGTTCGGAGCAGGCCGCCCGCGGCGGCCATGACGCCTTCGCCTTCGGGCAGGATCAGCGCAGGCCGCGTACCTCGTAGGCTGCGACGGGGCGAGAGAAGCCCTTGAGCTCGAGCTCGCCCGCCGGCGCTGTTTCGACGGCTGCCTCCACCGCGGCAAACAGACGCTGGCCGATGAGGATCTGGCCCGCTGCCGCCTGGGTGCTGAGCCGCGAGGCGAGATTCGCCACCGGCCCGAGGACGCCGTAGTCGTACCGGCCCTCGAACCCGATTCGGCCGAGCGTCGCATAACCGGCCTCGATCCCGATTCCGAGCCCTAGCTCCGTGCCGCGCTTGCGCCACACCAGAGCCAGCTCTTCGAACCGCTCTTGAGCTGCGAGCGCGAGGCGGACGGCCTGGAGCTCGTGGTCTGCGACTGCGACAGGGTCGTTGAAGAAGACCATGACGCCGTCGCCTGCGAAGTGCTCCAGCGTCCCCTCGTACTCCGGGATCAGGTTGCCGAGGACGCCGTGGTACTGGCGTAAGACGTCGAACAGCTCCTCCGGCGCAGCCGTCTCGGCGAAAGCGGTGAAGCCGCGCAGGTCGGAGAAGAGGCACGAGATGTAGGCGCGGTGTCCCGCCAGGAGCTGCTCGCCGTCTCGGCTGGAGATCAGCTCTGCGACCGGCGGCGAGACGAACCGAGCGAGCTCCGTGCGCTGCCGCTCGACGGCATCCATCAGGCGCGCGTTCGCGACCGCGATTCCCGCCTGGTCGGAGAAGGTCTGGACGAGGGCGATGTGCTCGTCGCTGTACGGTTCGGCCGCGCGGCGGACGAGGACGACGACGCCTATGAGCTCGTCCTCCACGATAATCGGGACGCCGAGCATCGCCCGGTAGTACTCCGTCGGGCCGCCGTACGAGTACTCCGGATCGTTCCGGATGTCCGGAATGTGGACCGGCATGCGCGTGACCGCCGCCCGCCCGGCCGCCGTCGTCCGGTCGAGTGGGTGTGGGTTCTGTCTGTCGTAGTCGGCACCCTCCGCTTCGCCGTGGTGTGCGACCGTGTGCAGAAGCCCATCCTCGAGCAGCCAGAGCGCGCCGTAATCGGCTTTGCAGAGCCGCTTGCAGGCCTCGACGACTTCGTCGAGAACCGGCTGGATTCCCGAACTTCGGGCCACGGCGCGGAGGACGCCGCTGATTGCGCGCTGCTGCTCCCGGAGATCCTCGAGCTGACGAGCTTGGTCCTCGGCGTCATGGGCCATGCGATCAGCTTAAGTCGCGGCGCGCTCACATCGAATTCTCAGGGAACTCCCAGGGCGCGCTCAGACGCCGCCGGTTTCCTGGCTCCCTCACACAAGAGTGAGAGGAGATCCACCCGATGCCCGAGCAATTGTCAGTCGCGAGCCCGGAGTCGGACGCTGCGCAGGACTCGCTGGAGCGCACGCTGTTCGAGATCAAGCGCGTCATCGCCGGTCAGGACGAAATGCTGGAGCGGGTGCTCGTCTGCCTGCTGGCCGACGGCCATCTGCTGATTGAAGGCGTCCCGGGCCTTGCGAAGA
>JBKPGE010000194.1:0-4812 GCA_046729215.1 Actinomycetota bacterium | reverse complement strand
AAGCTATGACGCCCCCGGTGCGGTGCTTGTGACCAGCGGTCTCGTCGTCCTCGTCTACGCGATCACGCAAGCCAACAGCTACGGCTGGGGCTCGGCGGAGACGATCGGCCTGTTCGGCGCGTCGGTGGCGCTGCTGGCGTCGTTCGTCGCGCGCGAGCGCCGTGTCGCCGACCCGCTCGTCCCGCTGTCGATCTTCCGCAAGCGCACGCTGACCGGCGCCAACGTCGCCGGCGTGATCATCGGGACGATCGTCTTCTCGATGTTCCTGATGCTGACCCTGTACATGCAGCAGGTGCTCGGGTACTCGCCGATGCGCACGGGCGTCTCCTACCTCGCCGTGGCCGGGACAGCGATCATCTGGTCGGGCGTGGCGTCGCAGCTGGTCACGCGGATCGGCGTGAAGCCGGTGCTCGTCGCGGGGCAGGGATTCATGATGGCCGGGCTGTTGTACTTCACGCAGGTCGACGTCGGCGGCTCGTACCTCGGCGACCTTCTCCCCGGATTCCTGCTGATTGCGATCGGGATGGGCTTCTCGTTCGTGCCGATCTCGATCGCCGCGCTCGCCGGCGTGCAGCCTTCCGAGGCCGGCCTCGCCTCGGGGCTCTTCAACACCTCGCAGCAGATCGGCGGCGCGCTCGGGATCGCTGCGCTGTCGGCGCTCGCTACGTCGACGACCGAGAGCGCGGTCAGCGACGGCACGGGCCTCCCCTTCGCGCTGACCGACGGCTTCCAGGCCGCGTTCATCGCCGGCGCAGCGGTCGCGTTCGTCGGCGTGCTCGTCGCACTGTTCGTCGTCCGCGGCCGGGACCTGAAGCAGGAGCAGGAGCCGGAGCGACTCGCGGCCGAGCCCGCGTTCGAGGCCGCTTAAGACCCAGGGGTCGCGCGCCGAGCAGCGGGCCCCCAACGCGACGCGACGGCGCGGCGGGCGTCACGCCAGCCGCGCCGTCGTTGGTTAGCGAGAGGCCGTGCTCGTCAGAAGAGCTCCGGATTCGCCAGCTGCGCGAGCTGCAGCGCCTGCTGCGGGAACCACTCGCCTGCAGCCGGGTCGACGGTGCCCCACTCCGGGTCGACCGACCCCGCCGGCGCGCCGCGGGTGCAGCTGCGCTCGGACTCGCCGGGAACCTTCACCCACAGGAAGGCGTCGGCGAGCGGGCTGCCGGTGCTCGTGGTCGCCCGCAGGCCGAGGCCGCGCCGCGGCGGGTTGCACCAGTCCTGCGGGCCGGCGCAGACGCGGGCCGGCGGGGTCCACGGGCCCTGGCCGTTGCGGCTCGTGCCGGTGACGAAGTGACCCGTCGGCTGCGCGTGCCCGAGGTTCTGGTCGTAGCACTCGTCGGTGAAGTGCCAGGTCGTGATGTCGTTCGGGTTGACCTGGCCGAGCGGCGAGAAGTATCGGCTGAAATCGCCCATCGACAATTCACGCGCGACAAGCCCACCTATCCGCTGTGTCGGGCGCAGGTGAAGTGGCAGGGCCCGCGCAGGTCAAGTGGCACGGGCACGAGCCCAACTGGTGCCCGGACCCCGTGCCGTAAGTGGATCCCTCTGGCGAGCGCGATCAACTCAGCGCGCCGCGGCGAGAGCCGCACAGATCTCGTCGGTGTCAGCGATGATCGCGTCGCCGGCGAACTCGAGGCTCTCGAGCGCACGCCGTCCGGCGGCCTCGTTGCCGGCGCCGCAGGCGTCGCGGACGACGATGGGGATGTAGCCGAGGTCGGCGGAGTGGCGGACGGTGGGCTCGATGCCGACCTCGAGGGCGACGCCGGCGATGAGGTAGGCATGCACCGCACAGTCGCGCAACACGATGTCCAGCGGCGTGCCCTCGAACGCCGACATCGTGATTTTGTCGAGAACCGCCTCATCGGGCCCGGGCGCGAGGCCGTCGGCGAGCGCGAAGCCCGGTGAGCCGTGCGGGATCAGCGGACGGGTCTCGGCCGCGCGCTCCTTGCCTTGCCAGATCTTGGCTTGGCGCAGCTGAAAGACCCCGGCGAGCTCGGTGGGCATGAAGTTGCGCCGCGACCGGCGCACGCTCGCCATGGTCTTTCTCGTCGCGCCCGCTCTGCTGACGCTCTTCAAGTTCATCTTCGACCACCAGCCCGACACGTTTGACCGCATCGGCGCACCGATGATCGGCCTCTTTCCGCTGATCATGATGTTCCTGATCACGTCGATCGCGATGCTGCGCGAGCGCACTAGCGGGACGCTCGAGCGGCTGATGTCGCTGCCTCTCGCCAAGCTAGACCTCTTACTCGGTTACGGGCTCGCCTTCGCGCTGGTCGCCGCAATCCAGGGCGCCATCACCGGAGTGGTGGGCTTTTGGCTCCTCGATGTGCGGGCGGAGGGGCCCGCCTGGGCGGTCGTCTTTCTTGCGATCGCCAACGCCCTGCTCGGGATGGCGCTCGGCCTCTTCTTCAGCGCCTTCGCCACGACGGAGTTCCAGGCTGTCCAGTTCATGCCCGCCGTTCTGTTCCCACAGATCCTGCTCGCCGGACTGCTAATTCCGAGGGACCGAATGCCGCACGGGCTCGAGGTGGTCTCTGAGGGCCTTCCGATCACCTACGCCTACGACGCGCTCGCCAAAGTCACGGCCGGCACCACCGGCGGCTGGCTCTGGCTCGACATTTGCATCGTCGTGGCCGCCATCGCCCTCGCTCTGATGCTCGGCGCGACAACGCTCAGGCGCCGAACCGCATGAGCCCCACAAGAAAGGAGATGAGATGCCCGCGATCGTTGAGAGCATCGAAATAGCCCGTCGTCCAGAAGACGTCTTCTCCTACGCGACCGAGTTCTCGCATTTTTCGGAGTGGCAGGGTGGAGTCGTGTCGACACGCCGGGAGGACGACGGCCCGATCGCCGTCGGGTCGAGAGCCGTCGTGACCCGTCGGGTAGGGCCTCGGACGTTAGCCGGGACCGAGGAGATCACCGAGCTACATCCCCCGAGGGCCTGGTCCGTTCGTGGTGCGGGCGGTCGGCTCACAGCCATAGTGAAAGGCGCGATCGAGCCGCTCGAGGACGGCGAGCGGTCGCGCGTGACGATCGCCTTCGATCTCGAGGGGCGCGGGATCGGGAAACTGCTCCTTCCTCTCGTTCGCCGCCAAGTGCGCAAGCAGTTGCCGAGGAACGCTGAACAGCTGAAGGAGATGCTCGAGCCGTCATCCGACCACGCGAGATGAGTGGCTCGCTCGCGCCGATCCTCGTCTGCTGCAACGGCTCGCCGCGGGCGGCGCAAGCGATCGAAGCCGCGGGTTGGCCCGATGAGTTTGTGACGCGCTCGTCGTCTAGAGAGGGAAGACCGATCATGTTGAGCTACGAGTCACCGAGAACCGCAGCGGGACTGGAGGAGCTGGTCAGCGCAGTCCGGGCCGTCGTCAGTAGACACGCAGACTGGCGTCAAACCGCCCGGCTCGTCGCCCGCGCGCTGATTCGCTCGTTCCCCTCGACTGAGATCCTGATCGCCCATCAGCGGATCGGCGACCCCGACGGGTACCGCAGCCATCTGCTCCACGCAGAGCCCGACGGGACGTTCTCCATCGTGGCGCTGGTCTGGCAGCCCGGGCAGATGACGGCCATCCATGATCACGTGACGTGGTGCGTCTTCGGAGTCATTCAGGGAATCGAGCACGAGGAGCTCTTCAGGCTCGACGAGAAGATCGAGTGCCTCGTCGAGATCGGGACCAGCACGAACAACGCAGGCGACGTGAACGGGTTCGCGCCACCGGGCGACATCCACCGCGTCCGCAACGTCGGCGACGAGACGGCGATCTCGATCCACATCTACGGTACTGACGTCTCTCGGATTGGATCGAGTGTCCGGCGTTATTACGACCAGCCGATCGTGGCTGAGTGACCGGCGGTGAAGGGGGCAGGACCGCTCGAGACCGGCGAGGGGACGAAGACGCTGCCGGAGCTCTTGGACGGCCGCTCGCAGCTGCTCGGCTACCACTTCATGTTCGGCCCCTCTTACACAGCGGGTTGCCCGACTTGCTCGGCCGCCGCCGACACCTTCGACGGCGGCGTCGTCCACCTCAACAACCGCGATGTGACGTTTCTGTGCGCCTCGCGTGCCCCGCTCGCGAAGGTCCAGGAGTACGAGCGGCGAATGGGCTGGACGTTCCCCTGGGTTTCTACGCTCGGGAGTGACTCAACTTCGATTTCGGCGTTTCGTTCACTGAGGAGCAGCAACGCAGCGGCGCCGGATACAACTACCGCACGATCAAGCTGCTGTCCGTCCTGGAAGCGGGTGTCGAGAGGGACGCAATCGCGCAACTCGCGGCCGCGGTCGGTACCGACCTGGCCGGATACCTGACTGAGTTGCCAGGCGTGAGCGCCTTCGCGCTCGAAGACGGCTTCGTGTACCACACCTACTCGGCCTACGCACGGGGCGGCGAATTCGTGCTCGGGCTCTATCCAATGCTCGACCGCGTGCCGAATGGCCGCGACGAAGGGGACGCGCCCGAAGACTGGATCCGCCGCCATGACGAGTACCCCCATGCCTGACTGGGGCTGACTACCGAGCGCGAGGCGCGATGATCCAGTCGTGTCGGCTCTCCCCGAGCGCAGCGTTCGCGTCTCGACGCTCGAGCTCTTCTTCGACCTCGTCTTCGTCTTCACGGTCACGCAGCTGACGGGCGTGCTCGTCGACGGCGGAGATGCCGTAGAGCTCGCGCAGGTCGTCGTGATGCTCCTGCTGATCTGGTGGATGTACGACGGCTATGCCTGGCTGACGAACGCGATCGCCACCGACCGCCTCCGGTACGGACCCCTCCTGATCGGCGGGATGGGCGGATTTCTCGTGATCGCGCTGGCGGTCCCCAAGGC
>JBKPGE010000193.1:0-14695 GCA_046729215.1 Actinomycetota bacterium | reverse complement strand
AGCCATTCGGTCCGGAGCGGACGCGGTCGTGCGCCCGGGGCGGCGCCGTGTCGAGCTCCTTCCCGACCTCGAGCAGCGTCCGCCCGCCGACCTCTCCGTGCGAACTCTCATGCGCGGTAACCTGCGGCACTTCCTCCTCGGTTTTGACTCGGCGACGGTCAACATCGGGCTCGGCCCGGTCGTGATCACGGTGCATCGATCGAGCCGGAGGAGCGGGGTGATGCACTGGGCGCAGGTCCTCAGGCTCACCCGTGGCGGTCGACACACGTATCCGGCAGTCGGTGTCCTCCGTTACGTCCGCTCCTCCAGCCACTCGCACTGGCACGTCATGGGGTTTCAGCGCTACGAGCTCCGGCGAGCCGCGGACTACGCGCTCCTCGTGCGCGACCGCAAGAGCGGCTTCTGCCTGGCCGACCACTGGGCGCATGCGCACGGTCCCTTCCTGAACGAGCCGCGCGGGCCGGTGTTCAAGGGCAACTGCGAGCAGCGACGGCCGGAAGCCCTCCCGGTGTACCAGGGAACGTCCGTCGGCTACACGGACCGCTACCCCAGCCACTTCCACGGCCGGAACCTCGACATCACCGGAGTGCCGGCGGGGATCTACGACCTGATCCACCGCGCCAACCGCAGCCTCCTGTTCCGCGAGCTTCGGTACGAGAACAACGCCGCCTCGCTGCGAATCCGCATCTCCTGGGCCGGGCGGGCGCTCGCGGACGCCCTCCGTGCGCGTCCTCAGGACGTGTCCGAACTCGGACCGGTGCTGAGAGCGGCGGTCGCTCTACTCGTCCTTCTGGCAGCCCAGCTTCCGGCTGCGGAATCGGCGATGGACGACATCCGGCCACCCGGTCGGCTTGCGGTGGTGCAGGGAGGAGACACCTCGCGGATCAAGCTCATGTTCCCCGATGGAAGTCATGCGAAGACGCTGGTGCCTGCGGAGTTCGGCGTGCAGTCACCGTCGTGGCGGCCCGATGGACGCGCACTCGCCTTCGTAACCTCGCGTCGAGGTGCTCCCGGGATCTACGTTATAAGGGACGACGGCACGCGCCTACGACCGTTGATCGCACGCGGAAGGACGGGAGCCGGCGATCCCGCGTTCTCGCCCGACGGTGGTCTCATCGCCTACTCACGCGCTTTTCGAGGTAATGACCTCTGGATCGCGCGCGCTGACGGCTCGCACCCACGCCTCCTGATCCGAAACGGGCGCGAGAACATCCAGCCCAGCTGGTCGCCGACGGAAAGCGGATCGCGTTCGCGGAGGGAATGCCGTCCGGTGACTTCTCCATCCGCACGATCAACGTCGCATCGGGACGAGTAGCGCCGTTGACGACGGGCCCCGATTGGGACGCTGGCCGTCGTGGTCTCCGACCGGGCGCTCTATCGCGTTCGTCCGCAGGCGCCAGAACTCCGATCGAGGCCAACTCGCGGTCGTCAGAGCCGGCGGGGGCGCGGTAAGCCTGCCGGCGCGGCGTTTCGGGGACGTCACCCACGTGGGGTGGTCGCCCGACGGCCGCGAGCTGGCCTTCGTGCGGAAGCTTTCCCCCGACTCGGAGGTCTTCCGGCTCGAGGTAGCCACGGGCCTGGTCCGCAAGGTCACCCGAAACCGGATCTCCGACACGGAGCCGGCCTGGGGGCCGCCCCGCCGCTAGGTGGAGAGCCCGAGCGCCACCGGGAGCGCGAAGAGGTCCGCGAGGCGGTTGCGGGCGCCCGGATAGAGGCCCTCACGATCGACCAGGAACGCGGCCATCCCCAGTGCGCGGGCGCCCTCGAGATCGTCCTCCGGCGAATCGCCGACCATCGCGGCGTGCTCGGGCTCGACGCCGAGCCGGTCGAGCACGGCCTGGAAGATCGTCGGGTGCGGCTTGACCTTCCCGTGGACCTTCGAGGACAGCGCCGCGTCGACGTGGAGCTTGTGGTGGGCGAGGAATTCGTCCACGTCCCGTCCCGTGTTCGAAACGATCCCGAGCTTCAGGCCGTGTCGCCGGAGCTCCGCCAGTACCGGCGGCACATCGTCGAAGAGATCGAAGTTCTGGGCGTGCTCCCAGGCCCGCGTCATCTCGAGCGCAAATTCGGAGGCCCGCTCCGAGTCCCCGCCCATGCCGCGGATGATGCGCTCGGTGAACGCGACCCAGATCTCTTCGTCGTGGCGGAAATCGGGATGCTTGCGTAGCCCCTCGACCGCTTTCGCGCGCGCCTCCTTGTACTTCGCGGGATCGAGCTCGAGCCCGAAACGGCGGCCGAGCCGCTGGTAGCCCTCGGGGCCGAGATCCGGACCGGGCTTCGCCAGCGTGAAATCGAGGTCGAACAGCACTGCCTGAATGTCCATTGGGCTAGGGCGTACGAGCTGGCCAGCGATACGCATCCGCCTGCCGCGAGGCCAGCGAAGGCAGCGTGGCCCGAACCTCCTCGAGCCGCCTCCGGTCGAGCTCGGCCGAGATCACTGTCTCCTCGTCCGGCGCGGTGGCGACGACGATGCCCCACGGATCCGCGATCAGCGACCGCCCGAAGCTGAGCCTGCCAGGCCGAGTCTCGCCGATTTGAGCGGCGGCCGCGACGTAGTACTGGTTCTCGATCGCGCGAGCCCTGAGCAGGACTTGCCAGTGATCCTTGCCGGTGTAGAGCGTGAAATGCGCCGGAACCGTGACGAGCTCCGCGCCCTTCAGAGCAAGGATCCGGTAGAGCTCCGGGAAGCGCACGTCGTAGCAGACGGTCAACCCGAGCGACCAGTCCTCGGCGTCGACCACGACCGGCTCGTCACCGGGCTCCTCGGCCTCGGATTCGCGATAGACGAGACCGCCGACCTCGACGTCGAACATGTGGATCTTCCGATAGAGGCCCACGATCGATCCGTCGGAGTCGAACACGATGCTGGTGTTCGAGAGCTTCTCGCGCCCCTCCCGACGCTCGGTGATCGAGCCGCCGACCAGCGTGATCCCGTGCGCCTGGGCCCAGGATGCCATTGCCGCGACCGACTCACCGTCCTCCAGCGTCTCGGCTGCGGCGTGCAGCTCCTCGGAGTCGCCGATTGCGTTCCACTTCTCTGGGAGGACGGCGATGTCGGCTCCGGTGGCCGCGGCCTGTGCGACCAACCGCTCGGTCTTCTCGAGATTCGCCGCCTTGTCCGCCCGGCTCGTGAGCTGGACGCAAGCGACGCGCAGCGTGCCGGACATGGGCTGGCAGGATAGCTCTGCGCATGAGAACGCCTCAGCAAATCCTCCAGGAGACGAAGACGATCGCCCTTGTTGGCGCCTCGCCGAATCCGGACCGACCCAGCCACGACGTCATGCGCTACCTGCTGGCTCAGGGCTACCGCGTGATTCCGGTTCGGCCCGACGGCGCAGAGGTGCTGGGTCTGCCGTCGGCCTCCTTCCTGGCCGAGATCGAGGAGCCGATCGACCTGGTCGACGTCTTTCGCCGCGAAGAGGCGGCGCCGGAGCACGCGCGCGAGGCGGTCGAGGCCGGCGCGAAGGCTTTCTGGCTGCAGCTCGACCTCCATTCTCCGGAAGCGCGACGCATTGCAACCGACGGCGGCTTGGACTACGTGGAGGACCTCTGCACGGCGGTCGTACACCGCGGGATGGAGAGGACTAATCGGGGTGCCCAGATTTGAACTGGGGACCTCTCCGACCCGAACGGAGCGCGCTACCAGGCTGCGCCACACCCCGAGAGCCGACAGAGTAGCGGCCTTGGCGTCACGCGATGAAATGCTCGACCACGCGCGCGAGCTACTCGATCTCGACGCGTACCCCGACTACGGGCCGATGGGCCTGCAGGTCGTCGGCTCGGACGAGGTCACGAAGGTCGCAGCCGGCGTCTCCAGCTCGCGCGAGCTCTTCGAGCTCGCGGCCCTCGGCGGCGCGCAGCTCCTGATCGTCCATCACGGGCTCTTCTGGGACAACGACCCGCGGATCATCGACGGCCGGCTCAAGCGGCGGCTCGAAGCGCTGTTCTCCGGGGACATCACGCTCGCCGCCTACCACCTCGCGCTGGACGCCCATCCGGAGATCGGGAACAACGCGCTCCTGGCCGGCCGGCTTGGCGTGCGCTCGCAGGAACGAGTGCTCGAGTGGGGCTTCGGTGGGCTGCTCGAAGCGCCGGTAAGCGTGGACGAGCTGGCCGAGCGGCTGGCGCAGGCGACGGGCCAGGAAGCGCGTGTCTTCCACGGCGGTCCTGACCGCATCGAGCGCGTAGCGGTCATCACGGGAGGCGCAGCGAGGCTGTTTCCGCAGATCGCCGCGCTCGGTTTCGACGCATTCGTCACCGGCGAGCCGGCCGAGCCGACGCTGCACCTTGCCCGCGAGCTTGGCGTCCACTTCCTCGCCGGTGGGCACTATGCGACGGAGACGTTCGGGATCAAGGCGCTGGCCGAGCGCCTGGCCGACCGGTTCGACGTCGACTGGGAGTTTCTGGACCTTCCGAACCCGGTGTAAGATCGGAGTGTGCTGTCGAAGGAGCTGAGCGAGTGATGGATCGCCCCGTCCACAAGCGAGCTTTCGAGCCCGTGCCGCCTTCCGGTGCCGGGCTTTTTTGTTGCCTTGACCCCAATGCGAGAGGAGTAGCGGTATGCCGAACCACCTGACGCCAGAGGAGCTGTCGAAGGAGATGAACATGGATCGCGAGCAAGTGATCCGCCTCTGTCTCCAGGAGGGCGTCCCGATCTACCAGGGCAAGATCGACAAGACCCTCTTCGCAGCGCAGCTCCAGGCGACAGGCGCACCGCCTTCTCCTCGCTGAAGCTCGGCTTTCGCTGAAGATCTCACGACCTTCAGCGACTCTATGAAGCCGGGCGCCGCGTCGCGGCGCGCGGCCCAGAACGGGCGAGACACCTCCTTCTCCAGGTTGCGTTACCGGCGGAACGGGCAAAGCCCGTTCCGCGGCGACGGACTACTTCTTCGCGCCCGCAGCGGCGCGCTTACGGCTACCGCTTTTCGGCTTCTCGGCCGGCTTCTTCTGCGCCTCCGAGACGCTCTGGCGCAGCGCCTCCATGAGGTCGATGACCGGCGCCTCCTCGGGCTCCGGCTCGGGCCGCTTGATCTCTTCACCGGCGAGCTTCGCCTCGAGCATTTCCCGCAGGTCGCGCCGATACTCGCTCTCGAGCTCGTCCGGCTCGAAGTCGCCTGACAGGCTGTCGATCACCTGCCGGGCGAGGTCCATCTCGGCGTCCTTGATCTCCGTTTCGCCCACGGCCTCGTCGATCTCAGCCTGAGAGCGGACGTCCTCGGCGACGAAAAGCGTCTCGAGGGCAAGCGCCTCGCCCCGCGGACGGATCAGGCAGAAGTTCTCCTGGCCTCGGAGGATGAACCTGCCCATGGCACCCATGCCCGTCTCCTGCATGGCGCGCAGGAGCAGGACGTACGGCCGCCGCTGCGCGACTTGCGACGAGGGCGCGAGGTAGTACGTCCGGTCGTAGAAGACCGGGTCGACTTCGTCGAGCTGGACGAAGCGCGTGATCTCGATCGCGCGCGAGTCGTCCTGGACCATGATCGCCTCGAGGTCGGCGTCTTCGACGAAGACGAACTCGCCCTTCGCGACCTCCCAGCCCTTGACCAGCTCGTCATTCGGCACTTCGCGATCGTGCACCGGGCACCAGCGCTTCTGCTTGATCGGCATCCCGCACTCGCGGTGCAGCGTGCGGAAGCTGACGTCGGACTGCCTCGCCGCCGGCTTCGTGGCCAAGGCAAGCCCGACCGGGATGTTGACCAGGCCGAAATTGATGGAACCGTTCCAGATCGTCCGCATGGCTCTCCAGTGTAATGGGACCGAGTTCTTCGGCCTCGTCCTCGCCATCCCTTCTGAATACGATTAGCCCGGTGGCTGTTGAAGTAGAGCGGGCGGCGGGAACCCGGACCATTGCGAACCTTTGGCGGCGCGCAGAGACCCGAACCGGCACGGCCTACATGGTCGAGATGGACGGCGAGTGGCGCGAGGTCTCCTGGGAGGAGGCCCGTCGGGCCGTCGACGAGCTCGCCAACGGACTGCTCTCACTCAGCGTGGGTAAGGGCGACGCGTTCGGGATCCTCGCTCGGACGACGCTCGAGTGGGTCCTCTTCGATTTCGCGCTCGGATCGATCGGCGCGATCGGCGCCGGCATCTACCCGTCACTCCCGCCGAAGGACTGTGCGTACGTTCTCGATCACTCGGACGCCGTCGGCGTCCTCGTCGAAGACGACGCGCAGCTCGCGAAGGTCGAGGCAGAGCGTGCGGACCTGCCGAAGCTCCGCCATGTTCTGGCGTTCTCCGATCTCGACGGCCTGCGCGCGGGGGGACGTGAATACGCGGCCGCCAACCCGGACGCGCTCGAACAGGCCCGATCCTCGATCGGCGAGGAGGACCTCTTCACGTACATCTACACGTCGGGGACGACCGGCCCGCCGAAGGCCTGCATGATCACCCACCGCAACTACTACGACATGGTCGGCGCGGTCGACGACGTCCCGCAGTTCATCGGGCCGGACGACCTGATCCTCCTCTACCTCCCGCTGGCCCACAACTTCGGGCGCTGCCTACATCTGCTCTCGGTCTACGTCGGGGCCACAGTGGCGTTCTGCCCGGATCCGATGCGCGTCGCCGAGGTGGCCCCGGTCGTCAAGCCGACGGTACTTCCCAGCGTCCCGCGCGTCTTCGAGAAGGTGCACACGGCGGTTCAGGCGAGCTTCGACGAGGCGACGGGCGTGAAACGGCGGCTGATCGACTGGGCCCTCGCAGTCGGCAGGCGCGTCAGCGAGCTGAAGCAGGCGGGCAAGCCGGTGCCGAGGGCGCTGGCCGTCCAGCACCGGATTGCTGACAAGCTCGTCTACTCGAAGGTCAAGGAGAAGCTCGGCGGGCGGCTGCGGCTGCCGATCTCTGGCGGAGCCCCGCTTGCCAAGGATATCGCCGAGTTCTTCCACTCCATCGACATGCTCATCATCGAGGGCTACGGCCAGACCGAGTGCACGACGGCGTCGAACGTGAACATGCCGACGGGATTCCGGTTCGGCACCGTCGGCCCGTCGATCCCCGGGATCGAGGTCCGCATCGCCGGCGACGGAGAGGTCCTCGTTCGCGGGCCCAACGTCTTCGCGGGCTATTACAAGGACGAGGAGGCGACACGCGAGGTGGTCGACGCCGAGGGCTGGCTGCACACGGGCGACGTCGGCCACATCGAGGACGGCTTCCTCACGATCACCGACCGGAAGAAGGACATCATCGTCACGGCCGGCGGCAAGAACGTGGCGCCGCAGAACATCGAGAACGCGCTCAAGACCTCCAAGTACGTCTCCCAGGCGCTCGTCATCGGCGACCGCCGGCCGTATCTGACGGCGCTGATCACGCTCGACGAGGCCGAGATCGGAAAGCTCGACGAAGCCGCCGACGTCCGGGCCTTGATCCAGCGCGTCGTGGACGACATGAACCGGGACAAGGCCTCGTTCGAGCAGGTCAAGCGCTTCACGATCCTGCCGCGCGACTTCTCGGCCGAGCTCGACGAGGTCACGCCGACCCTGAAGCTCAAGCGCAAGGTTTGCGCCGAGCACTTCGCCGGCGAGATCGACGCGCTCTACGCCCGCTGATGCCGCTCGCCGCGGTAGTCGACCCCCGCAGCATCGCCGCGCGCCTTCCTCGCGACCGTCGCACGTGGACGCTCCTCAGCCTGTTCGCGGTCTTTGTCGGAAGCGTCTTCGCGTTCGCCAACATCACCGAGGACTATCTGACCAACGACCCCCTGGTCGATTGGGATGTCCGGTTCGCCACGTGGCTCCATTCGCATGCCTCCGACAAACTCGTCACCTTGTTCAAGGTCGTGACCTGGGCTGGGAACAGCGCACTATTGCTCGTCGTCGTCGGAGCGCTCGCGGTCGTCTTCGTGCGGCGTGGGCGCGTCAACGACGCCGCTGTCTTGATCCTCGCGCTCGGCGGTGCGGGTGTCATCAACGCGTTGCTCAAGCTCGCGTTCCACCGGCAGAGACCCGAGCTCGCGTTCGTCCACCTCGAGACCTACTCCTATCCAAGCGGGCACGCCGCGGTCGCCACGGCGACGTTCACCACGCTTGCGTTCGTCCTGGCGCGTCGCTCAGGAGGCCGCAGGACGATCGCCATCGCCGCCGCAGCCATCACGCTGATCGCCCTGGTGGGCTTCAGTCGGCTCTACCTCGGCGTCCACTACCTGTCCGACGTGATGGCCGGGACGAGCTTCGGGCTCGCATGGGCGAGTACATGCCTCATCGCTTACACGCTCTACGGAGAGCGGACTATCCGCCTTCGCCGCCGTTACCACCGGTAACGCGAAAGCTTCGGGGTCTTGTGTGACCGCGGGAAGAGTCCTAGACTCGCTCCGCCGTCTCACGAATCCGAGGAGGGTCATATGCTCAAGCGCTTCTTCGGCGCGTTCTTGGCCGCGATCGTTGTCGCCGGCCTGAGCGCGTCCGTCGCTGCGGCCAATCATTCCTGGGGCAACTACCACTGGGCGAGAACGGCGAACCCGTTCACGCTCTCGCTCGGCGACAACATGTCCACCTCGTGGGGTCCACTCCTCGCGAAGGCGTCGTCGGACTGGAGCAAATCGAGCGTTTTGGACACGGGCGTCGTTCCGGGCCAGGCTAAGGGCAAGTGCAGGCCTACGTCGGGTCGAGTCGAGGTCTGTAACGGCAACTACGGCTTCAACGGGTGGCTTGGCCTTGCGCAGATCTGGCTCAGCGGCAGTCACATCACGCAAGGCGCGGTGAAGCTGAACGACTCGTACCTGAGCTCCGGCTACACGACGACGAACAAGCAGCACGTGATCTGCCAGGAGGTCGGTCACACGTTCGGCCTCGACCATCAAGACGAGTCAGGAGCGGACCTCAATACCTGTATGGATTACTCGAGCAGGCTCGACAATCCGAGTCCGAATCAGCACGACTACGACCAACTGGTCACGATCTATTCGCATCTCGACTCGTTCTCGACCGTTGGGACAGCTGTGACGACAGGTCTCGCAGGCTCGGAGCACGCGTCCCCGACCGCAGTGGAGCGCTCGGATCGGATCGCGAGCTCGACCATCACGAAGCACTACGCCGACGGCTCGAAGCTCGTCACCCATATCTTCTGGGCGCTCGGCTAATCGGCATGAGCAGTCGACCCCTCCTTACTCCAAGGTGAGGAGGGGTCGACCAGTGAGCGACTAGGTCTGGTTCAGGTTACGCGGATAGTCAGCACGAGCTTGTGGTCCGGCCCGATCGTCTTTACCTCGGGCATGCCGCGCATGTCGGCGACGCGCGTATGGAACCTATACAGGCCGGCCTTCGTGAAGCGGAGCGACACCCGCTGGTTCATCATCATGAACGGTCCCGTCCTGATCGATGGCCCGGACACCTGGACGAGCTTGTGCATGTCGATGTCCTGATTCACGACGACGAGTCTGGCGCCCTTGGGCAACGAGAGCCGGAAGCTTGCCGTCCTGGTCGTTCCCACGCTCCAAACGTGGCAGCCTTTCTGCACGTGCACGATCGTCACCCGCTTCGTCAAGGCACCGGCCGCGAGCGTGGTGCTGACGGCGAACGTGGCGGCCGCGACTAGAACGAGCGCAACGATGAGCTTCTTCATCCGACTCACCTCTTCAGGCCCTGAGCTTGTGGCCGTCCCGAGACCACGGCATCAGGGCACTTTCTGATTCGTTGTGCGGCCTAGTACCTACTTGCTACGACGCGCAGGATCCGGAAACCCCGGAGGGGTATGCAGTCGAGCACGGCTGACGCCGCACGGACACCGCCCTATAGCCGGACTGGTAGCAGGTGGCGCAGCTGATGATGAAATACCCCCACGGGGTACAATGGGCGATGGAGCAAGACGGAATGGAAACCAAGACCTACTCGGTTCCCGGGATCCACTGCGGCCACTGTGAGGCGGCGGTAACACGCGACCTCAACCGCGTCAGCGGTGTCGAGAAGGTCGAGGTCGACCTCGCGACAAAGCTTGTCACTGTGGGTGGCCACGACCTGGACGACATCGCGGTGGTGGCCGCGATCGAAGAGGCCGGCTACAACGCTGAGCTGTTTCGGGGCCTATGAGCACCGTGTCGGCGTCGGAACGCGTCCGACTCGATATCGAAGGCATGACCTGTGCCTCATGCGCGGCTCGCATCGAGAAGAAGCTGAACAAGCTTGACGGCGTGGAAGCGACCGTCAACTACGCGGCTGAAGAGGCAGCGGTCAGCTTCGATCCCGCGCGGGTTCAGCTTGAAAAGCTGATCCGTACAGTCGGGGCGATCGGCTACGGCGCCGCGGTCGCGCGGTCGGGCGTCGAAGCGAGGCGAGCAGACGAGCCCGACGATGCTCTGCGCATGATTCGACGCCGGCTCGCGCTCGCCGCCGTTCTCACTGCACCGTTGACGCTGCTGGCTTTGGTACCGCCGGTCCAGTTCTCTGGCTGGGAATGGCTTGCGTTGGCGCTCGCGGCGCCGGTCGTCCTCTGGGCCGGCTGGCCGTTCCACCGCGCCGCCGCGCTCAACCTGCGCCACAGCGCAGCCACGATGGACACCCTGATCTCGCTCGGGACGCTGGCCGCCCTGGGTTGGTCGGCGATTGTGCTCGTCGCCTTCGGGAGTGGCGACACGTACTTCGAGGTTGGCGCAGTGACGACGACCCTGGTCCTGCTGGGGCGCTTCCTCGAAACGGGAGCCCGGCGCCGCTCGAGCGCGGCCATTCGCGCGCTGCTCGAGTTGGGCGCCAAGGAGGCCCGCATCGTGAAAGACGGCGTGGAGATGCTCGTACCAGTCGACGACCTGCGGGTCGGGGATCGCTTCATCGTCCGGCCTGGTGACAAGATCGCGACGGACGGGGTCGTTCAGGAGGGAACGTCGGCCGTAAACCAGTCGATGCTGACGGGCGAGTCCATTCCGGTCGATGTAGGGCCGGGTAGCGAGGTGGTAGGCGCAACGATCAACGCGCACGGCCGGCTCGTGGTGCGCGCGACCAAGGTCGGAGCCGAGACCGCACTCGCGCAGATCGCGCGCCTGGTCGCTGAGGCGCAGGCAGGGAAGGCACCGATCCAGCGTCTCGCCGACCGTATCTCCGCCGTCTTCGTGCCGATCGTTATCGCGATCGCCGCGGCCACCGTCACCGGCTGGCTGCTAATGACCGGCGATGACTCGGCGGCGTTTACCGCGGCAATCGCCGTGCTGATCATTGCTTGCCCATGTGCGCTGGGGCTTGCGACTCCGACCGCCCTCATGGTCGGAACAGGACGCGGCGCGCAGCTCGGAATCCTGCTCAGAGGCCCTGAGATCCTCGAGCAGACGCGGCGGATCACCACTGTCGTGCTCGACAAGACCGGCACCGTCACCGAAGGTGAGATGGAGCTCGTCGAGGTGGTTCCGCTCAACGGCGCCGTCCGAGCGGACGTTCTTCGACTCGCCGGAGCGCTCGAGGCGGCGAGTGAGCATCCGATCGGACAGGCGATCGCAGCGGCGGCTCGGAAGGAGCTGAGCGAGCTGCCTCCTGTCGAGGACTTCGCCAACCGGCCGGGCTTCGGCGTCGTGGGGCGCGTCGACTGTCACCAAGTCGAGGTCGGCCGTGGGGACAGCGCGATCATGGTCCGATGGGACGGCGAACCGCGGGCGAAGCTCGTCGTCCGTGACATCGTCAAGCCGACGAGCGCCGCAGCCGTACGGGCGCTGAAGACGCTCGGACTGACGCCGGTGCTCCTGACCGGCGACAAGCGCGCGACTGCGGATCAGGTCGCGAACAACGTCGGCATCGAGCACGTGCTCGCGGACGTCTATCCGGAAGACAAGGTGGCGGAGGTGCGCCGGCTGCAAGAGACCGGCGAGGTCGTCGCGATGGTCGGCGACGGCGTCAATGACGCGCCCGCTCTCTCGCAGGCGGACCTCGGGATCGCCATCGGTACCGGGGCCGACGTCGCGATCGAGGCGAGCGACGTCACGCTCGTCTCCGGTGATCTCCGCGCGGCCGCGGATGCGATCCGGCTCGCGCGCCGGACGCTGAGAACGATCAAGGGCAATCTCTTCTGGGCGTTCGCCTACAACGTCGCCGCGATCCCGCTCGCGGTCGCCGGACTCCTCAACCCGATCATTGCTGCGGCGGCCATGGCGTTCTCCAGTGTCTTCGTCGTCTCGAACTCACTGCGGCTCCGCCGCTTCCACAGCCCGAGGGAGGTGAACTGAATGGAGCACGGCTACGACAAGGACGCGCTCAAGAAGCGCCTCCACCGAATCGAGGGGCAGGTGCGCGGCGTCGAGCGCATGGTCGACGAGGATCGCTACTGCATCGACATCCTGACCCAGGTCGGCGCGGTCAAGACGGCGCTCGAGAGCCTCGGATTCGAGATTCTCGAAGACCACGTGACGCACTGCGTCCGCGACGCGCTCGCCTCGGGGGACGCGAAGACCGTCTCGCGGAAGAGCGAGGAGCTGCTCGCCGCGGTCGAGCGGTTCACGAAGACGAGGTAGCCATGAGCTCACATGAGCACAACGGCCGCACCCCGTCCGCAGTGCTCCACGTCGGCAACCTCCACTACGCCTCCGAGAAGGCCGTGGTTGAGCGGGTGCTGGCTAATCGTCCGGGCGTCACACGCGTGGAGGCCAACCCCGTCGCGCAAACGGCCACGGTCGAGTACGACCCGGCCACAACCTCGGTCGAGACGCTCCAGCGCCGGGTCGAGGAGTGCGGTTACCACTGCGCGGGACGCTCGGTCCCGGGTCACGTCTGCGACCCACTCGCCAAGGAAGGGCGCGACGTGGTGGTTCACGACCATGCGGCAGCCGAGCGGGCAGACGGCCATGCCCGCATGTCAATGGCCGAGATGGTGCTCGACATGCGCAAACGCTTGCTCGTCCAAACGCGACTAGTGCGAATGATGGGCATGGATGACCGCATGGCCCTTGCCTCGGGCGATGAGCCAGCGGTTGACGGGGAAGGCGGCCCAGAACGCGATGACGAGCGAGAACGCGAGGCTGCCCCAAAAGAGAACGTCTGAAAGTCCCGCCTCCATCGCGCCGGGAATCACGAGGATGATCGCGTTGTCGACGATCTCCATCACGGTGATCGACAAAGTGTCGGAAGCGAGAGCGAGCGGAACTGCGGCCGCGAATGCAAGACCGGCCCTGAGGAGCGGCACCATTGTCAGCGAGTAGCCGAAAAGAAACGCGAGGACGATCGCCAGAACGATGGTCTGCAGGTTGCCCCAGCCGAGGATGGTTCCGATAACTACGCCGAGCACCTCTCCGATTGCACATCCCGTCAGGCAGTGCCAGGTGGCCGAGAAAGCGAGGCGGTTCAGCGATGCCTGCGGCTCGCCGCTGCGAGCTCGATGAACGTGGCCGGCGTGAGTGTCCTCTGCCATACCCCCGGAGGGTATCAGCAGTCTAATTGACTTAGAGCCTGCGCGCGCCGACGTACGTCGACGCGTACCAGCCGGTCATGCTGGAGATCTTCACGACGTCCCCAGTGTGGGGCGAGTGGATGAAGCTGCCGCCGCCGACGTAGATGCCGGCATGCCCGAGGCCGTTGAAGAAGACGAGATCGCCCGGCTGCAGCTGGCTGCGATCGACCGGCGTGCCGTACCCGTACTGCGCCGCCGCGTTGTGGGGCAGCGAGACCCCGACCTGCGCGAATACGTACATGATGAACCCGGAACAGTCGAAGCCCGAGGGACTGGCACCGCCGTAGACGTAAGGCACGCCCAGGTAGCCCATTGCGATGCCCACGACGCCGCCGTAGCGCGACGGCGGCGAGGCAGGTAGCGGGCTGGGCTCGCTCGGCGCGCTCGGATCTGCGGCGTCGGTCGGAGCCGCGCTGGGCGTGAGCGTCGGCATCAGGGGCTGAGGAGCCGCTGCCCGCGCCCGCGCCTGACGCGCGAGCTCTGCCTGGCGCCTCCGCTCCGCGGCCTGGATCCGCACGATCTCGTTCTTGATCGAAGAGAGCAGGCTCCGACGCTCGGCCAGCTGGCTCTCGATCGACGCCTTGTTCGCGGCACGCTCAGCGACGAGCTCCGCCTGCCGGGCCTTCGCCCGCTTGAGCTCGGCTCGACGCTGCTTGACCTGAGCCCGGAACGACTTGACGTTTGCCAGCACCTGGGTGTCCTGCGTCGACACGCTGGAGACCGCCTCGAGGCCGTCAATAAGCTCTTCCAGGCTGTTGGAGCCAACCAGGACGTCCAGTGTGGAGTCGGACTCGTCCGCGGTGTAGATAGCGATGACGCGGGCAGCGAGGGCTTTCTGTGCGCGCTTTAGGTTGTGCTGGGCGATCGTGAGATCGACCCGGTTCTGCCTCAGATCGCCCCGGATGGCCTTGAGCTTGTCGTTCGCAAGGTTGTATGCCTCGATCGCATGCTCCAACGAGCCGTCGAGACTCTGGATCTGCACCATGACGCTCTGGGCCTGGGCCCGTTTCGACGCGACGCTGGCTGGGTCGGCGGTCGCTGCGCTGGACGCGGCAAGGGCAGCGGCCAAAGCGGCGAGCATGCTGATTGCGTGCTGTTTCCTCAAATATCCTGGCGGCCCGCGGCGGCCGGCTGTCTACCAGCGTGCTGGGCGAACGCTGATCGTGCTTGACAAGTGCGGCACCCTAACAACCTGGCCGGATAGCTGCAAATGGCCTCTGTGTTACCTTCCTGCCCTCGTGCGGGCGCCTGGGAGGGGGTTGCGGACGCTTTGCCTGGCTGTTCTGACCGGAGCGGTGGCTCTCGCGACCCTGCCGGGCGCAGGCTCTGCGGAGACGGCGGGGGA
>JBKPGE010000192.1:0-5128 GCA_046729215.1 Actinomycetota bacterium | reverse complement strand
GACCGCGCAGCTCGAGCAGCTCGTAGAGGAGCAGGCGCAGCAAATCGCCCAACTCCTCGAGCGGCTCGCCTACTACGAGAACGGCGGCGGGCTCGAGCGGCAGTGGGCGGAGCCGAGGATCTACTAGCCGACTCGTTCGCGTCTAGGCCTGGCCGCGACGCGCCAGTTAGTGCCACGCCAAAGCGCTAGGAACGCGATGAAGAGGCGGCACTCGCGTGCAAGGCGGTTTACGGCCTCTGACCAGCGCGCATAAGTTCATTGCACGCTCGGACGCGGCGGCCGTCCACTAGGCGGTAGGCGATGTTGTTGTACCGGCGAAAGCTCGCGTCGACCATGGGTCTGGCTACCGCGGCCGCCCGCTCACGACGCTCGGTCCCTGCATCCTCTCGCCTGCCAGGACAACAAGAGGGGGTTTCCATGCCAAGGCTCCATCGCATTGCTCTTCTGCTTCCGCTCGTCCTGCTTGTCCTTGCCGGCGCGGGTGCTGCCCTCGCGGACCCGCCCGCCCAAGAGCCAAACCCGCACAGCCAGAACATGAAGCTGCTTGCCTCGCTGCCCAAGACCGGAGTCACCAACTCCGACATCGCTTCTGGGGCAAGCTCGCTTATCAGGGAAACTACGCCGGTTTCCGCGTGATCGACATCTCCCGTCCGGCGAGACCGACGGTGCTTGCCGACGTCGATTGCGGGTCGGGCCAAGGTGATGTCACCGTCTGGGGCAATATCCTCGTCCGTTCGGTCGACTACCCGATGACGGAGAGGTCCTGCGCGGGCGAGCGCTCTCCGAACCCGACTACGCCCGGACTGTTCGAGGGCGTGCAGGTCTTCGACGTCTCGGATCCGAGCAATCCGCAATTGGTCAAGCTGGTGGACACCGACTGCGGCTCACACACGAATACGCTCATCCCCGACCTCGCCCACGGACGGGTGCTCATCTACGTCCTCTCCTACTACCTGCTTCCAGGTCCCACCTGCGGGGATGGCCGAGAGGACAATCCCCTCCATGCCAAATTCTCGATTGTGAGCGTGCCGCTCGCTCACCCGGAAAACGCTGCCGTCGTTGCAACGCCAGCGATCGATGCCGAGCCGTTCGCCCTGGACGGCCTCGGTCCGACGATCGGGTGCCATGACGTCGGCGTGTTCATGCCGCTCCACCTCGCTGCCGTTGCCTGTCTCAGCGAAGCGCAGCTGTGGGACATCTCCGACCCGCTTCATCCACGGACGCTCGCTCACATCCAGGAGCCGGCACCGGGATTCGAGATTTGGCATTCCGCAACGTGGACCTGGGACGGCAAGTACGTCATCTTTGGAGATGAGTCCGAGTCGGGCTCCTGCCACGGCGACCAGTCGGAGATGGACGGCCGCGTCTGGTTCTACAAGCTGTCCGACCTCGAGGCCGGGAGCACGATGCCGCGCGGCTCGTTCTTGATCCCCCGCGATCAAGGCGAGGATTACTGCTCGGCGCACATGTTCAACGTCGTACCGGTCAAGAACAGATATGTCCTGACGTCGTCTTGGTACGGCGGCGGAGTCGATGTCGTCGATTTCACGAATCCCGCGAATGCCCGCGAGATCGGCTATTACGACGTCGAGTCGCCAAACCCCGGCTCATTCTGGGCGGCGTACTGGTACAACGGCTTCATCTACGGGAGCGACATCCCGAACGGGTTCGACGTCTTTCTCTTCAGCAGTTCGGCCCGCGCCGGGGCGAGGCGCTTCAGTCACCTGAACCCTCAAACCCAGGAGACATACCTGCGCTGACGGTTGCCAGCGGGCGGTGGCTCTGTCTCAGGGCCGCCGCCAGCCTGTCTGATCCCGCAGGGGAAATTCGAGAAGTCGTGCACCGAGCAGGGTGTCGGCGCCTGTTCACCTCGGCTGGGCTGGAGCCCGCGCCGGAGCGCGCGGAAGCCGCAGCCGCTTGAGCATGAGGGCGTTGACGGCCACGAGCACGCTCGAGCCCGACATCGAGATCGCGGCGATCTCGGGTCGCAGCGTGAAGCCCCAGGGCTCGAAGACGCCGGCGGCGATCGGGAGCGCGAGCGAGTTGTAGCCGATCGCCCAGCCGAGGTTCTGGCGCATCTTCCGGACCGTGCCGCGTCCGATCGTTACCGCGGTCGCGACGTCGAGCGGGTCGGAGCGCATGAGCACGACGTCGGCGGTTTCGATCGCCACGTCGGTGCCGGTGCCAATCGCGATTCCGACGTCGGCCTGGGCAAGCGCTGGTGCGTCGTTGACGCCGTCACCGACCATCGCGACACTCCGTCCCTGTGCTTGGAGCTCGCTTACCTTCGCCGCCTTGTCCGCAGGCAGCACCTCGGCCATCACTTGGTCGATCCCGAGCTCGGCCGCGATTCGTTCGGCGGTCTGGCGGTTGTCGCCGGTAAGCATGACCGGGCGGACACCGAGCTCGTTCAGCGCGGCGACTGCCTCGGTTGCCGTCTCGCGTGGGGCATCGGCAATTGCGATCAACCCGGCTGGGCGTCCGTCGACGGTGACGTGGACAACTGTTCGCCCGGTGCCCGCCATCTCATCGGCGGAGACGGCGAGGCCGTCCAGGGAAAGTGCTCGCGCTCGAGCAGGCGCCGGTTGCCGACGAGGACGCGCCGGCCGTCCACAGTCGCGACAGCACCTTGGCCGGCGACCGACTCGAACCGCTCGGCGCGCAGGCGCTCGATGCCCCGCTCCTCGGCGGCTTTGACGATCGCCTCGCCTCACGGTCGACGATGCCCCACCAAACCAGGAAGGTGCCGAGGCCTCCGATCAGGGCGACGAGGACGAGCCAGAAGGCGGCTCGGTCGGCGAGGCGCTGCGCAGGCGCCTTCGAGTTCTGCGCCTCCTGGACGCGCTGCTGGAGACGGTAGAGCACACCTCCGGCACGAGCGTCAACCAGATCGAGGGCACGTCGCCGTAGGCCGTGCCGGCGACGGATGGCTGAACGATGTCCGCGCGCGCGAGCGCGGCGAGCACATAGCTCAGCAGCAGCACCGGGTCGTTGTCGCGCTCGTCGACGGTCAACCACGCGAACGGCCGCGGGTCGTCGTCGGCCCACTGTGCGAGCAAGGTCGTCTTTCCGTAGCCGCCTGCGGCCGCCACGCTGACCAGCTTTGCCCCGGTCGATTCTTCGAGGCGTCGGATTAGCGCGTCGCGCCGGACAGCACCCGGCCGGACGAGCGGGAACGTCGTCTTCGTCTCGATCAGGCCGAACGGAGGGGCCGCAGTCGCTGTCACCCTGCTACCTGGATGCGGTCGATGTGGCTGTCGGAGCTCTGCATCTCGCTCGAGCCCGGCGTGGGCTCGACCCACTCCGGTTGCATTATCTCCGCCTCGCAGCCGACGGATGCGACTGGCCGAGCACCGTCGTCACCGTAAGCCGATCACCCTCGGGCACGCGGCAACGCATCTAGGAGCAGGCGGCGGAGGTGACGCGACCGCGGACGTTGCGGGACGGCGGCACGCCCCCCTTATCGTGCCCGTGTGCAGCTTCGTACCAGTTGAACCCCCGTTGACGACGATCGCCTCGCACTGGATTCCCGCTGCCAGAGTTCCTCGTCGGCCGGAGGCGTGACCTCGCTAGCGAAATGGTCGTTGAGTCTGGCGCCGACCTCGGGCGCCACAATCCACATGACCGACGCAAGGCAGGATGCCGCTACCGCAAGTTCAGAGCGCGGATCCTCTACAGGGATCTGATCCGAGCCCGGCTGCCGCAACCACTCGACCCAGCTGCACCATGGGACCCGAGAGGAGCTTGCGAAAGCGATCCCCGAATCTCGTCTCGTGGTGTTCGAGGGCGCCGGCCATGGCGTATGGCGTGACAAGCCTGACGAGGCGCTTGCCGCAATGAGTGGCGGGGTCACGACTGGGGGTCGCTCACAAGCGCTGCAGTTGTTGGGCGCAGGAGCCTCGCCTGCCCGAGTGTTCGGGAATGTCCCCGAGCGTTGAGGTGCGGCGCCTGACGAGCCCGTGTCGATCACCGGCTACTCGGCGAGGACATCGACCATCCAACGCCGAGATTCCCGAACGAGCACCGGATTGGTCTCGAGCGTGTAGTAGGAGAGAGCACTTAGCGCCTGCGAGAGCGCCCAGCTGCGGCCGCGCGCCCAGGTCGTGTCGAAGAGCACCATGCCCGCCGCTTCCACCTCGGCGGCCGTGTCCACGACGCGGCACGCACGCCCGTTGGCCGCGACGAACACATCGCCTGGCTTCCAGCGCCGTCCGCCTCCAGGGTGCTTCGGGGTGGACTGCGTTATGATCGTCGAAGCCGAGGCGCGACCCCGTACGTGCCCGCTTGAGTGGCCATTCCCCGGCGCTGTTCTTTATCGACACGACCGAATGACGGGAATGGAGGTCGAGATGCCGGAGCGCATCCACCGCGAGCACATGGTTCGCGCTGCTCGTAACCAAGCACTTTTTCGTGAGGTCAACGAGAGTGTGAGAGAGGTCAACGAGACGTTCGGTGAGATCGAGCCGACCGCAGAATGGGTCTGCGAGTGCGCTCATCCGACGTGCGTCGAGCGCATCACTCTTACGATCGATGAGTACAAGGCGCTGCGGGCCGCGCCGTCCCTGTTCGCGGTCGCGCCGAGCGAAGGCCACGTCTTCCTCGAAGTCGAAAACATCGTTGACCGGACCGAGCGCTATTGGGTCGTCGAGAAGATCGGGGAGGCCGCAGAGTTCGTGGCAGCCGTTGCCCCTCAGCAGGATCGAGCTTGAAGGCGAAGGACGTCGCCGAGCTGACTTTACGAGGTGCGACGGCCGCGAAGAATCCGAACGGCGACATGGACCGGCTGATGGCCGAGCGGATCGCTCGGAACGTTGCGACCTTCCGCCACGCAAACGAACGCATAAACAGAGCGGCAGGCGCCTACGGCGTGGATCTGCCGGTCGCCTTCATCTGCGAGTGCGCCGATACCGCGTGCACGGAGATCGTTTGGCTCGAACTCGCGGAGTACGAGGAGATTCGGGCTGATCCTCGCCACTTCTTCAACGTCTCAGGTCACCAGGCTGAAGCGCAGGGGGCAGCGGTCCTCGTGGGGCAAGGAGACGGCTACGTGATCGTCGAAAAGATCGGCCACACCGGCGAGGTCGTCGAGGCCCTCGATGAGAGAAACGCCGACGAGCGGGCCGAGTAA
>JBKPGE010000191.1:0-1966 GCA_046729215.1 Actinomycetota bacterium | reverse complement strand
CTCGATAGGGTCGAGCGGGTCGCCGGCGACCACCAGTCGGGCGTTGGGGATCTCCGGGAGGGCCCGCACGAGCACGTCCAGCCCCTTGTAACGGCGGATCAGGCCGAAGAAGAGCAGGGTTCGGCCGGCCGGAGGCTCGATTGCGGCAGGCGGCGCATTGAACGTTCCGTGCGGGATCTGGACGACGTGCTCGGTCGAGACGCCGAACGCCGCGAGCTGCTCGGCGCCTCGGGTCGTGTGCACCACGACACGATCGAAGGCGTCGTAGAGCCTGCGCCGCTCGGCCGCGTCCGGATCTCCTTCGTGGGGAAGCACGTTGTGAGCGGTCAGGACCACGGGGCGGTCCCTGCGCAGGCGGTCGATCCAGCGCATGTCGTAGCGCTGAACCGCCAGCCACTGGACGTGCACGACGTCGGGATCGAGCGCGCCCACAGCGCGCACGAGCCTGACAACGCTGGGGACGTACTCCGCACCCTTGACCAGGAACCGGAGACGGGAGCGCGGCGCCATCCGCACGAGCTTCCCCGAGAGCGGCAGGAAGAGCTCCCGGCGCCTATAGCCGTTCGGCGTCGGCGGCGCCCCGAATGCGAAGGGCGAAGTCAGCAGGTCGACGTCGTGGCCTCGCGCTCCGAGGGCGGACGCGAGGTGGTGGTCGTACGCCGGCGAGTAGCTCGGCGGATCGAGAAGCGCGAGTTTCACAGCCCGAACTGTGACAATACGGCCGCCAAACGCGCCTTGGACGTTCTCTACTTCCACCAGTACTTCGCCACGCGTCGGCGGTCGACCGCGACGCGCTCGTACGAGCTTGCGCGGAGGCTCGTCGAGCGCGGTCACCGCGTGACGATCGTGAGCCGTGACACGCGGCGGCTGGAGACCGGCCGCGACGAAGAACCGCAGGGCCGCCTCATGGGTCGCGAGACGGTCGACGGGATCGATGTCCTGTACCTGAACGTCCCGTACGCGAACCGCTATCCCACGCCCGTGCGGCTTGCGTCGTTCACCGCGTTCACGGTTGCTGCCACTGTCGCAGGAGCGCTGGAGCACAAGCCCGACGTCGTCTTCGCGTCTTCTACGCCGCTCACGATCGGGATCTCGGGACTGGCCACAGCCCGGATGAAGCGCGTGCCGTTCGTCTTCGAGGTCCGCGATCTCTGGCCGGCTGTCCCGGTCGCTCTCGGGGCGCTCAAGAGCGGTCCGGCCGTGCGAGGCGCCGAGTGGCTCGAGCGGCAGCTCTACGCCGGTTCCGAGCGGATCGTCGTCTGCAGCGAGGGCGCGCTGGAGGAGCTCCGGGGCCGCGGCATCCCGGACGAGAAGCTCGTGCTCATACCGAACGCGGCCGATCTGGACGTGTTTCGGCCGGACGTGGTCAACGAGGGGTTCCGCAAGCGTCACGGCCTCGAGGAACGGTTCGTCGCGCTCTACGCCGGCGCGATGGGGCGCGCGAACGGGCTCGACCAGCTCGTCGACGCGGCGGACGCGCTCCGGCGGTGGGGCGACCAGCGGGTGACGATCGTTGCGATCGGCGACGGCGGCGAGAAAGAGTGGCTCGAAGAACGGGCTCGCGAGCTCGGTCTCACCAACCTGCTCTTCCTGCCGCCCCGCCCGAAGGAGGCGCTGGCGGGCATCCTCGGCGCCGCCGACGTGACGCTCACGATCTTCGCTCCGTATCCGATCCTGGAGACGAACTCACCGAACAAGTTCTTCGACTCGCTGGCCGCTGGCAAGCCGGTCGTCGTCAATCTCGACGGCTGGCTGCGCCGGCTCGTGGAGGAAAACGAAGCCGGCGTCTGGGTGCCGGCCGGAAACGCCGAAGGCCTGGCCGGCGTGCTTCTCGCCCTCGCCGGGAATCCGGAAGGCGTGGCGCGCATGGGCAGAAACGCCCGTGCGCTAGCCGAGCGCGAGTTCGCGCGCGACGAGATGGCCGACCGCCTCGCGCAGACCCTCGAGGAGGTCGCAGGGTGAGACG
>JBKPGE010000190.1:0-7766 GCA_046729215.1 Actinomycetota bacterium | reverse complement strand
GGAACTCGGAGTCCGCTCCTACAACTGCCTGAAGCGTGTGGGGATCGAGACGATCGGCGACCTCGTGACGAAGACCGAGGGCGAGCTCGCAGCGATCCCGAACTTCGGCAAGAAGTCGATCGAAGAGGTCAAGGAGACCCTCGCGACGCACGGTCTCAACCTGCGGGGAGAGGACTAACGGCCCCGTGCGCCATCATCGCTCGGGGAAGAAGCTCGGACGCGACTCGGCGCATAGGAAGGCGCTCTACGCCAACCTCGCCGGGTCGCTGATCGAGCACGGCCGCATCAAGACGACCGAGGCGAAGGCCAAGGCCGTACGGCCGATCGCCGAGAAGATGATCACGCTCGGGCGGAGGGGCGACCTCGCCGCGCGTCGGCGGGCGCTCGCCTATCTGCGCTCGCAGGAAGTCGTCCACAGGCTCTTTGCAGACGTGGGGCCGCGGTTCGCCGACCGGAACGGCGGTTATCTACGGATCGTGAAGATCGGCCCGCGCCCCGGCGATGGCGCAGACATGGCCTACCTCGAGTTCATCGACTTCGTTCCGCCCGCACCGGTCGTGCGGCCGCAGCGCGTCGAAGAGCCGACCGAAGCGACCGTCTCCTAGACGCCCCGCGACTCCAGAAACACGAAGACCGGGTCTGGCGGCTTCGTCTCGATCGTGAGCTCGCTGCCCTCGGGCAGGCTGTCCGCGAGGCGGTCCGCGAGCTCCCGTGCGGCGTCCTCCGTCGCGAGATCGACCGTGACATATCGCCACCGGCGATGGACTTTCTCCCCTTCGGCCTCGAGCCTTTCGGCGAGATCGACCGCGTCTGCGCGATGGGGCAGCTCCACCCGGACGTGTGAGGTCCAGCCGGCGCGCTCGGCGTCGCGTTCCTCCACCTCCTCGCGGCTCGTCCGCTCCTCCTCGATCGACTCGGGCGTCGTCGGCAGCGGGACCGAGGCGTCCTGCCACGTCTGTTCGACGGGGTGCCAGCGAGTCGCCGAGATCTTCGCGCTGAGGTTGTGGCTGGCGACGAGGTCGCGGATCACCTGCTCCGCCTCCCGTGACTGCGACTCGGTCGCGGCGTAGAGGAAGAGCCGCGAGCCGTCACGAGAGACCACGACCCGCTCGCCGAGCCGCGCCCGAGCCTCGTCGTCGAGGTCTGCCGCGCGCAGGCGCTCCGTGAGGGAGTACCCCTGCTCCTCGTCGTCGAGCTCGACCTCGATGCGCCAGTCTTCATCGGCCACGCGGCGATGATACGTACGCGTTGCGGCTCAGGCTCACACTGGAATACGACGGCACCGGGTTCCGCGGCTGGGCCGCTCAGCCGGGGCAGCGGACGGTCGAAGGCGTTCTGCGAGACGCGCTCGACGCCGTCTACAGGTCCTGGGACGGTCTGGCGGTAGCCGGGCGGACGGACACCGGCGTCCATGCTCTCGGCCAGGTTGCGAGCGTCGAGGCAGAAGGAGGCCCGCCCGTCGAGCGGGCGGCCGAGGCGCTGAACACAGCGCTGCCCAACGACGTGTCGGTCCTCGGGGCCGAGGAGGCGCCGACGGGCTTCCACGCGCGCCACTCGGCGAAGGCTCGGAGCTACCGCTATCGGATCTACCGGCGCCGCGCGCCGTCGCCGTTCGAGGCGCGGAGGGCGTGGTGGTACCCGCGCCCGATCGATCGCCGTGCGCTCGACGAAGCGGCCGCGCTGCTCCTCGGCAAGCACGATTTTCGGGCGTTCACGCCCACCGACACAAAGCACGAGGTGTTCGTCCGCAACGTAATCGAAGCGCGCTGGGTCGACCGAGACAACGCCCTCGAGCTCGAGATCACGGCCGACAGCTTCCTCCGCCACATGGTCCGGACGCTGGTCGGCACGATGCTCGAGCTGCCGCCGGATCGGATCGCGGAGCTCATCCGCGGCGGTGGAGCGAGGCCGGACGCGGGGACCACGGCGCCCGCGTGGGGCCTTTATCTCGAACGCGTCCTTTACTGAGGGGCCCCGGACGGATTGCGGCTGGCCGCCGGGGCCCGGGTGGGCGGGGGAGAGGATCGTCCGCCCGCCGACACGCCTTTCGACCTGGACGGGAAGAATCCCTTCGTCCCCGGGTAGCGCGAAATCGATCCGCCGCCGAAGCGCGGCTTTGCCGCGTGGGAGGCTCACGAAAACGACAAGAACCGAAGAATCGACGAACGAAAAGCCGGCTCCGTCTACTGTCGACCAGGCAACTCCGCGGGAAAGGAAGGGGTCCGCAGGGGAACCAGGGGTTCCCCTGCGTTACGTCGCTACGATCGACTCCCAATGGCGACGAAGGCCAAGAACAATGTGGAAGAGCGGGCAGCCGAGCTCCGAGAGGCGATCGAGCATCACAACTACCGCTACCACGTCCTCGACGACCCTGAGGTCTCGGACGCCGAGTACGACCGCCTGTTCGACGAGCTGAAGGCTCTCGAGGAAGAGCATCCCGAGCTCGCGGCGCCCGACTCGCCGATCCGGCGGGTCGGCGCTCCCCTTTCGGACCGGTTCCCGAAGGTGGAGCACCTCTCGCCGATGGGCTCGCTCGAGAAGGTGACGACGGAGGAGGCGCTCGAGAAATGGGCCCAGGACGTCTGTAAGCGGCTCGACGTGCCTGCGGAGGAGATCGCCTGGATCATCGAGCCCAAGATCGACGGATCCGCGATCTCGCTCGTGTACGAGAACGGGAGCCTTGCGCGAGGGGCGACGAGGGGCGACGGTCGCCAAGGCGAGGACGTGACGCCCAATCTCCGCACGATTCCATCCATCCCACTGCGTGTTCGCGGCGCCGACGCGCCGCCGGTGCTCGAGGTGCGCGGCGAGGTGTACTTCCCGCTATCCGGGTTCACGGCGTTCAACGAACGCCTCGTCGCCGAGGGCAAGAAGACAGCGCCAAACCCGCGAAATGCCGCAGCCGGTTCGCTTCGACAGAAGAACGCCCAGATCACCGCCGATCGCCCGCTCGCCGTCTGGGTCTACGGCATCGGGCACAGCGAGGGCGTCGACCTGGGTTCGCAGTCGGAGCTCCTCGAGTGGCTTCGCGAGCACGGCTTCCGCACGAACCCACACGTTGAGCGGCTGGAGACGATGAAAGAGGTCGCGAAACGCTGCGCGGAGTGGGAGCGAATGCGGATCGAGCTGGATTACGAGATCGACGGGATCGTGGTCAAGGTCGACTCGTTCGAGCAGCAGCGCACGCTCGGTGCCCTACACGAACGCCCCCGCTGGGCGCGCGCCTACAAGTGGGCGCCGATGACGGCTACGACACGGCTGAACAAGATCGCGATCCGGGTCGGCCGCACCGGTGCGCTGAATCCGTGGGCGATGCTCGAGCCGGTGGAGGTCGGAGGGGTGACGATCTCCCGAGCGACGCTCCACAACGAGGAAGACATCAACCGGAAGGACATCCGTGAGGGTGACGACGTGATCGTCCAGCGGGCGGGAGACGTGATCCCGCAGATCGTTGGGCCCGCGGGCGCCCACCGGCGCGGGACGAAACCGTTCAAGATGCCGGCGCACTGCCCGCTCTGCGGAGCAGAGATCGTCCGGCCCGAGGGCGAGGCCATGCATCGGTGTCCGAACCGGGCGTGTCCATCGCGCGGCCTCGAGACGCTGAACAACTGGGTCATGGCCGCGGCCGACATCGACGGCGTAGGCGAGCAGCTCGTCCGCCGGCTCTGGGACCTCGGTCTGCTGCGGTCGCTGCCCGACCTCTACCGCCTGACGAAGGAACAGCTCATCGAGCTGGACGGCTTTCAGGAACGGAGCGCCTCCAACGTCGTCAACGCGATCCAGGCATCCAAGTCGATCCCGTTTCGGCGTGTGCTCTTCGGCCTCAACATCCCCGATGTCGGGTGGGTGACGGCACAGAACCTCACGCGCCATTTCGGCTCAGTCGACCGGCTCGTGGAAGCCGCGCAGGAGGACGTCGTCCAGGTGGACGGGATTGGCCCGGAACGTGCCGAGGCGATCGTGGAGTGGTTCTCCGACGCGGAAAACCGGCGGCTCGTGGAGGAGCTCCGTGAGCTCGGGCTCCGCTTCGAGTCCGGCGAGGAAGACCGGCCACCCGAGGGGCCGCTGACGGGGCGCACCTACGTGATCTCAGGCACGCTCGAGCGCTGGACGCGAGAACAGGCGCAGACCGAGCTCGAGGCTCTTGGAGCCAAGGTGACGAACTCCGTCTCCAAGAAGACGAGCGGGCTCATCGTCGGCGAGGAGCCCGGCGGCTCGAAGCTGACCAAGGCGCAGCGCGAGGGCGTGCCGCTCCTTACCGAAGAGGAGCTCTCGGCCCTACTGGCCGGCTAGGACGCGGGCGAAGCGGTCCTGGGCGCGCCGGGCCCAGAAGTGGGATATCGGCCGGCCGTTCTGGAGCACCGCGAAGGCGTACCGCGTACGCACATAGCCGGAGAGCGCGGACGATTCCATGGTGGTCCCCGTCTTCGCGTGGACCGCGCCACGGGCCGGCGGCGCCCGCATCCGGTGCCGGAGCGTGCCGTTGACGCCGGCGACGGCGAGCGACTGCATGAACGCCGGACGGATCACCGGGTCGTGCCACGCGGTGACGAGGATCCCGATCAGCGCTCCGGCAGTCAGTCGGTTGCGCGGAGACAGTCCTGACCCGTCGACGATGCTGACGCCTGTTAACGGGACGCCCGCTTCGTGGAGCACCCGGCGCACCGAGGCTGCCCCTGCCGCGCTCGTGCCGCCGACCCCGTCGACGGCGCCGAGCTGCTTGAGCAGAAGCTCCGCCGTGAAGTTGTCGCTCTCCGTGTTCATGTAGCGCACTATGCGGGAGAGTGGCTCGGACTCCGTCAGGGCAAGCTGCTCGGCAAGCGGATCTGCCACGCCCCGCATCGTCCGGCCGCGGACGGCGACTCCCACCTTGCGAAGGGCGTACCGGAACAGTGTGCCTGCGGCCATCGCGGGCTCCCTCGTCAGCCAACCGCGAAAACTCCCACGGTCGACTGTCAGGGCGGAGAGCGACGGCGATTCGTTCAGGTAGTAGTAGGACTTCCACGCCGGCCCCGTTCTGCGCGAGTCGAAGTACGACTCGTCGACCTCGATCCGGCCGGTCACGCGCCGGACACCTGCGGCCCGTACCTGGAGAGCGAGCCGGCGGAGGTCGCCGCGCGTGAGCGTGGGATCGCCGAACCCCTTGAGCACGAGGTTGCCCTTCCACACTGCGCCGGCCTGCGCGCCCTCTCCGTAGACGATCGTGTCGAGCCGGTACGCCGGCCCCAGCAGGATCAGCGCGGCGTAGGCGACGGCGAGCTTCTCGTTCGAGGCCGGAACGAGCGCGAGTGACTGATGCCGAGCGAAGACGGTCTGGCCCGTCTCCAGGTCAACCGCCACGGCCGCCGAGCGCGAAGCGGTCACATGGGGGACGGAGAGAGAGCGCGCGAGCCGCGTCGCGAGCGGCGCCTGGTGCGTCGTCGCCGTCGCAGAGCCCGAGGCGAGCGCAGCGAGCGCGAGGATTGAGACGAGGGCACGCCGCACCCACCCCATTCTAGGTCCTGTCGCGTACGGAAATGGGCCGTTCGGCCCATAGGCAACTGCTGTTCACGTGTCGATAATCGATGCGGGAGACGACAGTGGGAAACCAACTCGCCGCAGTTACCGACCGCCTCCACAGCCTCCTCGACGGGATCGAGCACGGAGAGCAACCGGCCCGCGAGCATGTCGAAGCGACGCTCACGGACGGATACGCGTGCGCTTTGTCCCTCGACGCCGAGTGCCGTCGTCTCGAGAGCAACATCTCCGAGAACGCCGCGCACCTGGCCGAGGAAAGGAGCGAGGAGCGAGCCCTAGAGCTCTCCGCCCTCGCCCGCCTGCTCGCCCGGCGCCGTCAAGAGCGTGACTCTCTGCGCAACCTCCTCGCTGTCCTCCAGACCGGCGTGCGGGAAGCGAGAGTCGCCTGAGGTGCGAACAGCGGCCGTAGTGCAAGGAAGTGGGCGAGCGCAACTGGGCGCGCGCCGCTCGGCTCGAGAGAGTCGCTGAAAGTCGCAAGACTTTCAGCGAATGGTTAGACAAACCCGCGCCGGACGGCGTAAACGGCGGCCTGGATCCGGTTCTCGATCTGGAGCTTCATGAGGATGTTGGAGATGTGGTTCTTGACCGTCTTCGGGCTGATGTGGAGCTCTTGAGCGATCTGGGCGTTGTCCTTGCCGTTCGCGATCAGCCGGAGGACCTCGTTTTCACGGTCTGACAGCTCGGGCGGCGGGACCGCAGAATCGCTCTGAAGGCCTGAGGCTCTGATCCGCTGGAGGACCTTGGCCGCGATGTGCGGTGAGATCAACGCCTCGCCGACGGAAGCCGCGCGAATGCCCTGCATCAGATCTTCGATCGAGGAGTCCTTGAGCAGGTAGCCGCACGCGCCCGCGAGGATCGCGTCCATCACGTCTGCGTCCTGATCGGAGATGGTGAGCACAAGGACGCGGGTCAGAGGCGCGAGCCGGGCGATTTCCTGCGTCGCCTCGATGCCGTTCATGCCCGGCATGTTCAGATCCATGACGACCACGTCGGGCGCGAGCTCGCGGACGAGATTGAGCGCCGTGGCTCCCTCGGAGGCCTCGCCGACGATCTGCAGGCCTTGTTCCTCGAGCAGGTTCCGGAGCCCCGTTCGGAACAGGTCGTGGTCGTCGACGAGCATGACCCTCAGCTGGTCGGAACTGGCTGACTCGCGAGGACCTGCCTGGTCGGTCGCCATGGCGCCTGTCGGACGATACCCCGACTCTTAGGAGTGCACCGTGATGGTGACCACGCGGCTTCCCCACGCGCGCGCCTGCTCGACCGTCGGGAACCAGAGGTCGATTCTCGCCCCCTGGATCGCGCCGCCGGTGTCCGAGGCGACGCCCAGCCCATACCCGGGAACGCCGATCCGGGATCCGATCGGAATCACCCCGGGATCCACGGCAATGGCGCCCCAGCCGACGGGCATGCCGCTCGCCGTGTTCCCCGGCAGCGAGTACCCGGTGGCCGTAACCGTCATCGTCCGTGCCCCGCTGGCCGGGACCCCGGGGACGAACTCGGGCGTGGTCGGCGTGCGGACGGACGCCAGCATGCGGGCGCGGTCCTGGAGGTCCGCGATCTGCGTCGCGTTCGAGCCACGGGCCGCCTGCAGGGTTGCGATGGTGTCCAGCTTCTCCGAGCGGGCGGCGGCGAGCGCCGCCGCCGCTGCTGCTCTCACGGCGGCAAGCTGCTCGAGCTCTCGCTGCTGGCCGGCCAGGACCCGTTCGAGCCCAGCGAGGCGGCGCGACACCGCGCGAGAGCGTGCCATCAGGTCCTTGTCCTGTTTTGCGGCGAGATCGATGGTCTCGACCGCATCGAGCGCCGCCGAGAGTGAGCCGGAGCCGAGGACGACCGCAAGCGTGTCCGTGTCGCCTTCTTCGTACAGCTCTCGCAACCGCTCGGCGAGCGCACGGCGGCTCGCACCGACCGAGTCGCGCGCGACCGCGAGCTCTTCGAGGACTGCTCGCCGGCGATCCTGCACGTTCGCGGCTTTCGCTTTGAACGACGCCAGCTCCGTTCTCGCCTCGGCCAGCCGGGACTCGATCGCGGCCAGGCTTTCGACGGCCGAGCGTGAGCCGACGGACAGCCTCGCGTTGTCTGCCCGGAGCTCGTCGGCCCTCCGCTGCAATTCCCCCGCCGTCTCCGCAGAGCCTGCGCCCGGCAGGGTCGCGAGAGCCACCGCTCCGGTCAGAACAGCCAGGCAAAGCGTCCGCAACCCCCTCCCAGGCGCCCGCACGAGGGCAGGAAGGTAACACAGAGGCCATTTGCAG
>JBKPGE010000189.1:0-8542 GCA_046729215.1 Actinomycetota bacterium | reverse complement strand
TGGGGCGGCGGGGGGGGTGGGTGGGGTGTGGGGGGGGGGGGCGGGGGCGGGCCCCCCCCCCCCGCAACTGGTTCACCCTGCGGTGATCGACCCGAAGAGACCATGGGTCTCTTCGTCCGGGCCGGCGGTGAAGAACAGCGTTCCCATCGGCCCCGCGTTGCCGCCGTTGCCGAAGCGGAGCGCCCAGAGCCCGTCGATCGTGAGGGGGTTCCCGTCCGAGCCGCGCAGTTCGCCCCGATGCTCGAAGTGGCCGTTGGGGAGCTCCTCGTAGGCGTTGATCTGTCCGTCGCCAAAGTTGCCGACGAGCAGGTCGCCGCCGAAACGGCCGAAGCCCTCGGGTGCGAGCGCGAGCCCCCACGGCGCGTTCAGCTGGCCGTGCTGGGCGACTCGCCCGAGCGGGTTGCCTGCGAGGTCATACGCGTCGACGAAGCCGGTTCCCTGGCCCGCAACCTCGTCCTCAGCGGACGCGTCCTGCTTCGCGTACGCAACGAAAACGCGATCGCCGATCGTCTGGACGTTGAACGGCGCGTACCCGGCCGGCAACGACGAGTCCTCGAAGCCACCCGGAACGAGGCCGAAGCTCCCGTCGAAGACATCGATCCGCGCGTTGTGGAAGTCCGCCGCGTAGAGCCGTGGCCCCGCCGCGGTGTCCGCGATCGCGAGCCCTTTGTAGATCGCTTCCACGTCGGAGCGGTCCTTGACCACGATGGCCGTCGTTCCCTGCGCCCCGTTCCAGGCGCGGATAATGCCGTCCTCGCTGTCGAAGAGGAACAGCGCCTTGCCGCCGGTGGGCAGGACGAAACCGCTCGTTGGGTTGAAGACCGTGCCCGTCGGGCCTCCGGCGACGTGGACGACCAGCGCCTGCGGCGTCCCGTCCCCGCGGTACAGCGTCGAGAGGTCCGTCCCGTTGTCCGAGACCCACCACGGCGAGGTCCCGCTGGCGGTCAGCCCCCAGGCATTGACGAGATTCGGGTCGGTGTGAACCGCGACCCCGGGTTGATCCGAGACCAGCGGCGTGACTGTGTACGAGTTGCGCTCGGCGGCCGCCAGCGGCGAGGCCGCCACCAGCGCCGAGCCGAGCAAGAGCGCCAACACGAGCAAGACGCTCGGCCGGCGTGCGGAAGGATGGGGTCCCATCACTCACGCTCCTTAAGTAGGCGTAACTCCTCCCCCTGCTGGGTCTACGGCCGGAAAGCGCGAACGGATTGCAAGCAATCAGCCGCGCTTGCGGCTGATCCACAACGACGTCCCCTCCGCCAACGCCGAGCCCCTCGGCCGATTGACCGGGTTTCCGCGGGCGACAGAGACAGCCCGAGGTTCGCGCTAAACGACGAAGCCCCGCCAGAGCGGGGCTTCGTGGTCTCGTGCGGCCTTAGCCCTTCTTCTTTTTCTTTTCCTTCTTGCCCTTGTGCTTCTCGTTCTCTTTGCCCTTGTGCTTCTTGGTCTTGCAGGCGCCGATCTTGTCTCCGCGCTTGAGGTGCTTTTGGTGAGCCTTTGCACCCTTTACCTTCAGTGTCTTCTGCTTGCCGTTCTTGGCCTTGTGGCAGACGGTGAAGACGGCCTTCGGGCATGGCCCGATCCCGTCGCCGTGCCTCAGGTGGGCCGGCACTGCGTTCCGCGAGACGCGAATCGTCACGTACGGGTTCTTCTTCGACTTCGTGCGGTGACAGATCGTCACCTTCTTCGGATACTGAGCTGCGACGGAAGGCGGGCTCGCCGGGGAGACGGCTGCGCCGACCGACGCGAGGGCAGCGAAGGCGGACGCGGCGACCACGCCAACGAGGGCCGCAACGCCCACGCGCCAGCTGGAAAGTCGTCTCATTCCTGTCGGACCTCCTCCTCGGTTGAATCACCCGCGGCGGCTCCACGGGGACGGCAGGACGGAGGCGAGTGTACCCGCCGCTCCGGATTTGAACCCGAGCTCCTCGAGTTCTGGGCTGAGCGGGTTCAGGCGCGCTGCCCGCTCGAACGCGCGGCGGCGTGCCGGGCCCTCGCTCGCAAGGCCGAGGTCGAGCCACAACTCCCACTCGTCCGGATCCTCGGCCAGGCCCTTCCGGAAGCTGTCCCGGGCGGGCGCGAGGGCGCCCTGGGCGAGTTGCGCCTCTCCGAGCAGGCGCCAGGGCTCGGGCGACCACGGCTGGAGAGAACGGGCGGAGCGAGCAGCGTCCTCCGCGTCCCGCCAGGCACTTCGGTCGTAGGCCGATTCCGCCTCGGCGGCGGCCCGGTTGCCGAGGAAGGCCGGCACGACAAGAAGACATAGAGCGGCGGGCACGATCGCGAGGAAACGCGGTATGCGCCGGCCGCCAGACGACGTGATCGGTGCGGCCGCGCAGGCGAGCCCAGCGACCGTGACGGCCGGCAGTTCCCAATCCCAGTCCTGCGCGGCATGGGCAAGAAATGCCACGTAGGGGGCGAGCGCGACGGGCGTCCACCACGAGCGAGAAGCGGCGAACGGCGCGGCGAGTGCGACGAGCAGGAGGGCGAGACCGATCGGCCCCAGCTCCGCCAGCGTCTCGAGGTACAGACTGTGCGCATCCTGCACCGGCTGCGGCACAGGTCTCTCGCGGAGCCAGGAGCGGGAATAGGTTCCGGCGCCCGCACCGACCGCCGAATGGTCTTCGTAGACACGCCAGGCCACACGCCAGTAGTCCGCGCGGTTGCTGCCCGAGAGACTCAAGACACGACCCCGGACGTCCCCGTGAGTCGGCGCCGGCGCCGACTTGAAGGAGTCGTAGGCGCCCGCGGGGCCACCTAGCCGGACAAGCACGGCGGCGGCGGCAAGCACCGGAAGTGCGACGAGGACGGCCGCGAATGCTCGCCGCACCCTCAGTCCGGGGCGATAACGCGCTTCCGCCGAACGCAGGACGTACGGGACAGCCAGCGCGAGGGCGCACAAGAGGAAAAGGGAGGCGGCAAGCCATCCCGAGGCTTCAAGCAGATCGGCGGCAACGACGGCGATCGCCGCCGGCACCGCGAGGGCGAGCGCAGTGGCCGCGAGCTGTAGCCGACCCGGGCCCACCGCTACCGACACGGCGAGCCCGACTGCGAGCGCGAGCCACGCCCCTCGGCCGAAGGTGAAGTAGAGCGTCGCGGCAAAGAGCGGCGCGGTCGCAGCCGCCCCAGCCGCGGCGGGAGTGCGCGACGCCCGTGCCGCGAAGCCGACCGAGAGCAAGAGGCCCATCGCTGCGAGAATCGCCACGCCGTTCGCGTAGCCGATCGGCTCCGAGAGGCGTTCCGCCGCCTGGGGGTCGGCCGTGGCTGGTACCTCTGGATTCCCGAGCAGCCAGTTCGCGAGGCCGTAACCGCAGAGGAGCGTCGCCGCGCCATGAACGCCGGCGAGCAACCCAGTCGCGCGCCCGGCGAGGACGAAGAGAGCCGCTGCGCCGACGTACAGGAGCGCGCGCTGGACCTCCAGCACCGTCGCCGAGACGTGGCTCGACCAGAGAAGCGACGCTGCGATCCAGACCGCAACAGCGGCGAGGGCGCTGACAAAGACCAACGCTGCGCGTCCCGGGCGGCCGGTTCCACGCGCGATGAGGACCGCGAGCACCGCGAACAGGGCGATGGCGCTCCACCCCCAGGCCGTTGCGGCGTAGCCGCCGCTATCGAACCCGAGTGTGGCGACGAGGGTAAAGACGCCGAGCGCAGCGAGCGACTCGCGGGTCACGGCGTCGCAAGCCTAGGGTGTCGGGCTCTCGAGCGTGCGGGAGGCAGCGCCCGGCCTTTCGCCGAGCGCCGCCTTCCATTCTCCTACGGACAGGGGCCTAGCGTGTCGCCGTGCGCGAAATGAGCAGGCAACGCGTTCCGTGAAACAGTGATCGTCACGGTTGGATTCGTCTGTGACCCGGTGTGATGACAGATGGTCACCTTCTTGTCGTACTGGTACTCCTGGCTTGAAGCCCCGGAGTCGCCCCATGCAACTGCCGCGAGCACGCTCGCCAAGGCTCCGACCACTGCGACGAGGCCCCACAACCTTCGACGCCGATTTACCCTCTCCATGCACATCCCCCGAATCCTCGGACTGATAAGACGCTACCACCTGCCTGTCAAAGGTAGGCCGCCGCAGTGTGAGGATTTGCTCACAGTTAGCAGGGAGCAGACAATGTGGGCATGCAGCCGACGGCCGCGCGTTGTCAATCGACACCCGATGTCGACACGCTCGCCACGATCGCTTTTACGTCGGGGGTCGTCAGAAGCTTCGCCAAGGAGGTAAGGGCGATGCCGTTCGACCCGCTGCCGAGCCACGCTCCCAGGGGCCATTGGTCGCCTCCACCGCGCAGGAGCTCGCGCGCGCAAACGGCGGCAACGTCACGTACGTCTACCAGCATGCGCTCAAGGGCTTCGCCGTGCGGTTGACTCCTGGTGAGGCCGCCCGCGGTGGCCGCCAATCCGCGCGTCGCCTACGTCGAGCCCGACCAGGTCATGCATGCCGATGCGACCCAAAGCCCGGCGACATGGGGGATCGACCGCATCGACCAGCGCGATCTACCGCTGAACAACACTTACAACTAAACCAGACCGGACAGGGCGTGCACGCCTACATCATCGATACGGGCATCCGCAAGACTGCACCAGGAGTTCGGTAGCAGGGTCGCCAACGGCATGGACTTCGTCGTCGGCGGGAACGGCACGAACGACTGCAACGGCCATGGCACCCACGTCGCCGGCACGACCGGCGGAACGACCACGGGTGGCCAAGCAGGTCACGCTCCACGCGGTCCGCGTCCTCAACTGTCAGGGCTCGGGGACGACGTCCGGAGTGATCGCCGGCGTCGACTGGGTCACCGCGAACCACGCCTCATCTGCCGTCGCGAACATGAGGCTCGGCGGCGGCGTGAGCACGTCACTCGACAACGCCGTCTCGAACTCGATCAACTCGGGCGTCAGCTACGCGATCGCCGTTGGGCAACTCGAACACCAACGCGTGCAACTCGTCACCCGCCCGCGTCGCAGCGGCCAACACCGTCGGCGCGACGACCAGCACCGACGCGCGCTCCTCGTTCTCCAACTTCGGGACGTGCCTCGACATCTTCGCCCCGGGCTCGAGCATCACATCGGCCTGGAACACGAGCAACACCGCGACGAACACGATCAGCGGAACCTCGATGGGACCCCGCACGTGACGGGCGCTATCGCTCTCTACCTCCAGGACAACCCCGGTGCCCGCCGGCCAACGTGACGTCGGCACTCGTCAACAACTCGACGACAGGCCTCGTGTCGAACCCCGGCAGCGGGTCTCCGAACCGGCTGCTGTACTTGATCGTGGGTGGGGCTCCTCCACCGCCTCCGCCTCCTCCGCCGCCACCACCGCCGCCCGGCAATGAGCTGGTGGTGAACGGCGGCTTCGAAGGCTCGGCGTCGCCGTGGGTGCTCTCGGGCAACGCCTACTGGTCGAACGGCGCCTATCCACACTTGGGCACCGGCTACGGCATCCTCGGCGCCCACAACAACGCGAGCGGCACCGAGTACCAGACGGTGAGCATCCCGTCGACAGCTCCGGCGAACTACACCTTCTGGCTCAACATCACGTCGAGCGAGTCGGGCCCGACCATCTACGACCGGCTCTTGATCGAGGTGCGAAGCTCGTCGGGCACGCTGTTCGGAACGCTCGCCACGTACAGCAACGCGGACGAGACGACGCTGGGCAACTACTCACAGAAGTCGTTCAGCTTGGCGGGCTGGCTTGGTAAGACGGTGCGGCTCCAGTTCCGCGCCACGACCGACATCACCCTCCCGACCAGCTTCCGAATCGACGACGTCTCACTGAAGTAGCCGGCTAGGGGCGGGCGGCCAAGCGCCGCCCGCCCCTAACCGCCGGCCATCGCTCCAACGACTCGGAACGCCTCGGCACCCGAAGCCACCTCGTCCGGGAGCGGGTCGTCCGCCGGCTCGAGCGAGAGATCGCGGCCGCAGGCGAAGAAGCGGATGAAGTCCCGGCGCTCTCCCGTCTGCTGGTTGCGGATGGTGCCGCACAGGACGGGATAGCTCGCTTCGAGCGCGTTGAGGACGCTGCGCTGCGTCGGCCGTTCCTGCCCATCGAGATCGAGGCAGACCTCGTCGTCCACGCCGGCCAGCGTGCGGAGGTGCTGAGGGAGCGCGACCCGGATCACGGCAGCGTCTGCGCCTCGACGGAGAGCACCGCAGGGAGATCACGCACGATCGCGGACCAGCTGTCGCCCGAGTCGGACGATGCGTAGACCTGGCCGCCGGTTGTCCCGAAGTAGACGCCGCTAGGATCGAGACCGTCCACGGCCATCGCGTCGCGGAGCACGTTCACGTAGCAGTGGCTCTGCGGCAGGCCCTTCGTGAGCGCCTCCCACTCGTTCCCGCCCGTCTTGCTCCGGTAGACGCGGAGCTTCGCGTCGGGCGGGACGTGCTCGGAGTCGCTCTTGATGGGGACGACATAGATCGTTTCGGGCTCGTTCGCGTTGACCGCGATCGGGAATCCGAAGTCCGAGGGCAGGTTGTCGCTCACCTCGTGCCATTGCTCCCCGCCGTCGTCGCTCCGCATCACGTCCCAGTGCTTCTGCATGAAGAGCCGATCGGGATTCGAGGGATGCATGGCGATCCGGTGGACGCAGTGTCCGACCTCCCGGTCCTCGTCCGGCAGCTCCTGTGAGCGGAGACCGCGATTGATCGGGCGCCAGGTCTCGCCGCCGTCGTCCGTGCGGAACGCTCCCGCCGCGGAGATCGCCACGACGATCCGCTCGGGCTTGTCCGGGTCGATCAAGATCGTGTGCAGACACAGGCCGCCTGCACCCGGCTGCCACTGCTCACCGGTTTTGTGCTCGCGGAGGCCCGAGAGCTCTTCCCAGGCATTTCCACCGTCGGTCGAGCGGAAGAGCGCGGCGTCCTCCGCGCCGGCGTACACCGTGTCCGGGTCGGAGGGCGAGGGCTCGAGATGCCAGACGCGCGCGAACTCCCACGGGTGCTGCGTGCCGTCGTACCACTGATGCGTTCCCGGTACGCCGTCGTAGCTGAACTCGTTCCCCACCGGCTCCCAGGTCTTCCCGCCGTCGTCAGAGCGCTGGATGATCTGCCCGAACCATCCCGAGGTTTGCGACGCGTACAGCCGGTCGGGATCGGCGGGCGATCCGTTGACGTGGTAGATCTCCCACCCGGTAAAGAGCGGGCCCTCGACGTCCCAATCGTCGCGTGACCCCCTCGAAGTCAGAACGAACGCACCCTTGCGCGTGCCCACGAGGAGCCGCACTTTGCTCATGTCTCCTCCTTGTGATCTCGCCGGACATTCTTCCCTAGGACGACGAATAGACGCAGTCGTTTTCGACAGGTAGACCGATGGACGGCCCGATACTCATCGGTGAGACTGCCGCTCTGATGAAGGCGATCATCCGCGAGCGTTACGGCAGGCCCAGCGTCCTCGACTTCCGCGAGGTCGAGAAACCGGTGCACGAGGACGATCAGGTACTGGTCCGCGTTCACGCGTCGTCGGTCAATCCGCTCGAGTGGTACGGAGTGACCGGCCCGTACTTCGCGCGCTTTGACAACGGGTTGCGCAGGCCAAAGCAGGCGCGCGTGGGGTCGGATGTGGCCGGGCGGGTCGAAGCCGTCGGCAGAGACGTCGAGGACCTTCGCCCGGACGACGAGGTGTTCGGCACCGCGGTCGGCGGCTCCTGGGCCGAGTACGCCGTCGCGCGCGCTGAAAGGCTCGCGCCGAAGCCGGCCAACCTGTCGTTCGAGGAAGCGGCAGCGGTGCCGGTCGCGGCGGTCACCGCCCTGCAGGCTCTCCGGGACAAGGGTCAGGTCCAGCCCGGCCAAATGGTGTTGATCAACGGCGCGTCCGGCGGAGTCGGGACCTTCGCGGTACAGCTCGCCAAATCGTTCGGAGCCCAGGTGACCGGGGTGTGCAGCTCGAGGAACGTCGATCTGGTCCGCTCGCTCGGCGCCGACCACGTCGTCGACTACACGCAGCAAGACTTCACGGAGCTCGGGGAGCGGCACGACCTGATGCTCGACATCGCCGGCAGCCGCTCGTTTTTGGACTTCAGACGCGTGCTGACTCGAGAGGCGACCGTCGTGATGGTCGGAGGACAGATGACGTATCGAGGGCACGGCCCTCTACCTCACTTCATCGGAACGTTCTTGAAGTCACGGGGCCGCAGCCAGAGGGTGACGCTCTTTGTCGCGAAGGCCACCAAAGAGGATCTCGGCGTTCTGCGTGAGCTGCTCGAGGCCGGAACAGTCAAACCGGTTATCGACAGGAAGTACCTACTCAGCCAGGCCTCCGAAGCTCTCGCGTACCTCGGAGAAGGTCACGCCAGGGCGAAAGTCATCATCACCGTGTAGGGCCAGCGAGCTCGGAGCTGCGCTGACCTGTCAAGGAGGCGTCTTCGTCGGTGGTCGTCGCCCACGCCTCGCGCAACAGATCGCGGTACGAGGTCGCGAGGATGAGAGCGACGACGAACAGGACTAGCTCGTCCAGCGGGCCGGGGATTGGCAGCAGGCCGAAGACGACAAGCCCGCGCAGTGGACGCGGTATTCGTCCATCCCGCGCGAGTGCACGGACAGTCCGAATCGCATG
>JBKPGE010000188.1:0-4407 GCA_046729215.1 Actinomycetota bacterium | reverse complement strand
GAAAGGTTGGCGAGCAGCGTGTCGAGCGCGGTGTGCGCGGCGCTCTCGTCGAGCGCATCCAGCGCCTGCCGGAGGCTCTCGGCGCCACGGGCCAGAGCAGGGGACTCATCGGGGCGGCGCTCCGTCTCGTCGAGAATCACGCGGGCCGCCTGTGCAGCTGAGAGACCTCGCTCGAGGTGGTCGCGCATGAGAGCCACCCGCTGCTCGTCCTGCGGCGAGTACAGACGGAAGCCGCCTTCCGATCGGGTTGGGCGCAGGAGGCCGTAGCGGCGTTCCCAGGCCCGGAGCAGGTCGGTGCTGACGCCCGCACGACGACTCAGCTCACCAATGCGCACGTACCCGGTGGCTTCGGTTTCCATAGCTGCATTGTACAGACACTGGACAGATACTTGACAAGCTCGGAAGGACTCGGTACAGTCTCTGAACAAACACTAGACAGAAAGGACAGGACATGAAGAAGCTCGACATCATCGCCGCTGCGCTCGTCGTGGTCGGGGGGCTCAACTGGGGGCTCGTCTCGGTCGCCGAGTTCGACCTCGTGGCGGCCCTGGTGGGTCTCGAGTTCGGCGAGACGAACTTCGTAAGCCGGGCCGTCTATGGCCTGGTCGGGATCGCAGCCGCCTACCAGGTGCTGCAGCAGCAGGGCATCCGGCGCCGCTGGAGCCCCAGCCCTCGGGTCACGACCGCTTAACTCGAAAGGAGAAATGGCATGCGCAAAGTGTTCGTAGCCGTCCTCGCGGCCTCCGTGCTCGCGATCGGGGCAGTTTCGGCAGAAGCAACCGTCCCCGCCTCGGCCGCTCAACCGACGACGGCCGACAAGAACATCGTCCAGACAGCCGTTGCCGCCGGCCAGTTCAAGACGCTCGTCATGCTCGCCAAGCGAGCCGGGCTGGCCGGAGCGCTGACCGGCGAGAAAAAGCTGACCGTCTTTGCACCGACCGACGCGGCCTTCAGGAAGGTGCCGAAGGTCACCCTGAACAAGCTGATGCGCAACCGCGCCCAGCTGCGTCGAGTCCTGCTCTACCACGTCGTCGCCGGGGAAGTGGAGGCGGCCCAGGTGGTTCAGCTCCGCAGCGTCAAGACGCTTGCCGGGCCTTCCGTCCGCATCCAGGTTTCCGGCGGCAGCGTCTTCCTCAACCGCTCAACGAAGGTCGTCAAGACCGACGTCGCCGCCTCGAACGGGACGATCCACGTGGTGAACAGGGTCCTCCTTCCACCGGCCTCGTAGCCGGCGCTTCGGCATCCGCTGAATCAAGACGGGCGGCCACCAAGGCCGCCCGTCTCGAGACGTTCTGGAACAGCGTGAGATATCGCCGTGTCGGTCACGGCGAACGTGCCGAGTGGGTCGTCTCGGCGCGTTGCGGCCGGACATCCCGCCGTCGAGGTCTTCGAACTCGGTGCGAACGAGCCGTCGGGTCGGCGCGATGCCGCGCCCGTCGCCCGCGGGGGCGGGGGACGGGCGCGGTGGAATCGCGTTACGGTCGAACGGCGTTTACGGCGACCTCGCGAAGAAGGCATCCTCCCCGTGACCGCAGCGGCCAGCGAAGCACGCCTGTACGCGCAAGTCGGTCCAGTAAGAGATGACGCCGCCGGCGACGCCGGGGACGATTGCGATGTTGCTGTAGTCGCCGATGAACGCGTTCGCGAACGGGAAGTTCGGGTTGAGTGTCACGGCGAACCAGCGGTTGTCCCTCGTCGGGTCCGAGAGCGCCGTGGTCACCTGCGTGGTGCTGAACGCCAACGTGCCGGCGACGGTTTCGGTCGCGAGGGTGTAGCCGTAGAGGTGGTTCGCGGGGTCGTACTGACGGTCAAACGTTCCGATCCGCAGCCTGCCGCTGCCGTCGTACGCGCCCCACGGCATCCATTGGTCGCGCGCGAGCCCGAGCGCGACCGGCGCCGACCAGGTCCGGCCGCGGTCGAACGACTGGCTCACGACGACGTCGGAGTTGGTCTTCGCGACATAGGGATCGCTGGGCGCGGGGAGCGTGCTGTTCCGCATGTCGGACCAGACGACGGCAAGGTGCTGCGGGTTCGTCGGGTCCGCAGTGATGTTGCCCGCGGCCCAGGTCCGGAAGACGCTGTCCTGGTAGGTCTGACTGCCGAGCGCGATCGGGTAGTCGGTGCGGCCGTCGATGGTCGTCGCTACCTTGAACGGCCCTGCGAGCCGCTCGCCCGTCGCCGGACTGACCTCGACCACCTCGTAGTCGTCACGGCCGGTGGTGAGATCAGTGGTGTTCAGGAAGGCGACGTAGATGCGTCCGTCGGCCGCCACGGTCGGCACCGATACGAACGCCTGGTCCAGGCCGCCCGAGATCACGACGGGTTTCGACCACGTCGTGCCGAAGTCGTGCGTCACCGACGCGAAGATCTCGCCGGTGAGCAACGCACCCTTCTGACCGAGGCGGAAGTCGCCAAACGTGACGATGGCGTTACCCGCACCCCAGGCGGCGATGTACTCCTTGTCGAGTAGATCACCGACGCTGCCGAAGCTGCCCGAGCCGGATGCGATGCGGACGCTGTTCCATGTCTTGCCGCCGTCCCCGGAGTTCGCGACGACGACGTCAGGGTTGACCCCGTTGACTGGACCGGCGAAGCGGAACCCGAGTGTGGCGTAATACGCATGGCCGCTTGCGTCGAACGCCACCGCAGGGTCGCCTGTCGCCTGATAGGCGGAGTTGGATTCGATCGGGTACTCGGACCATGTCTTCCCGCCGTCGAACGTGACGTGCGCGCGCGAACGAATCGTCTCACCGACGTGCCCGCCCGGATTGAGACCGAGCTGGTAGTCGTTCGCGCCGCCGAGGATGTTCAACGGATTCGTCGGGTTGACCGCGATCGACGTCTCGTTGTGCGGGTTGACGCCTTCACAGTCGGTATTGACGTTCGCGGTCGTCTGCGTCGGGGTGGTGCAGATCGCCGTTCCGGTCTTGGTAGGCGGCGCCGTGCCGAAGACCGCGCCCGTGACGGGCGCCGGGGCGTCGCTCACGTTGTGGACGAATTCGATCGGCTGGAGCCCTTCGCCCTCGTCGCCGCGTGCCGTCGCCGCCCCCACCACGAGCGCCGACGCGAGCAGCACGATCATGAACGCATAAGTTCGCTTCATCGCGCTCCTTTGCCGTTAGGGACCCTCCCACGAGGGCCGTATCGAGAACGATATGCCCCGTTGGCGAGTAGCTCAAGCGCCAGCTGCGCACAGAAAGCTTTCGGTGGTCCGGACAACAGCACGGCGGCCGCCGTCCAGGTGCATGTGATCGCGACACGCCTCAGACGGCAGCTCCCCGCCGCACGCGTAGCACGGGCGCCATAGCCGCCAGCAGACCAACTCACGGCGAATTCTTCGCCTATCCCGTCTACACAGACGTCCGGCAGCACCATCGGGTACGGCGAAGCTGGCGGGAGGGCCGCAGGCGCGGCCCTCCCGTGCGTCGGCTATGGGTTCAGCGTGCTCTTGAAGATGTCGGTCCGGTTCGCGAGGTTGCCGTCGTTCGCCATCGCGAAGAACGCGACAAACGAGTTCCCTGCGCGGGCAAGCCCCTCGTAGTCACCGACGAAGTAGCCACTTGCGTCGGGCGCCGTCTCCATGTCGAACGGCCCCGCGACGTGCGTGTCCGACGACCAGCTGCTTGGATCTGAGCAAGTCTTGCGTCGCCGCATGACAGTGGACGAACCAGTAGTCCGTGGGCAGACCCGGAGCAGACGTGTTGTTGCGGAAGTCGTAGTACGTGACTCCCACCGTCCCATCGGCGGCGACGGCGACCGATGGTGTGAACGCCTGCGTCGCCGGCACCTTGTTGATCTCGATCTTCTTCGACCAGGTCCGGCCGCCGTCGAGCGACTGCGCGAACGCAATCCCGGCGTGCTCCTGACCGCGCGGCGGGCCGCTGAAGCTGCCGTCCTGCCACACGGCGTACACCCTTCCGAGCGTGACGCCGGCGGCGATGTCCGGGATGATGTCTTCCGTGCGGACCGCGTGACCTGTGTCCGGATCGACCACGCCCACCGTGTCGACGTCGCTGACCTCGATCGGCGACGACCAGGTGACGCCGCGATCCATCGAGCGGAGGACGGCGACTTCACAGCACGACCGCTGAACGCCGGAGCCGTGGAACAGCCACATGGCGTTCCCGAGCGTCGGCAGTGACGCACCGCTCGGAACGACGGCGATCTGGTTTCCGATCGTGAACGAGATCGCCCTGCGCTCGTCGAAGATCGCTCGCGCCGGCTCCCAGGAGAGGCCGCCGTTCGTCGTCCGGGCGAAGACCGTCTGCGAGCGCAGCGCCGAGGTATTGCCGAGCGCCGTAAAGCTGACGCGGTCGCTCGGGAACGTACTGCGGTCCCAGACGGCATAGACGTAGTTCGGGTCGAACGGGTCGGCGGTGATCGATTCCTTGTCTAGGAACAGCGAGC
>JBKPGE010000187.1:0-14243 GCA_046729215.1 Actinomycetota bacterium | reverse complement strand
GCCGCCGGAGGTCGCGGACAGCGACCTCGTGATCAACGCGACGCCGGTGCGTGACGAGGCGCTCGTTGAGCTTCAGGCGGGACAGGTGCTCGTCGACCTGCCTTACCCCGAGTCGGCCACCGCGGAGGCCGCGCATGCGGCCGGCGCTCGCGTCTACGGCGGGCTCGAGGTGCTCGTCGCGCAGGGCGCCGCGTCGTTCGAGCTCTGGACGGGCGTGCCCGCGCCGGTCGAGGTCATGCGGCGCGCCGTAGGCTTGAGCCCGTGAAGCTGACGACGGGCGGCGAATCTCACGGGCCTGCGCTCGCCGGCATCCTGACGGGCCTGCCGGCGGGGCTCCTCCTCGACCGCGAGGCGATCGACGCCGACCTCGCCCGGCGCCAGCAGGGGTACGGGCGGAGCCCGCGCCAGCAGATCGAGCAGGATCGGATCGAGGTTCGAGGCGGCCTGCGCCATGGGCGAACACTTGGGACGCCGCTGATCCTCGTCGTCCAGAACCGCGATCACACGAACTGGCAGTGGGGGATGAGCCCCTGGCCGCCCGAGGGCGAGCCCGAAGGCAAGGGGACGAAACCCGTCACGCTGCCACGCCCAGGCCACGCCGACTTCGCCGGCGTGCTGAAGTACGGCCACGACGACATCCGCAACACGCTCGAGCGAGCGAGTGCGCGCCAGACCGCGATCACGGTCGCTGCCGGCGCGGTCGCGAAGGCGTTGCTCGCGGAGGTCGGCGTCGAAGTCGCCGGCTCGGTGCTCGAGATGGGCGACGTCGACGAGGCGAAGGCCGACCGGGACACCGTTGGCGGGGTCGTCGAGGTGCGCGCCACGGGTGTTCCGCCGGGCCTCGGGTCCTACGCCACGAAGGCGGAGCGGCTCGACGCGAGGCTCGCTGCGGCGCTGATGGGCATCCAGGCCGTGAAAGGCGTCGAGATCGGCGAGGGGTTTGCCCTTGCCGGGATGCGCGGGTCTCAGGCGCACGACGAGATCCTTCCGGGCTTTCGCCGTGAGACGAACCGCGCCGGCGGGATCGAGGGCGGGGTCTCGAACGGCGAAGAGATCGTCGTGCGTGCGGCGATGAAGCCCCTGCCCACGCTGATGCGGCCCCTTCGCTCGGTCGATCTCGTGACGGGCGAGCCGGGCGAGGCGCTCGTCGAGCGGAGCGATACCGGGGCGGTCGAGGCGCTGTCCGTCGTCGCTGAGGCGTCGGTCGCCCTCGAGCTCGCGTGCGCCGCGCGGGAGAAGTTCGGCGGGGATGCGATCGAGGACTTCGTCGCTGCGCACCGCGCCTATCTCGATCGCATCCCGTGGCAACCGCGGTAGACCGGCACATCGCGCTCATCGGGTTCATGGGCGCGGGGAAAACGACGGTCGGCGCGCTCGCGGCGGCTCAGATAGGCCGCAGGTTCATCGACCTCGATCGGGAGATCGAGCGCTCGCTGCAACGCACGATCCCCGAGGTCTTCCGAGAGGAGGGCGAGGCAGGTTTTCGGGTCATCGAGGCGGAGCGGACGCTCGAAACGCTGTGGCGTGAGCGGCCCGCCGTGATCTCTCTCGGCGGCGGTGCGGTCGAGACGCCGGCGATTCGGAAGGCACTCCGTGAACATGCGCTGACGGTTCTCCTCGACGTCGAGGTCGACGAGGCGTGGGAGCGCGTGCGGGCGAGCGCCAGGCCGCTCGCGGAGGACGCCGAGCAGTTTCAAGCCCTGTACGAGCGGAGGCAGGCGCTGTACGACAAGGCGGCCGACGCTCGCGCTCGCAACGTCGACGATGTCCTGCTCGCTGCGCTCGGAATCGAGTTCGGCGGCGAGCCGAAGGGTGATGCACTGATCGCTGATCGGCGGGCGTTGGAGCTCCACCCGATCCAGCTCGGGAAGACCTACGCCGTCGAGGCGAAAACCTTCGCGGAGGCCGCAAGGCTCTGGCGCGAGCTGGTGATCGGCCGCGACGGGACGGTCGCCGCCTACGGCGGCGGGACGACCACGGACGTCGCGGGCTTCGTCGCGGCGACCTACATGCGCGGCGTCCGCTGGATCGCGATACCGACGACTCTCGTCGGTCAGGTGGACGCCGCGATCGGCGGCAAGACGGCCGTCGACCTGCCGGAAGGCAAGAACCTCGTCGGCGCTTTCCACTATCCGGACCGCGTTTTGATCGACCCGGCGCTTCTCGCGACGCTGCCCGAGATCGAGCGGCGCAACGGGATGTCCGAGGTCGTCAAGACCGGGCTTCTCGCCGGGCGGCGGCTCTGGGACCTTCCGGAGGGGGAGATGATCCGGGCGTGCGCGGCGTTCAAGGCCGGTGTCTGCTTGGCGGACCCGTTCGAGCAAAAGGGCCGTCGCGAGATCCTCAACCTGGGCCACACGTTTGGCCATGCGCTGGAGGCCGCGTCGGAGTACCACCTCGGGCACGGCGTGGCCGTCGCTCTGGGACTAACGGCTGCGTTGCGCCTCTCGGGTCTCGAGATCCCCGAAGTGCTGGAGGTGGAGCCCGTTCGCGTCGATCGTGAGCGCGCCTGGGCGGCGCTCCAGCGCGACAAGAAGGCGCGGGAGGGCAAGATCCGTCTCGTGTTGCTCGAGGGGCCGGGCAAGCCGGTTGTGCGGGAGGCGGACCCGAAGGAGGCTCGCGCCGCCCTCGACGAGCTGATCGTGGGCTGATGGTGGTCGGTGTCCTGAACGGCGTGAACCTGAACCTGCTCGAGCGGCGTGACCCCGCCGTCTACGGCGGTCTTTCGCTTCCGCAGCTGGAGGAGCAGATCCGTGCCTGGGGCGAGGAGCTCGGCTTTGAGGTGGTCTGCCGCCAGACGAACAGCGAAGGTGAGTTCGTCGACTGGTGCCAGGAGCTCGGGGAGTCTGCGGACGGCCTCATCGTCAATCCCGGCGCCTGGTCGCACTACAGCTACGCGATCCACGACGCGCTGGAGCCGGCGCGCGGCCCGATCGTCGAGGTGCATCTGTCCGACATCGAGAACCGCGAGGATTGGCGTCGGCATTCGGTGCTCGCCGACTTGGCCGCGCACCGCGTAATCGGCAAAGGGCCCGAGGGGTACAGGGAGGCACTGGAATTCCTGACACGCGCATAGAACGGCTGCGCGAGCTCCTCGAGGAGCCGCTCCTCGTCATCGCGCCGATGAACGTGCGCTACCTCACCGGTTTCGAGAGCACGAACGCCGCGGTTCTCGTCGAGCCGGAACGCACGCGGCTCTTCACGGACTTCCGCTACGCGGAGCGGGCGCGCGCCGTCGAGGGCGTCGAGTTCGAGGAGACGAAGCGCTACATCTACTCGGACCTCGCCGAGCTGCTCCACGGGCGCGTTGGGTTCGAGGCCGACGCGCTCACCTACGCGAACTGGGACCTTCTGCATCAGGGCGGCGTCGACCTCGTGCCGCGGTGGGGTCTCGTCGAGTCCCTTCGAGGGGTCAAGGAGCCGGAGGAGCTGTACGCGATTGGCCGGGCGACGGAGGCCACGAACGCGACCTACGAGCGACTGGCGGAAGAGCAGTTCGCCGGCCGCACCGAGAAGGACATCGCCTGGCGTATGGAACAGCTCTTCCACGACGAGGGGGCGGACGGGCTTGCGTTTCCGATCGACATCGCGTCGGGGCCGACCGCGGCGAGCCCGCATGCGGTGTCCGGCGATCGGGTGGTGCAACAGGGCGACCTGGTGATCGTGGACGCGGGCGCGATCGTCGACGGCTACTGCTCCGACTGCACGCGCACGTTCGCGGTCGGCGAGGTCTCGGATTCGCTGCGAGAGACGTACGAGGTCGTCCGGCGGGGGCAACAGGCGGGGCTCGACGCCGTCCGTGCAGGAGTGTCGGGGCGCGACGCCGACGCTGCCGCGCGCGCCGTGATCACGGACGCCGGCTACGGCGAGAACTTCGGCCACGGGCTCGGCCATGGCGTCGGACTCCTCGTCCACGAGGCGCCGGTGCTGCGTCCCGAGTCCGAGGACGTCCTCGCCGCAGGGAACGTCGTGACGGTCGAGCCCGGGATCTACCTGAGTGGCGTCGCCGGCATCCGGATCGAAGACCTCGTGGTCGTCACCGAGGCGGGCTGTGACGTCCTGACGACGTTCCCGAAGGATCTGACCATGGTTCGCTAGATTGGCGCCGCCGTGGCCGAGACCGTCAGCACGAATCAGTTCAAGAACGGGATGCACATCCAGCTCGATAGCTCCGTCTGGCGGATCGTCGAGTTCCAGCACGTGAAGCCGGGAAAGGGCGGCGCCTTCGTTCGGACGAAGCTCAAGAATCTCGACTCGGGCGCGGTGGTCGACAAGACCTTCCGGGCCGGGGAAAAGTTTCCGCGCGTCCACATGGAGACGAAGAACGCGCAGTACCTATACGACTCCGGCGACGAGGTCGTCTTCATGGACGAGCAGAGCTACGAGCAGTTCAGCCTGCCGCGTGAGTCGGTTTCGGACGCGCTCGACTATCTCGAGCCGTCGAGCACCGTGCAGATGCTGACCGTGGACGGGCTGCCTTCCGGCGTCCAACTGCCGGCGTCGGTGGAGCTGCTCGTCGCGGAGACGGAGCCGGGAGTGCGCGGCGACACGGTCTCGAATGTGACGAAGCCGGCCAAGCTGGCGACGGGCGCGGTGGTCCAGGTGCCGCTCTTCGTGAACCAGGGCGACCGGATCAAGGTCGATCCCCGCGAAGGCCGCTACATCTCGCGGGCCTGACCTTTCGAGCCGTTGTCCCCGTGCCTGGCACAGGGACGTGTCGAGAGAGGCGAACGAAGCGGAAACGAAACTGGGCCAAGGCGGCCGTCGAGCGTCCGGACGACGTACTGTCGATGGCATGGGCCGACCCCACCGTGTTCAAGACTCCGATGTCGTCTACCACGTGACGACCAGAGGAGTCCGGCGCCTCGAGGTCTTCGAGGACACCTTGGATTACGCAAAGTTCGAGAGGTTGCTTGAGAAGATCGTCGGCGAGCGGGGGTGGGCGATCTACTCGTACTGCCAGATGCCGAATCACTACCACCTGTTGCTCAAGACTCCCGATGCGGACATCTCGGACGGAATGTTCTGGCTCAACGGCGTCTATGCGCGCTGGTTCAACGCGAGACACAACTACACGGGGCACGTCTTCGAGGAACGCTTCTACTCGGAGCTCGTCCGAAGCAACGCCCACCTGCTGAATCTGGCGTGCTACATCCCTTTGAATCCGGTACGAGCTGGGCTCTGCCTGACGGCCGGCGACTGGCCCTGGAGCAGCTACCGGGCGACCGTCGGGCGTCGAAAGACGAGCTGGCTCAGCACTGACTGGCTGCTCGCACAGTTCGGGACGGATCCTGTGTGCGCGGTGATCGAGTATGAGCGATTCGTCGGTAGTCGCCTGGCCGCCTAGGCGAGGTCCCGGTGCCTGGCACAGGGACCTGGCCCGAGCAGACGGTCTCGAGGCTCGCCGACACGGCTAGATCAGACGCGGCTCCGTTGGCACCGGGCGGGGCTACGCTTTTCGACCATGAGTGACCGGCGCGCGTTTGCGCTCTTTTCGCTTGCTCTCGCCTCCGCGCTCTGTCTTGGAGCGCTGGTCGCTCGCTGGCTCTACGCCGACTCGGCGGCCTACGGGTTCATGTCCTGGAACCTCTTCCTCGCCTGGATTCCGCTCGGGGCCGCCGTCCTCGTCTATGACGCCCAGCGGCGCCGCGCCGGCCTCCCGACCCTCCTCGCGCTCGCCGCCGTCTGGCTGCTCTTCCTGCCCAACGCGCCCTACCTTCTGACCGACTTCGTGCACCTCGGCTCCCGCGACGACGCGCCGCTCTGGTTCGACATCGTCCTCTTCGGCTCGTTCGCCTGGACGGGAATGCTCCTCGGCTTCCTGTCGATCTTCGTGATGCAGGTAGTCGTGCACCGCGTGGCCGGGCCGCTCTGGGGCTGGCTGCTCGTGGGAACGAGCCTCGCGGCGAGCTCGTTCGGGATTTACCTCGGCCGCTCGCTGGGCTGGAACAGCTGGGACTTCATCGTCCAGCCCGGCGCGCTGCTCGAGGACATCTGGGCGAGGGCCGCCGACCCGCTCGCGTACCCGCGCGGCGTCGGGATGACGCTCGCGCTGACGGCCGTTCTCACGACCGGCTACCTGACGCTCTACGCCTTCGCGCAGCTCGGCGCCGCCGAGCGGCTCGACACGCCGCGGCGTTAGGCTCGCTCCGTGCCCGCGCTGGTCGACACGACCGTCCGCCTGGTGAGCCAGGAACCCCTCGCCGGACGGCTGCCGACGGCGTCGATCCTCGAGCTCGCGGAGCTGCTCGACGGAGCAGGATTCGCCGCGCTCGAGGTCTCGGGCGGAGGTGTCTTCGACAGCGCCGTCCGGCGTGGAGTCGAGTCGCCCTGGGAACGCATCCGCGCCATCCGCGCCCGAACCTCGACCCCCCTCGGCATGGCCCTCCGCGGACGCTTTCTCGTCGGATCGCAGCCGGTCGGAGGCGACTTTGTCCGCCGGTTCGTGATGACCGCTGCGGAGAACGGGATCGACGTCTTCCGCCTGCACGATCCGCTGAACGATGTGTCCAACCTGCGCGAAGCGGGCGAGGCGATCACGTCTGCCGACCGAGAGTTCGACGCCGGCCTCATCTACAGCCCGGGCCCGACCGGTGAGACCGACACCCTCGTCGAGCAGGCGAAGAAGCTGCCCGAGCTCGGCGCCGCGCGGATCCTGCTCCACGATCCCTCAGGATCGCTCGAGCCGCACCACTCGAGCGAGCTCGTCGCGGCCCTCGCGGAAACGAGCGGTCTCCCCGTTGGGATCTACTGCCAGGGCTCGGGCGGGAGCGCCCTCGCGGCGGCGCTGGAGGCTGCGCGCGCCGGCGGAGACCGGATCGCCTGCGCCACGTATCCCATCGCGCTGATCCTCCACCGGGTCGCCGGTGAAGGGCTCGCGGACGCGTTGCGCGGCCAGGGCCTCGATCCGGGCATCGATGTCTCCGTCCTCTGGAAAGCGGCTCAGCTCGTGGACGAGCACATCGGTGACGAGCCGGTCACGCCGCTCGCGTCTCGGGTGGCGATCCGGGCTGCGGAGCACAACCTGCCGGCGGGCCTCGTAGCCGCGCTCGATGGCCACCTCCGGGCGCAGAGTGCCGGCGACCGGCTCGACGAGGTGCTCAGCGAGCTCGAGCGCATCAGGGCCGAGGCGGGCTGGCCGCCCCTCGCTGCGCCGATCGGCCAGATCCTCGGCAGCCAGGCCCTGCTCCACGTCCTCTCGGCCAGCCGTTACCAGGTCGTCGTCGACGAACTGCGGGCGCTGTACCGGGGAGATTTCGGGACGCCGCCGGCCGACCTCGACCCGACCGCGCGCCGCGCCATCGAGCTGATCTCGGACGGCGATGTCAGACAGGCGCCGGCCGCCGACCTCAACGAGATCAGGGACGAAGCCCGTGGGCTGGCAGCAAGCGACGAGGAGCTCCTGCTGCTCGCGCTCTTCGGCGAGGAGGCGGAAGCGCTGCTGCACGCCGTGCGAGGCCGGGCAAGTGGCGAGGAAGGCCTCGTCGGCGGCGGGGTCGACCAGAGCCGCGCCGAGCGGATCCGCGAGCTCGTTCGGATCGTCCAGGAGAGCGGTGTCGCAGAGATCGCGGTCGAGGAGGCCGGGATGCGCGTCTCGATCCGACGCCGAGAGGAGCCCGACCCGGGCGTCGCGCCTACCCCGGCTCCCGCCGCCCCAACGCCGACGGATGTTGCTCCGCCGCCGGGCAGCGAGGAGGCGTCGACCGACGGGCTCGTCCGCGTCGAGGCGCCGATGGTCGGAACCTTCTACCGGGCGGCTTCGCCAGGCGCGCCTCCTTTCGTCGAGGAGGGAGCGCCGGTCGCGGCCGGCCAGACGCTCTGCATCCTCGAGGCGATGAAGCTGATGAACGAGATCAAGGCCGAGCTCGACGGCATCGTCCGGAACATCCATGTCGCAAACGGCGATGCAGTCGAGTTCGGCCAGCTCCTGTTTGAGATCGAGCCCGCTCTCGGCCGGCCGCTCGATGCCGTTTAACAGGGTCCTGATCGCGAACCGCGGCGAGGTCGCGGTGCGCGTGATTCGCGCCCTGCACGAGCTGGACACCGAAGCAGTCGCGGTCTATTCGACAGTCGACCGCGATTCGCTCCACGTCCGTATGGCCGACCGCGCCGTCTGCATCGGCCCGGCGCCGGCTTCCGACAGCTACCTGCGGATCCCCTCGATCGTCGCCGCTGCCGTCACCACCGGCTGCCAGGCGGTCCACCCGGGCTGGGGGTTCCTCGCCGAGAGCCCGGCCTTCGCCCAGGCCTGCGCCGAGAACGACCTGATCTTCGTCGGACCTTCGCCGGAGGTCATGGCCCGCATGGGCGACAAGACCTCAGCGCGAGAGGAGATGGGAGCAGCGGGCATCCCCCTCGCGCCGGGAACGTCGTCGGTCGGTGCCGCCGAGGCCGCAGAGGCGGCGCGCGAGCTCGGCTTCCCGGTGCTGCTCAAGGCCAGCGCCGGCGGCGGGGGAAAGGGGATGCGACTCGTCTCGGCGCCCGAGGAGCTCGAGCGTGCCTTCACGACCGCCGCCGCCGAAGCGGACGCTGCATTCGGCGACGGAAGGCTCTATCTGGAGAAGGCGATCGTGCCCGCCAGACACATCGAGATCCAGGTGTTCGGCGACGCGCACGGCAATGTTCTCACGCTGGGCGAGCGCGAGTGCTCGATCCAGCGGCGCCACCAGAAGCTGATCGAAGAGTCGCCCTCGCCGGCGCTCACACCGGAGCGCCGAGAGGACATGGAGGCGACCGCCGAGCGTGCGGCCAGGGCGATCGGCTATCAGAACGCCGGCACGTTCGAGTTCCTGCTCGGGGCCGACGGCGCCTTCTACTTCATCGAGCTCAACGCGCGGCTCCAGGTGGAGCATCCGGTGAGCGAGCTCGTCACCGGCATCGACCACGTCCACGAGCAGCTGCGGGACGCGGCCGGCGATCCGCTCGCGCAGACCGGACGGGCGCCGCGCACCGGGCAAGCGATCGAGGTGCGGGTGAACGCCGAGGATCCGGCGCGTGACTTCCTGCCGATGCCCGGGAAAGTGGAGCGCTTCCGCCCCCCGTCAGGCCCGGGTGTCCGCGTCGACACCCACATCGAGGAGGGATCCGTCGTGCCGCCCCACTACGACTCACTGCTCGCGAAGGTGGTCGTGTGGGCGCCCGACCGGGATGGGGCGCTCGCGCGCTGCCTGCGGGCGCTCAACGAGTTCGAGGTGACGGGGCTTCCGACGACGATCGGCGCCGCTGCGCAGGTGATTCGCTCGGAGGGCTTCGCCCGTGGGAATTACTCGACGAGCTACCTCGAGGACGTCTCCGAGGCGTTGCCGGCCCTCGCAGAGGCCGAAGCGTGAGACGTCGCTTGCGATGTCTCATTCAGGCCGTGCGGGCTTTGCCCGTGCGGCCGTCTGAAATGACCGGTCGACACAGTCGAACGCAAAAGGTACGGCCGTGACCAGCAGACGAGAGGCCAGACGCGCGGCCCTCTTCATGCTCTTCCAGTGGGACGTGACCGGCAAGCCGCTGGGCTCGACCTACGAGGGCGAGGTCGACGACTTCGCGCAGGAGACCGCTGAGGCAGTGGCCGAGCGCGCCGATGAGCTCGACCGGCGGATCGACGAAGCAACGGTCGACTGGCCGGCAGACAGGCTCGGGGCGCTCGAGCGGAACGTCCTCCGGATCGGCATCTACGAGCTCGAGAAAGGCGATGTTCCTCGGGAGGTTGCGATTGACGAAGCCGTCCGCCTCGCCAAGCGCTACGCCTCGAACGAGGCCGGCAAGCTCGTCAACGGCATTCTGGGTCGGATCGCGCGAGAGACGGCGACGCCGTGAGTGCCGAGGACTCTCTCAGGCGGGCCGAGGAGCTGATGGAGCGGCTCGAGGAGAGTCGCAGCCGGCTTGAGGCGACCTCCGACCCCGAGGCGGCGATCGAGATCCTCAGCGAGCTCGCCGAGATCGCCAAGGAGGTCGAGGCCGAGCTCTCCAAGGCGAAGCGCGAGGTCGATGCGGAGGGTTGACCAGCATCGCGAAGCGTTCGAGGCTTACCTCGACGCCCTGAAGCTGCCCTCGGAGCTCGGAGGGCTCGAGGAGGCGGTTCGCTACGCGCTCGCCGGAGGCGGCAAGCGCATTCGGCCCGTGCTCTGCCTGGCGACGACCGAGGCGGCGGGCGGGGGCCCCGACGACGGCCTGGATGCTGCCGCAGCGCTCGAGCTCGTCCACTCGTTCTCGCTCGTCCACGACGACCTACCCGCGCTCGACGACGACGAGCAGCGACGGGGGCGGCCCTCCGCACATGTCCGTTTCGGCGAGGCCGAGGCGATCCTCGCTGGGGACGCGCTGCTCACCGAAGCCTTTGCGCTGACCCTCCGCTGTTCGACCGCAGACGTGGCGCGAGAGCTCGTCCACGCAACCTCCGGGATGATCGCCGGCCAGTACCTCGACGTGGACGGGCATCGCCGCGACCGGGTCGAGCTGAACCGGCTGAAGACAGGCCGGCTCCTCGAGGCCTCCGTGGGCTGTGGCCTCTGGATCGCCGGCGTGCCGGCGGAGGAGCAGCAGCCATGGCGGGCGTTCAGTGCCGACTACGGCTTCCTCTACCAGGTGGTCGACGACCTCCTCGACGACGACGGCCTCGTGCAGGAGCGTGGGGCGGAGGAGACGAGGACGATGGCCGCCGAGACCGAGCGATCGGCCCGAGCGCATCTCGCCCAGATCCGCGCGGAGACGTCAGTGCTGGGCGAGCTCGTCGGCGAGCTCACCGCGCGCATCTAGCACGTGCCGTAACCGTACTCGCGGACCTTCTCGCAGAACTCCTGCTCAGAGGCCGTAAAGAAGTGGCGGACGCTCCCCGGCTTGCGCAGGTAATAGAGGTAGTTCCGCGGCGCAGGCCGAGCGGCTGCCCGCATCGACGGAACGCCCGGGTTTCCGATCGGCGTCGGCGGCAAGCCCCGGAACCGCCGCGTGTTGTAGGGCGAGTTGCTCCGCAGCTGCCGCTTGGTGATCGGACGTGTGCCTGGGATGCCGAGGCCGTACCGAAGCGTCGCGTCGATCGCGAGCGGCATGTCCTTCTTGAGCCGGTTGTAGATGACCGCCGAGACGAGTCGGCGCTCGTCCGGGGCGACGGTCTCACGCTCGATCATCGACGCGACGATGAGCACGTCGTACGGCGTGAGATTCCTGGCCCGCGCTCGGCGCAGGTCGATACCGCCCCAGACCTGTTCGAACGCGGCCAGCTGCTGCGCGATCAGCTCCGGGGCCCGAGTCTCCTTCGTGAACTCGTAGAGCGAGGGGAAGAGGAAGCCCTCGACGCTGCGCCGCTTCATGTAGGGCCTGAAGGCGCTCGGAGCGCGGGCCCGACCGGCGGCGGCTTTGTAGGCGACGCCGTTGAGCCTTGGCGTGACCTGCCGCTTGCGAATCGCGATCTTCCGCACCTCCGAGACGCGGTCGGCCATCTGCCGCACGCTGAAGCCCTCCGGAAAGACGATCCTGAGCGTGACCGGGCCCGGCGCCGCACGAGCGTCGAGTGCGGCGAGGGCAAACGAGCAGGTCAAGAGGAGGACGGCGAGACCCCGAGCCATGCCATTTAGCCTACGTGCGATGAAGAAACGCCTCGACGTGCTCCTCGTCGAGCGCGGCCTTGCGGACTCCCGCGCTCAGGCACAGGCGCTGGTCATGGCCGGGCTGGTCCCCGGCTTCGACAAGGCCGGCCAGCAGGTGGACGAAACGGCGCCGCTCCAGCTCACCGAGCGGCCGCGGTTCGTCTCGCGGGGCGGTGAAAAGCTGGACCACGCGCTCGATGTGTTCACCGTCGAGCCCGCGGGACGGGACGCGCTCGACGTCGGTGCGTCGACCGGCGGATTCACGGACGTTCTCCTCCAGCGGGGCGCGGCGCGAGTGATCGCTCTCGATGTCGGACGGGCGCAGCTGCACGAGCGGCTGCGGGAGGATCCGCGGGTGATCGTGATGGAAGGCGTGAATGCACGGCACCTCGCGGAGCTGCCCTTCGCGCCGGAGCTCGTCACCTGCGACGTCTCGTTCATCAGCGTCCGCCGAGTGCTTCCGGCGGTCCTCCCGCTCGCGAAGCGCGGCTGGCAGGCGGTCGTCCTCGTGAAGCCGCAGTTCGAGGCGGGACGTGAGCATGTCAAGGGCGGAGTCGTCCGCGACCCGCCCGTCCACGAGCGCGTGCTGCGCGAGGTGGCCGAAGCCGCGCTCGACTGGGACGCTGCGACTGTGGGCGTATCGGACTCGGGGCTTCCCGGGCCGAAGGGCAACCGTGAGTTCTTCCTCCACCTCGTGCGCCGGCCCGAGCCGGAGCTGCCGTCGGAGCTCGACGACTGGATTCGCGATGCCGTCGATCGATAAGGCCACCGTCGTCTCGCATGGGAAGCCCGAGCTAGTGTCGGAGGCGGTCGAGCGCGTCGAGCGCGTGGCGAAGGAGGTGGGGGTCGAGCTGGTCGATTCCGACCACGTCGACCTGGCCGTCGTTCTCGGCGGTGACGGAACGATGCTCCGGGCCCTCAAGCGCTTCCTCGGCACGGGCGTCCCGGTTCTCGGCGTCAACTTCGGACGGGTCGGCTTCCTCACAGGCGTCCCCCAGGAGGAGCTCGAGAGCGGACTCGAACGTGCCTTCAAAGGCGAGTTCGTGACCGTGGAGCTACCGACGCTCGAGGCCGAGCTCGGCGGCGACCGCCATCCCGCAGTCAACGACGTCGTCGCGTCCAGCGCGTCGATCGGTCGGATGGTCGAGCTGCGCTGGACGATCGGCGGAGAGGACCTCGGCTCGGTGCCGTGTGACGGCGTGATCTGCTCGACGCCGATCGGGTCGACGGCCTACAACCTGTCGAACGGCGGCCCTGTTCTCGTCTGGGGTCTCGACTCGATGGCGGTCACGTTCGTCGCGCCGCATTCGCTCCACGCACGCCCGCTGGTCGTCCCGCGCAACCACGACCTCGAGGTCACGAGCCTGACTCCGGACGTCGACGTCGTCGTCCTCGCCGACGGACACGAGATCGGGCAGCTCAGGCAGAGGGACACCGTCATCGTACGGCTGGCGGAAGCGCGAAGCCTCCTTGCGAGGCTGCCGGAATCGACGTTCTTCCGTCGCTACCGCGACACGTTTGCGTCCTGAGCCACGCGTAGCATCGCGCTCGTGCTGCGCCGCCTGCGCATCGAGAACCTGGTCCTGATCCGGGAGGCAGAGCTCGAGCTCGCGAACGGGCTCAATGCGATCACCGGCGAGACCGGAGCAGGGAAGACGGTCCTGGCGCAGGCCGTGGGGCTTCTCCTGGGCGCGAAGGGTGACGCGAAGGCGATCGGTCCGGGCGCGGAGGAGGCCTACGTCGAGGCCGAGTTCGACGTTCCGTCGGGGTTCTTCGAGGAAGAAGGGCTCGAGGCCCTTGCTGAGCTGCAGCCCGAGGACGAACCTGGCCTCGTCATCGCACGCCGGATCTTCGGCGACGGCCGTACCCGCGCCTATGCCTGGGGACGTGCGGCTGCGCGGGAGGACGTGGCGGCCGCGGGTGAGCTGCTCGTCGGGACGTCCGGCCAGTTCGAGCAGCGACGTCTCGCCCGGCCGGCGTACCAGCTCGACGTCCTCGACTCGTTCGTCGGCGAAGAGCAGCTGCGCCGGCGGGCAGCTCTCCGCCGCGCGTGGCGCGAGCTCGCCGCTGCGCAACGCCGGTACGACGAAAGCGCCCGGGACGCCGCAGCCTCAGAGGCGCGCCTCGCCGAACTGGAAACGCTGGCGGAGGCGACCGAAGGCTTCGGCGTGGACACCGAAGCATCGCTCCTGGCCGAGCGCGAGCAGCTGCGGCACGTGACGGAGCTGGCCGCCGCCACGAGCATCGCTGCCGAGGCGCTCGAGCCGGAAGACGGCGACGGGGCTGCCGGCCTCGCTGCTCAGGCAGAACGCGCGATCGCGCCGCTCGAGCGGCTGGCTTCGGAGCTTGCGCAGGCGGGCGGCGAGCTGCGGGAGTCCGTCGTACGGCTTCGAGAGACGGCGGTCGAGCTCCGTTCGTTTCTCTCCGGCCTCGAGGCCGAGCCCGGACGCCTGGAGCACGTCGAGGGCGAGCTCGAGCGCATCGCCGCCGCCAAGCGTCGCTTCAGTTGCGACTCCTACGAGGAGCTTCTGGCGCGTGCGGCGGAAGCCCAGGCCGAGCTCGAAGCGAGGGCGGCGGGAGCCGATCCGGCCGCCGAGGCCGAGGCAGAGCTGGAGCGGGCGAGGGAAGCGGTCGACGAGCTGGCCGCTGCCGTGCACGACGCGCGCGCCG
>JBKPGE010000186.1:0-9569 GCA_046729215.1 Actinomycetota bacterium | reverse complement strand
CTAGTGGAGCGTACCGGGATCGAACCGGTGACCTCCGGCTTGCAAAGCCGGCGCTCTCCCAGCTGAGCTAACGCCCCGAGTCACAAACAGTGTAGAGGCGCTTGTCGGCGTCCTCCTGAAGGAGGATCCTGAAATCGTCATGGCGGCCGACGCGAGATCGATGAGCCGGAATTACCTTGACGGTGTGAAGAGGAAGGTCTCGCCGGTCGTTCAGCGCTACTGGTTCGACGCGCTCGTCGTCATCGCTGCGATCGGCGGTGCGGCCGAGATCATCGCCCGACGGGACGCCACGGACGCACCAACTTCTCCGCTCCTCGTGGCGGTGATCGTGGAGGCGGCGCTGACGCTGGTGCTTCTCGGCCGGCGTTGGTTCCCGTTCGGCGCACCGGTCAGCGCGTTCGTCGCTGCCGCCGGTGTGTCGTTCTGGGGTGGCGCTCTCGTCACTTACACATTGGCCGGGTTCCTGACCGCGCTCGCCGCTGCCTTCCTCATCGGTTTGCTGGAAGACCGGCGGCAGGCGCTCGTCGGACTGATCGTGATGCTCGCCGCGATCCCGATCGTCGTGTGGAACGACCCGGATGCCGGCGGCGGTGACTTCATCTTCACGCCTCTGCTCTTCTCGATCACGTGGCTCTTCGCGTTCGGAATCGGACGCAAGCTCGAGCAGGCGCGATTTGCCGAGGAGCGAGCGGCCAGGATTGAATTGCAACGCGCGGAAGAGGCACGAGCCGCCGTGGCCGAAGAGCGGGCGCGGATCGCGCGTGAGCTCCACGACGTCGTAGGGCACAGCGTCAGCGTGATGACCGTCCAGGCGTCGGGTGTGCGCCGGCTACTCAGGCCCGATCAGGAGCGAGAGCGCGAGGCTCTGCTCGTCGTCGAGCAGGCCGGCCGGGAGGCGCTCGCCGAGATGCGCCGGCTCGTGGGGGTTCTCCGGCGACCCGAGGAGGCACCGGCACTCGCGCCGCAGCCGAGCATCCAGCACCTCGATCGGCTCGTCGAGCAGGCGCGCGAGGCCGGTCTCCCGGTCCACGTTGAAATCGAGGGCACGGCGACCGAACTGCCCGTAGGTCTCGATCTCACCGCGTACCGCCTCGTCCAGGAAGCACTGACGAACGCGATCAAGCACGCCCAGGCGACCCGGGCAGACGTGGTCGTCCGCTACGGCGACGGCGCTGTCGAGCTTGTCATCACCGATGACGGCCGGGGTTCCTCGGACGGTTCCGGGGAGAGCGGTGGGCAGGGGCTCGTCGGGATGCGAGAGCGGGTCGCCGTCTACGGCGGCGAGCTCGATGCCGGCCCCGAGCCGGGCGGCGGTTTCGCGCTAAGAGCACGGCTCCCACTGAACTAGGCGCAGCCCACTCGACGTGGCAGGCTTGGCGCATGCCGGAGCTTCCGAGCGGGACCGTCACCTTCCTCTTCAGCGACATCGAAGGATCCACTGCGCTACTGAGACAGCTCCGTGACCGCTACGGAGACGTGCTCGCCGACCACCAGAGGCTGTTGCGCAGCGCGTTCGAGGAGACAGGCGGGTCGGAGATCGACTCGCAGGGCGACTCGTTCTTCTTTTGCTTCCGCAAGGCGCGCGACGCGGTCCGGGCCGCTGTGGCCGGCCAGCGTGCGCTGTTAGCGCACTCCTGGCCCGACGGCACCGAAGTGCGGGTTCGCATGGGGATCCACACCGGAGACGCCTCGGTGAGCGAGAACCGCTACCACGGGCGTGCCGTCCACCGCGCAGCGAGGATCTGCGACGCGGGTCACGGCGGCCAGATCCTGCTTTCTCAGACCTCACACACTCTGCTCGAGTACGAGGAGGACGAGCATGACGGACGGGCGACCTGCCTGCTGAGTTCCCGCCGCTGAGGACCCTCGACACCCTCCCCGAGGAGGCAAAGACCAACGTGGAGCGACTCAGCATCCTGATCGTGGACGACCAGGCACTCGTACGTGCCGGGTTCCGGATGATCCTCGACGCCGAGGACGACGTGGAGGTCGTGGGTGAGGCGTCGAACGGCGTGGAAGCGATCGACGAGGTGAGGCGCCTCCGTCCGGACATCGTCCTGATGGACGTGCGAATGCCAGAGCTGGACGGGATCGAGGCGACGAGACGGCTCCTGGCCGACGAGGACGCTCGGACGAAGATCGTGATGCTGACCACGTTCGACATGGATGAATACGTCTACGAAGCGCTGCGAGCGGGCGCGAGCGGCTTCCTGCTCAAAGACGTGCCGCCGGAGCAGCTCGTCGAGGGCATTCGCGCGGTCGGCTCGGGCGAGGCGCTCCTCGCCCCGTCGATCACGCGGCGGGTGATCGAGGAGTTCGTTCGGCGGCCGCCAGAAGCCCCCCGGACGCCGCCGCCCGAGCTGGAGGAGCTGACAGAACGCGAGCTCGAGGTGTTGAAGCTGATCGCGCGAGGGCTCTCGAACGCCGAGATCGCGAAGGAGCTCTTCGTCAGCGAGACCACGGTCAAGACCCATGTCAGCCGGATCCTCATGAAGCTGCAGCTGCGCGATCGAGTGCAGGTCGTCGTCTTCGCCTACGAGTCGCGCCTGGTGTAGCCCGCTCTATGCGAAGGAGCGCGTTCGGCGCTCCTTCGCGTGGTTGTGTGTCTAAGCGGCTCGGTCGATGCGTTCCTCGAGGCGGGCGCGCCGGATGATCTCGTCCCGGTCGCCGAAACGCGCACGTGCCCGCGCCTCGCGGTGCTCGTCCCAGAGCGCAGCAATTCGATCGTCAAGCTCGCGGAGCTCGGCGGCGAGGACGACGTCGTGTCCTTGGGACAGACGGTGCAAGAGCTCGGCACGCTCCTCGCTGGCGCGCTCGATCTCGGTACGGATGTCTTGCAAGATGCTCACGTCTATGTAAACGAGTGCACCCGGGACGCCATTCCCTTACCCGTAGCCGAGATCGTTAATCCGGTCCTCGTCGAGGCCGAAGAAGTGACCAATTTCGTGGAGAACCGTGATGCGAATCTCGCGCTCCAGGTGGTCCGGATCGGGAAACGCTTCCTCGAGCGGGCCGCGGTAGATGACGATCCGGTCGGGCAGGGCGCCGGCGTGATCCAGTCCGGGCCCGAGGCCGTCGTACCAGCCGAAGAGGTCGGGCTCTTCCGGGTTTTCCTCCTCGACCACGACGGCGACGTTCTGCAGCGCGGCCGCGAACTCCGGAGGGAGCCCGTCGAGTGCGGCTCGCACGTGCTCGTCGAACTCCATCAGTACGCCGGTTGTGGGGGACTGCGCTTGAGGAAGATCCTCGCGGTCACGACCCCGAAGACGAAACCGCCGATGTGGGCGAAGAAGGCGACGCCGCCTCCCGGCTCCGGGTTGAGGAGCGAGAACCCGCCGGCCCACAGCTGCAACAGGAACCAGAACCCGAGGAAGAGCCAGGCCGGGAACTCACGAATGATGATGAAGAAGAAGAAGATCGCTGTGACGACACTCGCGTTCGGCAATAGCACCAGGTAGGCGCCGAGCACCGCCGAAATCGCCCCGCTCGCGCCGAGGTTCGGGATCTCAGCGGAAACTTGATCGGCGAAGAACAGCGTGATCGCCGTCTGAAGCGCCGTCGCCGCGAAGCCTCCGAGGAAGTAGAAGACGAGATAGCGCAGCCTGCCGTACGCGTCCTCCACGTTGTTCCCGAAGATCCAGAGGAAGAGCATGTTCCCGCCCAGGTGCAGCAGGTCGGCGTGCAGGAACATCGACGTCACCGCCGTGAGCGGCCAGTCCTGGCCGACGACCACGCACGAGCGCTCGACCTCGCACGGGTGGAACGCAAGCTCGTTGACGGCGCGATTCTGGTCGGGGACCTCGTAGAGGAAGAAGACTGCGACGTTGATCGCGATCAGCGTCACCGTCACGATCGGAAACGACCGCGTCGGGACGTTGTCCTTGATCGGGAACAAGCGTCGGCGCTACCGGACGACGAGCGCCATCAGCGCTTTCTGTGCGTGCAGGCGGTTCTCGGCCTGATCCCAGACGGCCGACTGCGGCCCGTAGAGGATCTCCTCGGTGATCTCCTCGCCGTAGTGGGCCGGTAGGCAGTGCAGCACGATCGCGCCGTTTCCGGCCTGCTGAAGAAGCTCGTCGTCGATCCCGAAGCCGGCGAGATCCCGAAGGCGGCGCTCTCGCTCCTCCTCCTGGCCCATACTCGTCCAGACGTCCGTGTAGAGGACGTCGGCGCCGCGAACCGCCTCCGACGGGTCGTTGACGACGGCGACATCGCCGCCCGAGGCCCGCGCGACAGCGATCGACCGCTCGTCCGGCTCGTAGCCGGGCGGCGTGGCGGCGATGAAGCTCGATCCCAGGCGGGCTGCGGCGACCATGAGCGACGCGCAGACGTTGTTCCCGTCGCCGAGGTAGGTGACGCGGATGCCTTCGAGCCGGCCGAGCCGTTCGCGGATCGTGAGCATGTCGGCGAGCGCCTGGCACGGGTGCGTTTCGTCCGTGAGGCCGTTGATGACCGGGATGTCGGCGTATTCCGCCAGCTCTTCGACGTCCGACTGGGCAAAGGTACGGATGACAATGCCGTCGAGGTAGCGAGAGAGAACCGTCGCCGTGTCCCGGATCGTCTCGCCTCGGCCCAGCTGGAGGTCGTCGGCGCGGAGGTAGAGGCCGTGGCTGCCGAGCTGAGCGATGCCGACCTCGAACGAGACCCGCGTCCGGGTCGAGGGCTTCTGGAAGATCATCCCGAGCGAGCGACCTGGCAGGACCTGCTGCTCTTCGCGCGGGGTGGCCTTCAGCCGTTCGGCGAGGTCGAGGACGAGCTCGAGCTCCGCTGTGGAGAAGTCCGCGACACGTGTGAAGCTGCGGCCTTTCAGCGTGTCCGGAACGTCCAGCATCGCGCGGATGCTAGTTCCTCCGCGACTTGACAAGTAGACGCTTAGATTTTATCATCGTGTATCTATCAGAGCTGTCCGACCAGGAGGTAACTCACAATGGCAACGCTGGTTCGTTGGGAGCCGTTTCGTGAGATCGCTGCCCTTCAGAACGACATGGGCCGCTTGATGAGCGCGTTCGGCCAGGGCGAGACCGCCGGCCGGACGTGGGTGCCGCCCGTCGACGTCTGGGAGACCGAGGGCGAGCTCGTGTACGCATTCGATCTGCCTGGCATTCCCGAGGACAAGATCTCGGTCGAGTTCGACGACGGTTCGCTGACGGTAAGCGGCGAGCGGGACCGGACCGAAGAGGCCAAGGACGACCGCTTTTACCGCTACGAGCGCCGTGTTGGCAGCTTCACGCGCTCGGTTGGGCTTCCGCAAGGCATCACCGAGGACGACGTCAAGGCCGATTACCGGGACGGCGTGCTCGAAGTAAAGGTCAAGAAGCCCGAGACCCCGAAGCCGCGTCGCATCCAGATCGGATCGGGCGAGCAGGCAACCATCGAGGGCAAGTCTCAGGAGGCGTAGCTCTCCCGGATACTCGTTTCGTGCGAAGGCGGCTTCTGCCGCCTTCGTGCTTCAGGTGTCCAGGACGAGCTCTCGGAGCCGAGCCAGGCCCGCGAACATTCGGCTCTTGACCGTTCCCAGTGGGACGTCGAGCCGCTCGGCCAGTTCTGACTGCGTGTAGCCGCCGTAGTACGCAAGCTCCAGCGCCTGGCGCTGGTCCGGAGGGAGCTGGGCGAGCGCCGCCTGCACGGCCGTTCTCTTGTCGCGCAGGTCAGCTTCCTCGTCGACGGTTGGGCCGCCGGCCTCGGGCGTCTCTTCGAGTGGATCGCCGCGACGCCGGTCCTCACGGCGGACGAGATCGATCGCGCGGCGATGGACGAGCGTCAGTACCCACGTCGCCGCTTTGGCCCGCTCTCGCCGGTATCCCTCCGCCGAGCGCCAAACCGCGAGGAACGCCTCTTGGACTGCGTCCTCGGCGAGCGCCCGGTCGCGGAGGATGCGAAAGGCAAGCCCGTAAGCGACGCGCCCGAAGCGGTCGTAGAGGGCGCCGAGCGCGTCGTTGTCGCCTGAGGCGATCGCTTCCAAGAGCTCCTCGTCAGACCTCTGTTTCAAGCGCCTCCGCCCGATGACCGGCGCCAAAGCTAACGCGTATTCAGACATTGGCGCTCGCGAGAATGTCTCCATGTGGCGTGTCCGAGCCGCCCTCGTTCTCGAGGGTCACGGCGATGGTGTTGCCGTCCTGGACGGGATGCGTGAGCGTCACGGTGCGGCACCCGCCGGCGAACACGCCCGCAGGCCGCGGGGTCTTGTCCTGGATCACCCAGGCCTCGTACGTCTTGCTGGCCGGAGCCTCGTCGAGGCAGAGGACGAGCTTCCCCTCGTCGCCGCTGACGATCAGCGCACCGGGTGCCCCGCTCACGGCGACGACGCGTTCCCGGGCGTCCATGTCTCGGAGCGAGTTCGCCCACAGCCCGAGGCCGATGGCCGCAATCGATGCGGCGACGGCGGCCACCGCGGTGACCGGGAACAGCCAGCGTGGGAATTGGACAACCCGGGTGGGCCGCTGATCGCGCGCCGCGCGAAGGATGCGCTCGCGAAGCTCGGGGCGCGGAGCCCGGGCTTCATGGGCATAGGCCAGCTGGGCCGCTCCCTCGCGCAGGGAGGCAACCTCGTCGCGGCAGCGCTCGCAGGTGTCGAGGTGCCGCTCGTACGTCCACCGGTCCTCGGGGTCGAGGGCGTTGAGGGCGTAGGCCGCCGCCAGGTCGTGGAGCTCAGGCTGGGTCATGCTCATCATTCTGATTCGCACAACCCAGCCCAGTGGTTCAGAACGGGTAGGGCGCGAGCGCCCATGCGGCGGCTCCGTACCAGACTGCGAACCCGAGGCTCGCGAGGCCGAACGCCGGCACCATCGCCGCGAACGAGCCCCGAAGCGGCCGGCTTCCGAGCGCCGCTCCGAAGCCGGTCGAGACGATCGTCATCGAGACGGCGGTGAAGATCGCGAGGAGCGCGAGCGCGAGGATCCCCAGCGCCTGGGACTCGATCGATGCGACGAGCAGGATGCCGACCCCCGCGCTCCCGCCCATGCCATGGACGAGGCCGATCGCAAAGGCGCTCAGCTTCGTGCGACCGCGGTGGGGGTGCGAGTGCTCTTCGCTCAGGCGCAGAAGCCCCTTGCGCCAGCGGAAGATCAACCGGATGGCGAGCGCGGCGATGACGAGCGCGATCGCGGTTTCGGCCGCCTGCTGGACAGGCTCCGGCAGGTACTGGTCGAGCAGCAGTATGGGCACGCCGAAGGCGAAGAGCGTCGCGGCGTGCCCGAGGCCCCAGGCGGCGCCGAGGCCTGCCGCGACCCGGGCGGCGTTCTCGCGGGCGCCGGCGACGAGCGTCGTCACGGCGGCGACGTGATCCGGGTCGGTCGCGTGGCGAAGCCCGAGCAGGATGGCGACGACCACGACGAGCCACACGGCGGCGCCGTCTGAATAGGAGGCGATGAAGTCGTCGAGTCCGAACATTCGAATCTCCTTTCAGGTGAGAGTAGGGAGTGACCGAACGGTCATGACGAGGCCGAGGGCGACGATCGCCGCCGCACTGACGGCCGGCAGCGCCCGCACGAAGGCGCCTTCGAAGCTCATGCGGGAGAAGACCTGCTTCGCGGAGATCGCCAGCAGGCCGATTCCGGTGATCACCGACGCCAGCCCGAGGCTGAACGCCACGATGAGAAGCAGTCCGAAACCGACTCGGTGAAGGGAGATCGCCGCGAGCAGGACGACGAGGGCGGTGGGACAGGGGAGGATCCCGCCGGAAATGCCGACCGCGACCAGGCCTCGTGCCGAGTGGTCGTGGGGATGGTGATGATGGTTGTGACTGCGGCGTAGCCGCCTGCGCAGGACGCTGAGTCCCACGCCCACGACGAGGAGCGCCGAGACGAGGTTGAGCCAGGGGTAGAGCGTTTCCGGGACGACGAGCTCGGAGAGGGCCAGCGTGACCACGCCGAGCGTGAAGACGCCGATCGTGTGCGTGAGGGTCACGATCCCGCCGAGGGCGAGGGCGTGGCGCGCCTTGCCCCGCGAGCCGACGAGGTAGGCGGCGACGATCGCCTTGCCGTGCCCCGGGGTGAGGGCATGCGACGCGCCCCAGAAGAGGGCGAGCGCAAGGGAGAGGAGGATCAGCCCGGGCCCGAGGTCATCACGGGCGATGAGCGATTCGAAGCCGCCGCCCTGGTGCGAGGCGGCCGGGCGGCTCCCCAGTGCAGGGGGAACACCGGGGAGCGTCCCGGGCCTGAGCGTCGACCGCGCGGAGGTCGAGTTCGCGGGCTGCCGGAGCAGATCCTTCGGATACGAGCGGAGCTCGCTGCTGACGCTCTCGCGCGGAACAGTCGAGGAGAGCAGTTTCGCGCCACGCTCCGCGCGGACGACGACTTCCTTCCAGCCAAGTCGTCCGGCGAAGTTCTCGTCGCGGAAGGCGACGGATCCTCCGCTCCGGCCGCCGTCGTAGACGGCGTCGAAGCGGAGCGTCTGGAGGCCGCCGGCACCGGGTCTCCGCTCGACCTGCTTGGAGAGCGCCCGGAGCGGCACACGGTCTCCGTCGACGGTCAGGCGGAGCCTTGCCGCGAGCTCGCGTGCGATCCCCGCCCGGCGGAAGCGAGCCCCTTCCTGGTAGGTGGGAATCTCGGCGAGGTCGAGGGCGTAATGGAGGTAGACCCGGTTCCCAGACAGCTCGACGCCGGCGTACCGGTTGATCGTGAAGTTCCCGAGCGGGTGCGCCTGCGCGGCGGCCGGAGCTAGGAGCGCGAGCCCCGCGATGACGACGGCGAGCCGCCTCACGAGAGTGCCTCCCGGGCGACCGGCGCCCAGACGAGCGAGAAGTTCGGGTTCGTCCGCAGCGCGCGGCGGAACCAGCGCCCGGCCTCAAGCTCGTGTCCGAGGCAGCGCTCGATCATCCCGCGGTGGAAGAACTTGGGCGCGTCGCGCGTGCCCAACCGAAGCGCGCGCTTGGAGAAGCGCAGCGCTTGGCCGCATCGGCCGTTTCGCGCCAGCGCCCAAGCCAGGACGCCGTCCGCCTCGATGCTCGGGCGCTCTCGCTGTGCGCGTCGGGCGCGGTCGAGCGACTCCCGGAGGCGGACGCCGTGGTCGACGTTGAAGAGTGCGAGCTCGAGGTCCGTGGCGACGCCGTTCGCGACGAACAGGCGGTCGAGCACGCCGACGAGCCGATACTGAGCGTGCGCCGCGGCGGGGCGGCCGCTCGCGCGATAGAGATCGCCCAGCGCGCCGACGAACTGCGGCAGCGGAGTTTGCTGCACGGCGCGGCGCTCGAGGCGGATCGCCTGCGCGAATCGCCCCCGAGCGGCCTCGACATGCGCAAACGCGTCGAGCGCGTGAACGTATCCAGGGTAGTACGCGAGGGCGCGGCGGTACTGCCGCGCGGCTTCGGTCGTGCGCCCCTGGGAGAAGTAGAGCTTGCCGAGCTGCGTGCGGGCCCAGGCCGAGGGCTCTCCGGCGTCGCCGGCCGAATCTACGGCGAGCTGCATCGCGGCGATGGCCCCGTCGGTGTAGCCGAGGAGCTCGCGCGCGTAGGAGATCCGCGAGTAGGCGGTCAAGCCGGGCTTCAACTCTCCGAGACGGTCGAAGTTGCGGAACGCCTCGTCGTAGCGGCCGAGCTCGACGAGCGAATCGCCGATGACGCCGTACAGGAG
>JBKPGE010000185.1:0-5902 GCA_046729215.1 Actinomycetota bacterium | reverse complement strand
CAGCGCCTGGTGGTCGAGCACCTCGGCCAGGGCGCGCTCCTCGAAGTCGCCGCCGACGATCGGAACCGAGTTGATCGCGGCGGCCGGAGGAACGCGAAGCGAGCGAAGCGGCGCAATCAACCCGCGGCGGGCTGCGTCCTGAAGTGGAAGATCGTCGACCGACGCGGGGAAGACATCCGAGACCTGCTTGGCGATCAGCTGCTCAGTCGCCGTCATGCCGATGTAGACCGGCTCGGTCAGCGCCCGGATCGCCGCACTGGTCTTCTCGCCGAGCGCGGTGTGCGCCTCGTCGCAGATCACGAGGTGGTAGACGCCGCGCTCGAGATCGTTGACATGGCGCGCGAACCAGGCGTACGTCTGAACGGTGATCAGGTCACCGCGGGACGGCTTCTCGCCGCGCGTGACGGCCGGCGCGAGCCGGTCGCCGTAACCTTCCTCGCCGAGCTCGCGGTTGAACTGCGAGACGAGCAAACGGCGATGGGTCAGGATCAAGACGCCGAGCGTTCGCGCAGCCTCGACGAAGCCAGCGGCCGCGATCGTCTTCCCAGATGCCGTGGGATGGCGGAAGCGGTAGCGGCGCGCGGCGCCGGGATCCGCGGCTGTGGGCTCCAGCAGCTCGAGCTCGTCACCGTTGGCCAGCTCGTCGTCCTCCTCGGCTTCGAGCTCGGCCACCTCCTCAGCGCTTAGCGGCTTTCCATTCCCGTTCTCGGCGGCTGCGCGCTGGTTCGAGGCGATCAGCTCGGTGAGCATTCCGGCGAGCGCGTCGACCTGGTGGCGACGCAGCTCCGTGCCGGAGCGGAGCTTCGGCGGGCGCTCGCTGAGCACCCGCTCGAGCCCCAGCATGAACGCGTAACGGATCTTCCACTCCGAGGACGGGTCGGAGCGTCCGCTCTCGATCTCCTTCAGCGCGTCGCCAAGCGCCCCGCGCCGCGCCGTGCCGGGGGCGAGGACGACATCGGGATTCTCGTCCGGATGCAGGAAGGGCTCACCAGCCCATGCAGCGGCGCGCTCGGCATCCTCGACGAGCGCAGGAGTCGCTTCAGAAGGGACAGTGGTTTGCTCGATAGCTTCGTGCAACGTGAGCGGCAAGCTCCTCCGCGCCGCCAACTCCGAAGAAAGGCCGCGCTCGCTCAGTCCCCGTGCGAGCGCTGTGTCACACAGTGTAGCCGAACTGGGCCGGGAAAATTACGCTGCTGCTGCAGCCCTCGATCCCGCGAGCGGCTGCCCGGAGACCTGCTCGGAAACGCCCGTTTGATCGAGGAACTTCGTGATCCCGCCGAGGAAGAACGGCCAGCCCGCACCGAGGAGGAGCGCCGTGTCGACGTCCTTGGCGCTCTCCACGACGCCCTCGTCGAGCATGTGGCGGATCTCGTCTGCGATCGCCTCGAGGACGGCTTGCTGGATCTCATCGACCGATCGTCGCGCGTCGGCGCGGACGGCGATCTCGTCCTTGCCTTCAGCGTACTTGGCGAGCGTCTCGGACAGCGGGAAGCGACCGGGATACGCCTCGTTCAGCGTCTGCAGCACGTGATTGGCGACCCGCGGGCCGACCATCTGAAGGAGCACAGACGGCGCCATCGGCATCCCCAGCCGCAGGATCGCCTCGTCGGTCTCCTCGATCGTGTTGCCGTGCTCGAGCGCATCCATGAGGACGACTGTCATACGCGTCAGCACGCGGTTGACGATGAAGGCAGGAGCATCCTTGGCGACCACCGGCCGTTTGCGGAGCTGGGCCGCGACGTCCCACACCGTCGCGAGGGTCGTGTCGTCCGTCACCGGCGTGCGGATGATCTCGACGAGCGGCAGGACGGCCACAGGGTTGAAGAAGTGCAAGCCCGCGAGCCGCTCCGAGTGCTCGAGGTTCGCGCCCATCTCGGTGACGGAGAGCGATGACGTGTTCGTCGCCAGCACGCACTCGGGTGAGACGACCGCTTCGAGGTCGGCGAAGACCTGCTGCTTCACGCTCATCTCCTCGAACACCGCCTCGAGGACGAAATCGCAGTCGGCGAAATGCTCGTACCCGGTTCCACCTGTGACGAGTGAGGCGAGGAAGCGGGCTTTCCCCTCGTCGTAGCGGCCTTTCTCAACCTGACTCTCGAGCTCCGCTTCGATGCCGTCGACGGCGCGGTCGACGATCTCCTGGTCGAGGTCTCGGATCGCGATCGGTACCTCGAGCCGGCGCAGGAAGAGCGTTGCCAACTGCGTGGCCATGAGCCCTGCACCGACGATCCCGACCTTCCTCACCGGGCGCGCCTCCACATCCGGGCGGCCGATGTTCTGCTTGGCGCGCCGCTCGACGAGGTCGAAGGCGTAGAGCGAGGCCTGCGCCTGCCGTCCCGGCAGGAGCCCGGCGATCGCGTCCTCTTCAGCTGCGTAGCCCTCGTCGATGCTCCAGCCGGTGGCGGCACCCTCGATGAGGTCGAGCGCGGTGTAGGGCCCGGGCGTGGCGCCGTGGAGCGAGTCGTCCAACTGCCGCCTGGCTTTCGCCACCGCCTCGGCCGCTTCGGCCGTGTCCCGCGGCCTGGCCCCTGGACTTGTCTCTTCGGGCCGTGCCAGCAGGAACGCGATCGATTCGTCGAGGAACTCGGCCGGCTCGAGCAGCGCGTCCACGAGGCCGAGCTCCTGCGCTTCGGCACCACTCAGCAGCTTGTTCTGGCGTAGCGGGTTCGTGACGATGAGCTGGATCGCCGCGTCGACGCCCGCCATCCGCGGGACGAGCTGGGTGCCGCCCCAGGCTGGGAAGAGCCCGAGGAACACCTCGGGGAAGCCGAAATGGCGAACCGCCGTGGAGATCGTGCGGTAGTCACAATGCAGCGCGATCTCGAGGCCGCCGCCGAGGCAGGCGCCGTTGATCGCCGCAAGCGTGGGGTAGGGGAGCGCTGCGATCCGGCCGAAGAGCTCGTGGCCGGCCCGGCTTCCGAGCCGCGCCGTCTCCGGATCGACCCGGTGGAACTCGTTGATGTCGGCGCCGGCGCAGAACACAAACGGCTTGCCGGTCAGCACCATTCCGACCCACTCGCCGTTCTCCAGCTCATCCAGCAGCCGGGTCAGCGACTCGAGCGCCGCGCGCCCGAACACCGTGGGCTTGGTGTAGTCCTCCCCGTTGTCGATCGTGACGAGCGCGAGCGGTCCGGTTTCCACCTCGACCCGCGCGAGCTTGAACTCAGTCACCAACCAGCGACTCCCAGAGAACAGCGGCCCCCATCCCCATCCCGATGCAGAGCGCCGTCAGCCCATAGCGCGCCTGCGGCCGGTCCCCGAACCCGTAGGCGAGCTGCGCCATCAGCCGAACGCCGGTTGCGGCCAGTGGGTGGCCGCACGCGATTGCGCCGCCGTACGGATTCAGCCGCTCGTCGTCAGGCGCCACGGCCATGCCGTCGCACCAGGTCAGCACCTGAACGGCGAACGGCTCGTTCAGCTCGAACAGATCGACGTCGTCGAGCGTCAGCCCGGCCTGCTCGAGTACGCGCTTCGTGGCCGGAATCGGGCCGATCCCCATCAACTCGGGCTCGACACCCGCGAACGCGAACCCGACGAGCCGCATCTTGGGCTCCAAGCCGAGCTCCCCGGCTGTCTCCTCCGAGGCGAGGAGAGCCGCCGTCGCGCCGTCCGTGAGCCCCGCCGAGTTCCCGGCCGTCACTCGCCCGCCGGCGCGAAACGGCGTGGGCAGCTCCGCAAGTCCCTCCATCGAGGTGTCCGGACGCAGAAACTGATCGCGGTCGGCCACGGTCCAGCCGTCGTCTGTGAACACCGACATCGGCACGACCGTCGCGTCCATCACGCCGTTCTGCCATGCGGCCGAGGCGCGCGTCTGCGACTGCACGGCGAAGCGATCCGCGTCCTCCTTCGTCAGCTGCGGAAACCGGTCGTGCAGGTTCTCGGCCGTCGCACCCATCGTCACCGCGGACGTGTCCACGAGCCGCTCGGAGACGAAGCGTGGATTGAAGTCGACCTCGGCGCCCATCGGATGGTGGCCCATGTGCTCGACGCCGCCGGCGACGACCACGTCCGCGGCTCCCATCGCGATCTCCCCTGCGCCGGTCGTCACCGAGGTCAGCGCGCCGGCGCACATCCGGTCGAGCGCGAAGCCCGGGACGCTCTGCGGAATCCCGGCCAGAAGAGCCACGTCCCGGCCGAGGGTCAGACCCTGGTCGCCGACCTGCGCGGTCGCCGCCATGATCACGTCGCCGATCCGCTCGGGCGCCAGGCTGGGATTGCGGCGCAGCAGCTCCCGGACGACCTTCACCGCCATGTCGTCGGCGCGCGTGCGCCAGAAGAATCCCTTCGGCCCGGCCCGCCCGAAGACGGTTCGCAGCCCGTCGACGTAGACGACTTCCCTGAGCTCCCGTGCCATCAGCGATGACAATACTCGCGTGGCCGTGGACTGGAATGCCCACGTGGAGCGGGAGGAGGGGCGTTTTCGCGACGGCTCGGAGCGGCTTCCGGACGATCCCGACACCCGCCAGCGCCAGCTGACGCGCATGGGCAACGCCGCGTACGGAGCCGGGCTCTCGCAATTGATGCTCGGCGACAAGGAGGCTGCGGCGAAGCGGTTCAAAGACGCCGCGCGCACGTACCTCGACAGCTACGCCGACGCGCCGCCCGGGAGCTGGGGGCGGCTCATCGCAATGATGAAGGCCTCCATCCTGGCCGAGGACTGGCTCGCCGCCGAGGAGTACGCTCGCAAGACGCTCGACGAACGAGCCCTCGAGAGCGCCACGCCGATCGGGGCCTACGCCGCCGCCCTTGCGCTCCTGACTCTGGGCCGGGACGAGGACGCCCGTACGCCTGCGAGCTCCCTCCGCGATCGCGACGATTTTCCGCTCGCCGTCGCCGATGCCGTCGCAACGCTGGCCGCGGAGGACACGGCCGGCTACACGATCGCCGTCGAGGATGTTCTCGACTCCTTTGAACAGCGGGACGAGTACCTAGAAGACATCCCTGTTGCGGACACCGTGCTCGTCCTGCAGGCGCTCGCTGAGCGACGCGACATGTCCGCGCCGCTTCCAGCCTCACCCCTCTTGCCGGGCTAGGTCTGGTCGTCCGGCGTGTGCGGGTGCATGATCGCCGTGATCGTCAGCATGTCCTCGTTCTCGTCCTCGACCTTGTCGAAGGTTGGCACGAGCTCCGAGAGCACCTCGAGTGCCTTCTCGGGCGAGACCCGCACGTTGATCCGCACAAACCGGAACTGACCCTCGTCCGCGTAGGCGTTCCACCCGCGCTGGACGTCCTCCACGATCGTCGCCTGGAGCTCCGAGGCGCCGGCTGACACGAGCTCGGGCGCGACCTTGAGCGTCTTCGCCGCCGCGCGATAGGGCTTCTCGCGCCCTTTGGCGGAGGCGACCTGCTCGATCAGGCCGGCGCGTAGCAGCATCCGCACGTGGAAATGCAGATGCCCGGGATCGACGCCGAGCTTCTGTGCCAGGTCCCGGTTCGACATCGGCGTGTCCGATTCGCCCAGCGTTTCGAGCACGCGCAGGCGGAGTGGATGGCCGAGCGCCTTGAGCTGCTCGGGCTTGTCGATAGTCAGTACTTCAGGGACAGGATTGGTCTGGGGGTTCGTCGCGCTCATCTGACCGGGCTATATATACGCCCCGGGCAACGGCTCTGTCTAGGCCACGACCTCCGAAGCGGCCGCTCGGTCTAGGAACGCATATGTGACTCCGGTACCTGAACGGACGAGGCTGGCCGGCGTCGCCGGGTCGGTGATATCACCGAATGCGCGCGCCACGGCGGCCGCCTTGTCACGCCCGAGCACGAGGAAAACGACGGTTGCCGCGCCCCGGAGAACGGGCAACGTCATGGTCACGCGATCGACATCGGGCCGGAGGACGGCGACCGCCCGCCGTTCGCGTTCCTCCAGCGCGGCGTCGTTCGGAAAGAGCGACGCCGTATGCCCATC
>JBKPGE010000184.1:0-3127 GCA_046729215.1 Actinomycetota bacterium | reverse complement strand
GGAGTGCCGACGGCTGGCAGGCCGAGTTGTGGAGGCGGTTGTCGTGTGACGCCCGGCGCCCCGCTCGCCTCCACCTCCCTGATCCGCTCGTTCACGGAGCGGCTCGCCGGGTAGAGCCTTGAACTCCTCGTCTGCCTCCAGGTCCTCGTGGTTCGCGACGAGCCGGATGATCTCGTGCTTGCGCTCAGTCAGCATTCTCTCGCCCGCACGCGTCCGAGTTAGCGGGTTGAGCAGTAGCGGGGTGGGGCACTCACCACCTCCGAACGCAGATCGCCTATCGCTTAAAGACTGAGCGATCTGCGGCGGCTCTTCTGAGCCGCGTACGACGCGCGTAAGAAGATGTCGACCACGCCGGCCACCCGGCACTGGTACCCCTCTCGCGACCTTCGCAGGTTGTGTCCTTCTCGGCCTGTCGGGCCAGCTCGGCGGCACTCGACGCGCGGCCCGACGACTTCCACGAGGCTCTCGACCGCCTCCCGACTCTCGCCCGACCAGTCCGCGGTGATCGGGCTGAGCGCATACACCATCAGCGCCTTCACCGAGCTCGTCGAGGACCTCCTGGAGCAGGCGACGTAGCGCGCCACCTCGGCGTGACCGCGCCCACAGGTCGATCAGCCGTCGGCCGGCCGCCGTCACATCGGTAGCGCAGTTGAAAGGAGGCTCGCCCCGAGGGGCAAGCGCGCGCGACTTATGCACGCGATCGAGCTGCCGGTCGACGATGCGGACACCGGCGCCGAGGGCATGCAGCTGGGCTGCGAGGGTGAGCCCGGTCGGACCCGCGCCGACGACGAGGACATCCGCTTCGCTGGGTGCCGTCATCACAGGGGATCTTCCATGCTCCCTCAGCACGCATGGCTCGACCTTGACAAATCGACGTTCGCCGATATATTTACATGCGTCGATATGAGGTTTGCCGATGCTGAAGCTGCCGAGGAAGTCGAAGGAGCTCGCGGTTGAGTTCTGCGACCGGTGCTCGCGCATCTGTGATGCAGCCTGCCGTTCGGGAGCAGTCCGGGAGCGTGCTCGAACACAGGTGTTGCGCTTTGGCGGGCGGCTGGTATGAGCGCGCTCGCGGCACCGGTTGTCTGCTGCGCACCGCTGGCGGCGCCGACGTTGGATGAGGAGGAAGCGACGGCGACGGCGGAGCTGTTCAAGGCGCTGTCGGATCCGGCGCGGGTGCGGATCGTGAATACGATCGCGACCGCCGGTGAGCCAGTGTGCGCCTGCGAGTTCGAGCCGGCGCTGGGCCTGTCGCAGCCGACGGTTAGCCACCACCTGAAGAAGCTGACGGATGCAGGGCTGCTCGAGCGGGAGCAGCGGGGCAAGTGGGCCTATTTCTCGTTGAACCGCGACGCCGTCGAGACGTTGGCGGCGGTCGCCGATCTGAAAGGAGTGTGCTGCTGATGGCGACGACCGCTGACGAACTGCGCGAGGAGGTGCGGCGCCGCTACGCCGAATCGGCTCGTGCACTCACCGAAGGACAGATGGGCGACTGCGGCTGCGGGAGCGGCTCCTGCTGCACCGACGTGAAGAGCGACGCGACGATGTTCGGCGAGGCGCTCTACGATGCCGAGCAGCGCGGCGAGCTGCCCGAGGCGGCGACGCTCGCGAGCCTGGGCTGTGGGAACCCGACCGCGGTCGCGGGCCTGCACGAGGGAGAGACGGTGCTCGATCTTGGCTCGGGCGGCGGCATCGACGTGATTCTCTCGGCCAAGCGCGTCGGCCCAACCGGCGTTGCATACGGGCTCGACATGACTGACGAAATGCTCGAGCTGGCCCGCGAGAACGCCGCCGACGCCGGCGTGACAAACGTGCACTTCCTCAAGGGCGTGATCGAGCAGATCCCGCTCGCCGCGAACTCGGTCGACGTCGTGATCTCGAACTGCGTCATCAACCTGTCGGTCGACAAGCCAGCGGTGTTGACTGAGATCGCGCGCGTACTCAAGCCCGGGGGGCGGATCGGAATCAGTGACGTCGTCGCCGAGGACCGACTAACCCCGGACGAGCGGGCAGACCGTGGCTCCTACGTCGGCTGCATTGCCGGGGCGCTGTCGAAGGGCGAGTACGAAGCGGGGCTCGAGGCGGCCGGCTTCGAACAGGTCTCGGTGGAGTTCACGCATCAGGTGGCTGACGGCATGCATGGCGCGATCGTTAAGGCGACGAAGACCCGCGAGCCGGAGCGAAAGGGGCTACCGGTGTTGCAGGTAGCGGAGGGCGCGGGCTGTTGTTAAGCGCGATCTAGGCAACCGGGGCGGGCTGGCTATCTCGACGCGCCGAAGCGGTTATTACGGTTGGGCCCGCCGCCAGCGGTCAATGAAGGCGGCGCACCAAGTGGCCGTCACGGGTGCGCTTCTTGTCGGCGGAGCGAGTCGCCGCTTCGGTTCACCGAAGGCGCTCGCCGCGTTCGCCGGCGAGATGCTTGCGGAGCGCGCTTGGGAAGCGCTGTCCTGGTGTGACGAGCGCATTGCGGTCGGGAAGGCGGCGGATGCTCTTCCGCTTCCGTTCCTGGTCGCCGACGACGCCTCGGATGTCCGGGCACCGTTGGCGGGTGTCGTCGCCAGCCTGCGCCTGGCGGAAAACGACGTCGTGGTCATCCTTCCGGTCGACTGCCCGCAGATAACTCCCGAGTCGCTACAACGGCTGGCTGCTGCCTGCGCCGACGCGGCCATCCCAGAGAAAGGACCCTTGCCGGGCGCATACCATCGTCGCGCGCTCCCGTTGCTTGAGCAGCGCCTCACCAGCGGCGAGCTCGCTCTCCGCGCCGCGCTGACGGCGCTCGCAGTCCGCGTCGTTCCGGTCGCTGCGGCCGAGCTCGCCAATGTCAACACCCGCGCCGACCTCGAGCGGCTCGAGGCGCTCACTCGCCAGGCAGGATCGTCCAAGCGCTAGTCGGGGGCTCGAACAGCGGCGCCAAGGTCCGTTGGATGCGACGAACTGCGGGCTCGCCGTCGCCGAGTAGAACGAGCCGAACCCACGCGCGGCGACGTGAACGCGGCGACAGTGAGCGCGACGTCCTCGGCGACGATGAATCGGGCCCGCGATCACACCGAAGGTGAGACGACCCCGGTCCGAGGCGAGGCCTCATCCGCCGATGTAGCTCATCTCGACCTTGGGCTGCAACGCCGTT
>JBKPGE010000183.1:0-30828 GCA_046729215.1 Actinomycetota bacterium | reverse complement strand
CTGCGGAGGGGATCGGGCCTCAGGCGGCGCAGCCAGCGGACGAACGGCCAACCGGTCGCGAGGGTGCCTCGATGGCGATACGCGGCGTCGACTGCGCGGACGACGCGCGGAACGCCGCCGGCCTCCTCGAGCGCGGCGACGAGCCTCGCGCGGTCGGCGCGCTGGACGCCCGGGGGCCGTCCGTCGCCGGCCAACTCGCTCAGCGCCTGTGCCGAAGACCTGACGTCCGCGTCGAGTCGCGCTACAGCGGCGGTGCGAGCCGCGACTCGCTCGGTGAGGAGACGGAGCAGCGAGTCGAGCCCCTCGCGTGTCCTCGCCGAGACGACCAGAATCGGCATCGCGACCAGGCCCTCGCCTTGCAGGAGCTTGGAGACATCGTCCCGCCAGACGGCGATCTCGTCCGGCGAGAGGAGATCTGCCTGGTTGAGCACGACTGCCATCGCCGCGCCGTGCGTGCGAAGCGGCCGGAGGTAGCGCTCGTGCAGCGACGCGTCGGCGTACTTCTGCGGCTCGACGACCCAGATGACGAGGTCGGCGAGCGCGACGATCCGGTCGACCTCGAGCCGGTGTGCCGTCTCCACCGAGTCGAAGTCCGGCAAATCCAATAGCAAGAGGCCGTTCAGCGTGCCGTCGTCGAGGCGGTGGCGCCTCCCGATGTCGAGCCACTCGAGCAGCGAGTCGCCGCCGTCGCCCCAGACCGCCGCCTGCCCCTCGGACGTGGTCGGCCGCCGACGGCCGACCGTCGCTAGATCCGTCCCCGAGAGCACATTGAAGATCAGGGACTTCCCGACGCCGGTCGGCCCCGCAAGGGCGACAACCGTGGTCTCCATGTCGAGGCCGAGCCGCGCTCCCGCCTTCTCGGTCACAGCGCGGGCTCGCTCGACCGCCTCGGGCTCGAGCCGGCTATCCGCGAGCTGGACCGCCTCGGCGAGGGCCGTCAACCTGCGGTCGAAGTCGCTGCTCACGAAGCGCGTCTGACCGCGTCGATCGCCCCGTGGAGCCGAGCGAGGGCTTCCGCCTCGGTCGCCGCTCCCTCGACGAGGGCGTCGAAGCGCGCGGCGTCGGCCCGCAGGATCTCGTCCGCTCGCTCGACCAGGTCACGGCGCGCCTCGGCGGCAAGCTCGCGCACGGCCTGGTCGCCGAAGATCGCCTCCAGAACCTTCTGACCCAGCGCGGACGTCCCCCCGGCAACAACCACCTCGAGCCCCGTGAGCCCGCCGGTCTGCGCGAAGACTCCGAGCATCACCGTGAGACCGGCGCCGTTGATGCCGAGCGATGCGAGGCGCGCCGACATCCGCTTGGACTCGCCTTCGCGGCGCACGAGGTCCATGACGAAGCCCTGCCACTCGCGGACCTGCTCCTCGGCGTCGGCTCTCAGGCGCTCGGCTGCGCGGGCGAGCTCGGGCGTCGCTTCGAGCAGCGCACGGCCCGGCACGCGCTCCCGCCACGCCTTCGAGACGCGCTCGGCAGCCCGCTCTCCGGCCGCCACGATCACGGCTTCGACGCGGTGCTCCACCGCGACGCGGAGCTCTTCGTCGGCGCCCGGCTTGCCGGTGATGATCGTCTTCAGGCGGTCGCGGGCCGATCCGATCCGCGTCTGGAGCGCCCGCATCACGTCGCCGGTTCCGACGACCTCGTGCCAGCGCGCCAGCACCTCGCCGCGAAGGAGGGAGCCGCTCCGCAACGCATCCTCGATCTCGCGCCGCGCGGCTGCGTAGGCCAGATCCGTCTCGGCTCGAAGCTCTGCGGCCGCCGCGAGCTGGTCGGCAACCGCCCGCTCGACCGTGCCCGCGCGGGCGGGAAGGCTCGCTAGTGCGCCGGTCAACGTCCGTCGAATCAGCTCGGTTCGGGCCTGCGTGTCGGCGGCGAGCCCGTCCAGCCACCGTCGCACCGGCGTGAGCGCTTGACGTGGGATCAGCCCGTCCTCGAGCTCGACCTCCGGGACGACGAGCAGATCCGCGTCGAGGTTCTGCGTCCGCATCATCTCGCTCATGTGGCTCGTTACCTCGCGCGCGGCGTCCTCGGGAACCCGGTTGAGGACGACGGACATCGCCGTCCCGCGGTCGCGCGCGGCGCGCAGGAACTCCCAGGGCACGGCATCGGCGTAGCGCAGGGCTGTCGTCACGAACAGCCAGCCGTCGGCCGCCGTGAGGAGCTGGTTCGCGAGCGCTCGGTTCTCCGCGAGCACCGAGTCGATGTCGGGCGAGTCGAGCAGCGCGAGTCCCGGAGGAAGGGCGGGCTGCGTCACGAGCTGGAGCGTTCCGGGCGCCGCCTGGCCGCCGGTCGATCGCGCGACACGCGGGAGGATCCGATCGTGCTCGAACCAGCGAAGGTCATCCGGGTTAGAGGCCAGGACCGGCGCGCGGGTCGTCGGCCGGAGGACTCCTGCCGGGCTCACGATCGTGCCCACGAGACTGTTCACGAGCGTCGACTTCCCGGCGCCCGTCGAGCCGCCGACCACCATCAGCACCGGCGCGTCCATCTGCCGGAGGCGCGGGAGGAGGTAGTCGTCGGCCTGTGCGACCAGGTCGTCGCGGGTGCGGCGCGCGTCGGCCGCGCCGGGAACCTCGAGCTCCAGGCGCACGGCGGAAAGCTCGTCGCGCAGGCGGCCGACGGCCTCGGGCAGCTCGGGTCTCATCCGATCCCTCTACCCGGGATCATTGCAATGCGATCAGCGGCCAGACGTCGGCGGCGAAGCGGTGAACGCGATCCTCGAGGCCTGGCGCCTGGTGGTCGAGGTTGACGACGAATCCGTTGCAGCCCTCCTCCAGATACTCGGCGAGGCGCTCGGCGATCCACTCTGGCGGCCCGGCGATCGCATGGCGGCCCCGTTCGTCGGTGCCCAGCGCGGCTTCGTCCTGCAGGTAGACGCCGATCCTGAGGATCACCCGGCTGTCGGGGCGCTTCTCGCGGAGCTCCTCGGCCATTGGGCGCAGCTCGTCCGGAGGCAGCGCAACGGGGTGCCAGACACCCGTCCTCGCCGCACGTCGCAGCGTCGCTTGTGAGACACCGGCGACCCAGAGCTCCGGTCCGCCGGGCCGTACGAAAGCCGGATCCAGCCACCCCTCGGCACCGTCGAACGCCGACTGGGCGAGCTCCAGCCACTCGTTCAACACGCGGCCGCGGTGCACGAAGTCCGCGCCGAGCAGCCGGAACTCGCCTTCCATCCAGCCGGCGGCTACGGCGGTCACGAGCCGGCCGCCCGAAAGGAAGTCGAGCGTCGCAAGCTGCTTGATCACGATGAGCGGATTGCGCTGCGGCACGACAAGCGCGGAGACGCCGATCTGCAGCCGGCGCGTACGCCCGGCGAGAAAGCCGAGCGATACGAACGCCTCGGCGATCCGTCCGTAGATCGGCGCATGCTCGCGCGGGACGATCACGTGGTCGGTGACCCACCCCGAGTCGAAGCCGGCTTCCTCCGCGGCGATCGCCATCCTCGCCAGACGCTCGGCTTCGAGCGCGTCGCCGTAGTTCGGGAGGATCAGGCCGAGGTGCTGCGCCGCCACGGCGGGGACGCTATGCGAGGATGCGGCGGTGGAGCAACGCCTCAGCCTCGTCACGCTCGGCGTCAGCGACCTGGCGCGGGCCCGCGCTTTCTACGAAGCGCTCGGCTGGAAGACCGGCGCCGCGCCGGAGGACGACGTCGTGTTCTTCCAGACGGGCGGAATGATCGTCGCGCTCTGGGGCCGAGATCAGCTGGCGGAGGACTCCGGGGTCGAGGACGGCGGCGGCTGGGGCGGCGTCACTTTGGCGCACAACGTCAACTCGCCGGCCGAGGTCGACGCCGTGATCGACGAGGCCCGCCGCGCGGGGGCCCGGATCGCACGCGAGGGCGCGGAGACTTTCTGGGGCGGCTACTCGGGCGTCTTCGTCGACCCGGACGGGCATCCCTGGGAGGTCGCACACAACCCGCACTGGACGATCGCGGACGACGGAAGCATCTCCCTGCCGTCGTAAGCGACGTCATCCCCAGGGCACTCGATGCCGAATGAGCTCCTACTTGCGGGGCCGCGCTCGATCCGGATCGTGCCGTACGACGATCCGGAGCTTGGGGCCGATGAGGTGCGCGCGGACGCGATCGTCAGCGGCATCAGCCACGGCACGGAGCTTGCGCTCTACCGAGGCGACTCAGCGTTCGCGGGGAAGCGATTCGATCTCGACCTGCGCTTGTTCGTCGAGGACCCGGACACGCAGCCGTACCCGATGCGACTCGGATACGAGTGGGTGGGTGCGGTGAGCGCAGTCGGTGAAGACGTACGCGGAGTCGAGGTTGGCGATCGGGTTCACCTGAACCTGCCGCACCGTGAGACGCATACGGCCGCCACCGGCGACGTGCTCGTCCTGCCGAAAACGCTCGACCCTGAACGCGCGGCGATGCTGCAGTCCGCGACGATCGCGCTCCAAGCTGTCCACGACGCACGAATCAAGGTCGGTGACCGAGTCGCGATCTTCGGTCTTGGCGCGTTCGGGCTCTTGGCCGTCCAAGTCGCACGGCTGAGCGGCGCCGGCTGGGTCGCTGCCGTCGACCCGATCGCAGGCCGGCGGGAGCTCGCTCGTAGCTTCGGCGCCGACTGGACGATCGATCCACAGACCGGCGATGCGGGGCAGGAGATCAAGCTGGCAGCGGGCGGCGGAGGTCCCGACGTGGCGATCGAGTTCTCGGGACGGTACGAGGCGCTTCACGACGCGCTGCGCTGCGTCCGGCTGGCGGGGACCGTCGTGGCCGCGGGCTTCTATGTGGGCGGCGCGGGCTCCGATTTGCGGCTCGGCGAGGAGTTTCACCACAACCGTTTAACGCTCGTCGGAAGCATGAGCGGCTGGGGCGCTCCCCACCGCGAGCCGGGCTGGGACCGGCCCCGACTCCGTGCGACGGCGCTGGATCTGCTTGCAGCGGGCCGCCTCGACGTCGCCGCCTTCATCACCCACCGGATCCCGTTCGAGCGGGCCGCGGAAGCCTACGAGCTCATCGGCCGGCGACCGGAGGAGACGCTTAGAGTCGTGCTCACGTACTGACTGGCCAGGTCGCGCACTCGCTGACATGCCACCGGGACGTGATCGAGCGGGAGGTGCTCGAGAATCAGCGGCAGATCCGGACGCCTTGCGGCGAGGAACTCCAGATACACGTGCTGCGGAAAGACGCCGGTGCCGAACTCTCCGGTTGCAACCTCCGCTCCACCCGGGTCGACGTCCTTCAGATGCGCGAGCACGAAGCGATGCTCGAATCGATCTAGGAAGTCGGCCGTTATACGCTCGCCGGCTGGGATAAGGTGGCTCGAGAGGTAGTTGTAGGGATCGCACAGAACCTGAAGGTTTTGCGAGGGAAACCGCTCGAGGACGCCGACGAGTTGGCTCGCGGTCCTGAGGACGTTCTTGACGGACGCTTCGAGCGTGAGGATCGCTCCCGAACGCTCCGCGACGGGCAATAGCTGGCCGATCGCGTCATCGAGCAGCTCCCACGTGTCCGGTCGCCAGTTGTCCGGGGAGTCGGTCCAGTCGCCCTCGGGATCACGCGTGCCCGTTTCCGTTGCGACGACGGAGGTTGGGAAGCGCGGCGCGAGCTCGAGGCAGCGGGCGATGAACTCGATGTTCGCGCGGCGCTGTGCCGGATCCGGCGCCACGAGGTTGCGGTAGCCGGCCAGCCCCGCGATCGCGATGCCCTCCGCCTCCAATTGCTCGACGACCGAGCCGATCTCGTCGGGACGGTCGAGGCACTCGTCGAGCAGCTGTGCGCCGAGTTGGATTGCCCGGAGCCCGGCCTCCCGGCAGAACTCGACAAGCCGATCCCACTCGCCTCGCCCGAAGTCGTACGTGAAGATCCCGAGGCGCGGCCAGTCCTCTTGCTGCGGGAGTGAGGCAAACACGGTTCGCGCGAAGGCGAGGTCGCGACTGACGAGCTCGGGCGGGCCCGGCGGCGTCTCGAGCACGAGCCAGTCGTCGTAGCCCACCTCACCCAAGGCCTCGCTGCACGCGGCGAAGTCGACGAGGCCCAATCCGGGAGGACAGTCGCCCGGCTGCACGCGGGCGTCCTTGAAGTGCACGCGCCGGACGAGCTCGCCGAGCGCACGGATCTCGGTCGCACCGTCCATGCCCCGCGGAATCGGGTTCGCGAGATCGAAGTAGCAGCCGAACGCCCGCGATCTGATCCGTTCGGCGAGCGCGAGAATCCGTTTCGCTGGGAGCGTGCCCTCGTAGCAGAGGACGACGCCGCGCTCGCCGGCCGCCTCGCACAGCGGCCCGAAGGCCGCAGCGGCTCGCTCGACATCGGCATCGTCATGGAGCTCGGCCCGCCCGAAGAAGGGGACGAGAATGGCCTCGGTGTCCAGCTGGGCGGCCCAGTCGATCGCCTGGGCGACATCCTCCCGCGCCTGCTCGGCGACGAGCGGCTCGGCGTCGGCTATGCCTCCCCGGTCGCTGTGCTCGCCGAGAACGAGGCTGGGCACCGCCATCACGGTGGCTGCGCTCGCCCGCCGTAGCGACTCGAGCCGATCCGAGGACCGAAGATCATCGCGCACAGCGACGACCTCGACGCCCGCGAAGCCCAGACGCTTCGCGAGCCTGAACGTCTCGTCGTCGTCTGCAACGCCGACGACCGAATCCATTACGGCAGCCTTCATTGGTCGAGCGTGACCGGGCGGCCGCCCTGCTCCGCGGAGCGGCAGGCAGCGAGTGTCATCGCGAGCGTGAGCAGGTTGTCTCGCGCGGAGTTGAACGGCTCGCGATCCTCCGCGATCGCTGTAACGAGCTCGCCGAGCGCCCCGGCGAACCCATCCGGATACCACGCGCCTTCGAGCGTGTAGCCGGAGGTGACTCCGTCGCGTTCGAGCTCGACGAAATCAGAGCCGAGGAGCACGCTGCCCCGGATCGTGCCCTCCGTTCCATGCACCCAGAAGGGGCACGAAGGCCGCTTGGTGCGCGCCTCGCCGACGTTGCGAATCAGTGCGCTCGCTCCGTCCGCATACTGGATCGCCACCCAGGCGGCCCACGGGCTCTTCGTCTCCTCCGGCTGGTCGGGCGTTCGATGGTCGAACGCTCGAACGGTCTCCACGGCGTTGCCGTCGAACCAGCAACGGCAGATGTCGATCCAGTGCACGAAGTAGTCGTAGATCACGAAGTGCTCGAGCTCGTCGAAGTGTGTCCCGACGAGAGGCGGGAGCGGCCTGTCGTGGATGTGGGTGACGGCGAGAACGTCGCCGATCGCGTGCTGCTCGATCAGGAGCGTTGCAATCCGCCATGGAGGGGACCAGCGGCCGTTCTGGTTGACCGCGACTCTGACGCCGCGTTCCTCGGCCTCGTCGACAAGGCGACGGGCGGCGTCGAGGTCGAACGCGAGCGGCTTCTGCGCGAGCACGTGCTTGCCGGCGTCGATCGCCCGCCGGATCAGCTCAGGCCGAACGTCGGGGCGGGTCGCCACATCCACGATCTCGATCTCGTCGTCGGCCAGCAGCTCGTCCAGGCTCGAAAACACGCGCCGGACGAACGGGAAACGTTCGCGGATGCCCTGGGTCGCCTCGGGGGCCGGATCGTAGACCCCCACGACGTCCACGCCGTACTGGGCGTACGCGGGTAGATGCCAGCTCCGCGCGATGTCGCCGCACCCGACCAGGCCGAGACCCGGCCGGTAGCCAGTCGGGAAGGTCGGGCGATAGTCGAGGGAGCGCTCGGCTTCGGCGGACCTCACCGCACGACGGCGCTCTGCGGCGCAATGGCTGCAGAGTCGATCGCGGTGCCCGTTTCCGGATCCATCCAGCGGATCCGGTTCGGCTCCAGCCGCATCCAGACGGAGCTCCCGGGCTCCGGGAAGAGTTGCGGTGATGTCGAGACCTTGAGGGTGTCGTCGCCGCTTTGGACCGTCAGCAGGTTGTGCGAGCCGAGCGGCTCGACGACGATCACCTTGGCCTCGATCAGCCCGTCACCAGATTGCTGCTCGACGACGATCGACTCGGCTCTGATGCCCAGCACGAGCTTGCGGCCGGTGAGGGCAGCGGTCGCTCCATCCGCCGGGAAAGAACCGCCGCTCAGATTGACGACCGGACCGGCATCGTCGCCTCCGACGATCTCGGCGCTGAGGAAGTTCATCGGAGGCGAGCCGACGAAACCGCCTACGAACGTGTCTGCGGGGTGGTCGTAGACCGCGAGCGGACCGTCCAGCTGGACGATCCGTCCGGCGTTCATGACGGCGATCCGGTCACCCATGCTGAGCGCCTCGACCTGGTCGTGCGTGACGTAGATCGTCGTGCTGCCGAGCTCTTGGAGCAGCGCTTTCAGCTCCGCGCGCATCTCCATCCGCAGCAGCGCGTCCAGGTTGGAAAGCGGTTCGTCCATGAGCAGCACGTCCGCCTTCGTCGCGATCGCACGGGCCACGGCCACGCGCTGACGCTGACCACCGGAGATCTGGGACGGGTAGCGGTCGAGCAGATCCTGGATGTGGAGGAGCTTCGCCGCGGACTGCACCCGGTCGCGGATCACCGCCTTCCGCTCCTTCTGCATGCGCAGGCCGAAGGCGATGTTCTTGAAGACATTGAGGTGCGGGAAGACGGCGTAACTCTGGAACACCATCGCGATGCGGCGGCGGCGCGGCGGGAGATCCGTCGCGTCACCGCCCCCGATCAGGACGCGGCCGCTGTCGACCTTCTCGAGCCCCGCGAGGCAGCGCAGCAGCGTGGTCTTGCCGCAGCCTGAGGGCCCGAGCAGGACGACGAAGTCACCGTCGGCGACCTCCAGGTCGACATCGTCGACGGCGACCACCTTGCCGAAGGTCATGCGCACGCCCTCGAAGCGAACGTCCGCCATCTACCTCACCACCCGTCCCCACATCGTGAACAGATACCGCCGGATCAGGAGGATCACGATCACCGACGGCGCCAGCAGAAGGAAGCCGCCGGCGAAGCGGAAGTTCAACGGTGCACCCTCGAGCAGTGACAGCACCTCGGCCGGAAGCGTCCGGTTCTGGAGTGTGAGGAGCGACGCGGCGAACACCTCGTTCCACGAGATGATGAAGACGAAGATCGCGCTCGCGGCGAGCCCGGGCAAGGCGAGCGGGAGGGCAACGCGCAGGAAGGCCGATGCGCGGCTGCACCCGAGCGTCTGCGCCGCCTCCTCGAGCTCGGCGGGCACGTTCGCGAACACGCTTGCCGTGGTGAGCACGACGAAGGGCAGCGCAAGCGCCGTATGGGCGATAGCCACGCCCTGGATCGTGTCGTCGATGCCCCAACGGATGAAGATCACCGCCAGGGGAATCGACAGGATCACGATCGGAAAGGCACGGGTTGCCACGACGGAGAGCCGCACCGTGTCCGAGCCGCGAAACGAGAAGCGCGCGATCGCGTAGCCGGCCGGCGTTCCGATCGCAAGCGAAAAAGCGAGGGTGATGAGGGCCACGAACACGCTGCGCCATAGAGCGTCGGTCATCCCCGCGAAGTTCAGGAAGAAGCTCAGCGTCTCAGTGGACAGGTCCCTCGGGAGGAGGTCCTTTGGATAGTTGTAGACGTCCTCCTCGCTCGAGAAGGCAGCGAGTGTGATGACGTAAAGCGGCGCGAGGACCCACAGGGAAAGCACGATCCCCACGAGGTAGAGAAGGCCCCTGGGGAGCCATGAGACGATCCGGCCGCTCATCGCATCATCTGCGCCTTCGGCGTGCGCAGGAGGAAGATCACGACACCCGCGGAGGCGAGCGACAGGACGAGAATGAGCGCCGAGTACGCAGCGGCGACGTGACTGTCGAAGTACTCGGCCTGCCAGCGCCAGGCCTCCGTCGCAAGCGTCGTTTTCGCCCGTCCGGTGATGGCGATGATGACCGCGAATGCCTCGAAGGCGAAGATGATGCGGAAGAGCAGCGCCACCTGGATCGACGGCTTGAGCAGCGGCAGGATGATCTGTCTGAGACGCTGGAAGAAGCCGGCGCCGAACACCTCCGCAGCCTCCGTGTACTCGTGCGGGATTCCTTGTAGGCCGGCGAGGAAGATGACCATGACGAATGCCGTCGACCGCCAGAGCTCGGCGATGACCACGGCGATCACCAGGTTCCTCGGCTTCGTGGGATCGAGCCAGATGTACTCGTGATCGAGGATCCCGACCTTCGTCAGGAACGTGTTCAGGTAACCCCGCTCCGTCAGGATCGCCTGCCAGACGAGCCCGGCCGCGAGATCAGAGATCGCGAGCGGCAGGATGAAGATCGCCAGGAAGAGGCCGCGGCCGTGCAGCTTTGAGTTCGCGATCAGCGCCATCACGAGCGCGAGCACGAACTGGAGGGGGACGATCACGACGACGAGGAGCAGCGTGAAGGTCAGAGCCGGCCTGAAGTTCGTGTCGTCGACCATCGTCCGGAACGGCGCCAGCGTCCAGTCGTTGTCGACGCGGAACGCAAGCCCGAACGCCTGCACCATCGGCCATGCGAAAAAGAGCCCGAGGTAGGCGACGGTGGGGAGGATCAACGCATACGGAAGACCCTCCCACCGTCTCAGCCGGCGACCCAGCGGGACCGGCTGTGCGACTGTCGCCATTGGACCTGGTTTATCTCGCTAGTCGTTCACCGAACCTTGCACGGCCTCCCGTGGCTCGACGGGTCCGGTGCCCAGCAGGGAGCGCCGGTCTTGTCCATGATCGCCTGCAGTTGGGTGGCCTCGTCGTTGAGGACCTTCTGGATGTTCTCGCCCTTGACGACGATCCGCACGAACGTGTCGGTGTAGACCTTGTTGAAGTTCCCGCCCTCGGCGCCGAGCCCGATCGGGAGCAGCGACTTCAGCGCGTCCTTCGAGCGCTGCGCCTTGGTCACGGCAGCGTTCATCTTCAGTAGGCCCTGTCCGAGCTGCTTGGAGTAACGAGCGCCGACGACCGGGAAGAACCCGACCGAGCCGAGCGTCCGCGCCTGGGTGGCCTTACCGGTCATCCAGCGGATCAACGCTTGCCCACCCGAGGCGTTCGGGGCCGTCTTGGGAACCGCGAGGCCTGCCAGTACCGGCATGTAGCCGCGGCCCTTCGGTCCCTTCGGAGCCGGGAAGGCGACGTAATCGCCGGGCTTCGACTTGAGCGCGTTGACCAGGCGTGCGACGTGGTCCCACGCCACCCACACCTCGCCGCTCTGCAGCGGGTCCTGCATGAAGTTGTAGCTCAGCGATTGCGGATGAACGTAGCGCCAGATCGATCGCATGTACTTCCAGCCGTTGACCGCGCCGTTGCTCTTGAACGTCGTCACCACGCCGCCGCTGAACGACGGCACCAGGTAGCCCTCGAAGAAGCGTGGGATCAGCCCGTTGGTGCCGGCCGGGAACGCGACTCGCTTCTGACCCGTCTTCTCGGAGATGTTCTTCGCCCACTGCTGGAGCTGGCCGTATGTGAGGGCGTTGACGTTCGCACCCTTGGGCAGGTACGGCAACGCCTTGCGGTTCGCGACCATGATGTACGTCGCCTGCATCCAGGGGATGTACAGCTGCCGCTTCGTCCCGAGCTTGCCGAGTGTCATCAGGTCCTTCGGGATGCCGGCTTTCTTCAGCTGATTGGCGACCGGGGTCAGATCCCTCAGGTACTTCTGGATCACGAGATAGTCGCCGTGAAGCGCGCCGAGAAGGCTGATCGTCCCCCTTCCAGCCTTGGCCTCGGCCTCCACGCGGTTGAAGAACACCTGCGGTTGGCCCACTGGCGGCGTAATGAAGTCCACGTCGCCGTCGAACCCCTTGAGGAGGGTGCTGCGGACCTGATTGGTCTCGTTCACAGTAGCCAGCTGGTTGGAGAAGAAGACGACCTTCCCGGCGTCCTGCGGGCTGGCCGTCGCGGTCTCGCCGACGGTACTGGCGACCGCGAACGCCGCAGCTAGACAGGCGAGTGCACCTCCCAACGCCGCAATTCTGTGCATGGTTCCCCCCTTTCGTTCATGGCGCCGACGATCGTCCGCGCCCAGCACCCCAGTCGGACGGCTTATGCCGTCTGGCTCTTTGCTCATGTCCCTCCTTCCTCACCCGGCTCGCCTTCCAGCAGGTCGAGCACGAGTGCCGCAGTCCAGGACACCTGCTCGGTGCCCTGTCCGCGACCGGTCGTCGCGTTGTAGTGCTCCCAGAACCCCTCGCGCCGCACGAGCTCGAGCAGCGCCTTTCGGATCTCGGCGGCCTCGTCCATGAAGCCGTACCGTCGTAGTCCCGCGTGAACGACCCAGTTGATAATCGGCCACGCCGGCCCGCGCCAGTACAGCGCGGGATCGAAGTTGACATCGCCCGGGGCGACGCTTGCTACCACCCGCCCGATTCCATCGATCGCGACCGACGAACCCGACAGGCTCTCCACCATCTCCCGTGCCCGCTGCGGCGTCGGGATGCCCGCGAAGAGCGGGGCGTATGCCGCCGAGGTCTGCGCCCGGATCCGCTCGCCGGCTCGAACGTCATAGTCGCCGTAGCGGTCCTCGGCTTCGTCCCACAGCTTGGTGTCGAGGCCGGCGGCGGTTTGCTCCGCCCAGGCCTCGAAGCGATCGGGATCGATCTCCAGGACACGAGCGATCTCCGCCAGGTCGCGATTCGCCTGCACGAGCAATGAGTTGAAGAGCACGTCGTGGACGACGAAAGGGCTCTCCTGACGGATGCGCATCGAGTCGTACTGCCAGTCGCGGTAGAGCTTGACCAGGTACGCGTAGCGGTCGTACTCGGCGTCCGTAGGCCGCTGTGCGGCGTCCACGAAGTCGAGATCGACGCGCACGTAGTCCGGCATCGCCTCGCGTGCCGGCGAGATGCGGGCGAGCGCCTCGTCCCAGAGAGGCGAGTTGTCCATGCCAGACTCCCAGGGGTGCCAGATCTCCACGAGGCCGTCGTCGTCGCGCGTGCGCTCCCGATAGAGGTACTCGTGCCAGCGCACGAGGCCTGGCATCAGCTGCCGTAGGAAGGCCTTGGCCTGCTCGGCGTCGGCGGCGCGGTGGAACACATGCCGGACGGCCGTGGCGTGGATGGGCGGCTGCACGATGCCCGAGGTCTGCGGATGCTGTGGCGCGCTCGGCGAGCGGTCCGTTTGCCAGAACTCGGGGCCCGGAAAGTACCGAGCGTCGTCCGCGAAGCGGATGTGGGGCAGAAGCCCGTTAGTCCACTGCCCGGCGAAGATCCAGCGGAGCTCGGTCTGCGCCCGCCGTTGATCGAAACCGGCGTATCCAATCGCGATGCACGCCGAGTCCCAGCTCCATTGATGCGGGTAGAGGCGCGCGGACGCCCGTGTGGCATGGCCCATCCAGTTCGCCTCGAGGACTGCCATTGCCTGACGGGCCAGGTCCTCGTCCGAGGCCGTGACACGCTCCTCAGCTTGCGTGTGCTGCGAAGCGTTCGAGTCTCGAACCATTTGCTATGCCCGAATATCAAATCCCCGGAAGAGAGTCAACCGGCCTCGTCTAGGGCCGTGCTGAACGAGCGCCGTCCACGAGGGGAAGACCCGTAATCGCGCCGATCAGCTCGGCGGTCCGCCGCGCCGCCGCTGCGGGGCCGAGGCGGCCCGTCAGCACCGCCTCGAGCATGGCCTGTAGCTGGGCGGAAACCCGGGGGTAGAGCGGCGTTGCCGGACGGATCACGGCGCGCTCGAGCAGGTCGGCCGTCTGCTCGAGGAAGGCAAGGTCTGGCGCGGCGAGGGCGATTGCTGAGCGGCGGGCTGGAATCCTGCCGGTCGTTCGCGCAATCGCTGCCAGAGATTCGGGCGCAAGCGCGTGCTCGAGGAGCCGCATCGCGAGGCCCGGCTGGGCGGCCTGACGAAAGATCCCGTAGCTCATCGTGCCGGCCACGCTCGCCGGAGCGCCGCCCGGGCCGGCCGGCACCGGCATGAAGCCGACGTGATCCCATAGCTCGTCGAGCGGTACCCCGAGTGCCTCGGACACGGTACGAGCCTCGTAGCTGCCCCCGAAGCTGATCGCGGCCTTCCCCTCGGCAAGCAGCCGGATTGGCCGCGTCCATTCGTAGCCCAGCACCTCGGGTGACATGAGCCCGTCGTCGACAAGGCTGCGCAGGAAACGCAGTGCTCCGGCCGTCGCTCGGGAGTCGAGTGTGACGCTGCCGTTCTCGAGCACCTGCGCTCCGTTGGAAGCGAGGAACGCAATCAGGCAGTAGGCCGTCGTCTCGCCTCCCTTCGAGCCGCCCGTCATCACGATCGGATAGGCGATGCCGTTTCGTGCTACCCCCTTCGCCACGGACCGCAGCTCTTGCCAGGTCGTCGGTGGCTCGACGCCGAGTGCCTCGAGCTCCCGCCGGCGGTACCAGAGGCCCGCGACGTTGGCGAGGGGGGAGACGCCGTACGTGCGCCCCTCGTAATGGTTCGTCGCCACGAGCGGCTCGAGGAAATCGCGCATCCACTCGCGGCGCACCCACTCTTCGTCGAGCTCTTCGAGGCTGTGGAGGAAGCCGTCAACGGCGAACTCCGGGATCCAAACGGAGTCGACGATGGCGAGATCGGGTGCCTGCCCGTCAGCGACCGCATGCGTCAGCGCCTGGTGCAGCGAGGGAAGCGGGACCGTGACCAGATTGACCTGGATGTCGACTGGGGCCGCGTCGCTGATCAGCTGCCCCCACGGCCCCTCGGAGACGATCACCCGCACTTCGGGCTGATCTGGGCGGCGCCGCAGCCAGTGCGGGTTGACGAAGGTGCCGCGGCGGCGGTGCCGGAGGATCACGCCCTCGTCGGCAAGCTCAGAGAGCGCACGGCTGACGGGCGTCCTGCTGATGCGGTGCTGCTCACAGAGCTCGTGCTCGGTGGGCAGACGATCGCCTGATCCGTAGCGGCCGCCGAGAATCTCCTCGAGGAGAAGCGTCTTCAGTTGGTAGTAGAGAGGGATCGGTTGCTTGGGATCGATCGACATCTCGGCTCCGAGCCCGGCCAACAGGCCACTCTACTCCGGTTGCGCGCCGGCTACGAGGTGGTTTGCTATGGACGCGTGACAATTGCTGGGGGCATGACCGACTTGGCTCAGCTCGCCGACACGGCTCTCTCGGTGCTGCGCCGAAACGACACGGGGCACTTCGTCAAGCCTGCGCCGGCCGTCTACCCGTTCCAGTGGAACTGGGACTCGGCCTTGGCTGCGATCGGTCTCGCGCGGGTCGACGTCGCGCGAGGACGCCAGGAGGTTCGCGGCCTTCTGCGGGGACAGTGGGCGGACGGAATGGTGCCGCACATCGTCTTCCACACGACGAGCGTCGACTACTCCCCGGGGCCGGAGCTCTGGGGCTCGAGCGCGTGCCCGGGCGCTCCACGGATCGCAACGAGCGGTCTCACGCAGCCCCCGGTGCTGGCTACGGCCGTGCGTGCGTTGCACGAGGCCGCGCCTGACACAGGATTCCTGGAGGAGGTTCTGCCGGCTGTCGAGGCATGGCATGTGTGGCTCTCCCGCGAGCGCACGTTCGAAGGGTCTGGCCTCGTCGCGATCCTGCATCCGTGGGAATCGGCAGACAACGCGCCGCGCTTCGACCACGCCCTCTCCAGCGTCGAGCCTGATGCCGGGCGGGCCGTGGCTCGCAGCGATCGTCGTCACCTGGCCGCCGTCGAACGGCCGACGGATCGCGACTACACCCGCTACCTGGCGATCGTCGAATCACTCCGGCGCTGTGACTACCGGCCGCAGTCATTGGCCGAAGCGCCCTTCGCATTCGTGGACTTGACCTTCAACTCGGTTTTGACTGCCGCAGAGGCGGACCTAGCCTGGCTCTGGAACGAGCTCGGTGAGCGCGGCGCCCGTGCTGAGCGCGCGGCGCTCCGGATGCGAGAGGCACTCGCCGGGCGCTGGGACGAGGACGCCGCCGCGTACCGGGAGCTCGACTTGCACGGCGGGGATGAGGAGGTCGCGGGCACCGTCGGAGAGCTCACGCCCCTGTACGCAGGCGTGCCCGATGAGCGTCAAGCGCGCCGACTCTTCGACGAGGCGCTGTGGGCGCCCACCCGCTACGGGCCCTCGCCGGAGGCGCCGTGGGTGGTCACAACGGTGTCGAAGGAGAGCCCTGACTTCCACCCATCCCGCTACTGGCGCGGACCCGTCTGGATCAACATCAACTGGTTCCTCATCCGCGGCCTCGACCGGCTGGGATTTGCAGCAGAGGCGATGTTGCTGCGGGAGATGACCCTCGAGCTCGTCAGCGCGTCGGGATTCAGCGAGTACTACCACCCCTCGACCGGCGCGCCGCTCGGCAGTCGGGAGTTCACATGGAGCGCGGCGCTCACTCTGGACCTGATCGATGACCTACAACCCTGAGCCCAGATATCCCCTCGTTGGCGGAGAAGTCGACGCGGGATGGGAGCCGCTGGCCGCCGAGGTTGCGCGGCGACGTCCCCGCGTACTGGCGATCGACGGGCCCGCGGCGCTTCGCTGGGAAAGGGTAGAAGCCTCCCTGGGGAGCGCATTGCAGGCCCGCACGGTGGACGTGCGAAGCGCGATGGCCCCCTGGGACGAGATCCAACGGCGGACGGCGGCGGCCGAGCTGGCCGGAGACCCGGTGTTCGCGCGCGCCTTCGACGGCTCGCTCTCCGATCTGTTCGACGGACTGCCCTCGCCGGCGGCGGACGGCATGACGCTCGTCTTCGGCCCGGGAAGCGCGCTCGTCGATCACGACCTGCTGTGGTACGTCGACCTTCCGAAGCGATTGGCCCTGGATGCCGTCCAGCATGGCCAAGCCGGAAACGTCGGGCAGCCGCCGGGCGAACCGGGCTCGGAGCAGCGCCTGCTCTTCGTCGACTGGCCGATGCTCGACCGGCACAAGCAAGAGCTCGCCGGTCAGCTCGATCGCTACATCGACCTGAGCGATCCGGACGCCCCCCGATCCGTCGAGGGGGACGTACTGCGTAACTCGCTCGCGGCGCTTGCCGTCCGCCCGTTTCGGACCAGGCCGACCTTCTTGCCCGGACCCTGGGGAGGTCAGTGGCTGCGCGGCATGCTCGGCGTCGAGACCGACGCTCCGAACCTGGCGTGGTCGTACGAGCTGATCACGCCCGAAAGCGGGCTCCTACTGGGCGACTCGGACACTGCGGAGGTCGGCTTCGAGCTGCTCATGGCCGAGCACGCCACCCGTGTGCTCGGTGACGAGGTCGCGGAGCGCTTCGGGCAGTCCTTCCCGATTCGCTTCGACTATCTCGACACGCTCGACGGCGGCCACCTGTCCATCCAGTGTCACCCGTCGGACACGTACATGCGCGAAACCTTCGGGTTGCCGTACACCCAGCACGAGACGTACTACGTGATGGTCACCACGCCGGGCGCGAAAATCTTCCTGGGCCTCCGCGACGACGCCGATCTCGACGCGTTCGAAGCCGATGCCGAGCTCGCGGAGCAGCCCGGCGAGGAGTTCGAGCCCGAGCGCTACCTACAGACGCATCCCGCGGAGCAGCATCGTCTCTACCTGATCCCGGCCGGGACGCCGCACGCGAGCGGTGCGGGCAACGTGGTGCTGGAGATCAGCGCAACGCCGTACCTCTACACGCTCCGTTTCTACGATTGGCTCCGGCGAGATCTCGATGGGACGCTACGACCGGTCCACCTGCGTCACGCATTCTCCAACCTGGATCCGCGCCGGCGCGGCAAGTCGGTGTGCGAGCTGATGCCCGAGCCGTCGCTGGTCCGTGACGCGTCGGGGTTCCGTGAGCTCGCGCTCGGGCGGTCGCCCGAGCTCTTCTTCGCCGTGCATCGGCTCGACTTCGACGATGAGATCGCCGACGACACGGATCGGCGATTCCACGCCCTCAATCTGGCCGAGGGCGAAGAGGTCGAAGTCGAGACCGCCGCCGGGGACATCCATCCGCTCTCCTATGCCGAGACGATCGTGATTCCGGCAGCCGTAGGCCAGTATCGGCTGCGCCGGACGCGGGGCGCGCCGTGCAAGGTCGTCAAGGCCTTCGTGCGATGACCGTCGTCGGGGCACTCGACATCGGCGGAACGCACGTCGCTGCCGGGCGCGTACGGCTCTCCTCGGCGACCGTCGAGCCCGATGCGCGGCTGCGTCTCGATCTGACCGACGGCACCCAGCTCCTGGAGCGCGTCCTCGAAGCAGCCCGCGCGATCGCGAGGCCGGAGACGCGCAGCTTCGGCGTCGCCGTTCCGGGCCCGTTCGATTACGACCACGGCATTTCTCTGGTCGCCCACAAGCTCCATGGCCTCTACGGGGTCAACGTCCGTCGCGAGCTCGGGCTGGCGGTGGGGTTGACCGATTCCGCCGTGTCGTTCCTCAACGACGCGGAGGCGTTTCTCCTTGGCGAGTGGTGGGCTGGCGCTGCGCGTGGACACAGAAGGGCAGTCGGGATCACCCTCGGCTCGGGGCTCGGTTCCGCGTTTCTCGAGGACGGTCGGTTGGTGCGCTCCGGGCCGGGAGTGCCGGCGGACGGCGATCTCTACAGGCTCCCGTTTCGCGGTGGTCCGGCGGAGGAGAAGATCTCGCGCGGCGCACTGCTTGCGCGTTATGGGCCAGACGGCCAGACCGACGTCCAGCAGATCGCAGAGCGAGCCCGCGCCGGGGAGCCCCGTGCCCAGCGCGTCTTCGAGGAAATGGCAGCAGATCTGGCCGACTTTCTGGCAGCGCCGCTCGAGGCCTTCGAACCGACGTGTCTCGTCGTCGGCGGATCGATCGCACGCGCGTGGGATTTGCTGGAGCCTGCGCTTGTCCGCGGCCTTGCCGCACACCCGCAGCTGTCGATTGCACGCGCGCTCAACATCGAGGATGCGGTGCTGCTAGGCGCCGCCAGGCACGTTCAGCTGAGCTGAAAGCGCAGCGTGGGGCCGAGCGGCCGGCGGCCGAGGCTCCAGCGCACTCGATAGGGACCGGACCCGACGTTGGGGAACTGCCGGGCGAAGTTCACGGATGAGGTTGCGAGCCAGCCGACCCGCCGGAGTCGGTATACGTTGCAGCGCCAGAAGCCGGCGCCGCCGCTGACGCAAAGTCGGTACCAGCCGAAGTAGTGCCGCTCGGTCGTCACGTCGAGGTACACCGCGCCACGCTTGACCACGACGCCATAGCAAATGTCCCGCTTGGGCGTGCAGTACCGCGCGATCGTCTTGACCGGCGCGGCTGCTCCGGCGCCGGCGGCGAACGCCGCTCCTGCCGCGACCATGACGATCAGCACCGGAATGAACCAGCGTCCGCGCACCGCCGGAGGATCCGCCGTCGCGCGCTCTGAGTCAAGCGGACCCCGTTGTAGTGTGGGCGCGTGACGGCACGCCGTCTCGCGCTCTGCGTATTCGTCCTTCTCGGTCTCACCGTCGTCGCCGCAGCGCAGGCGATCCCGCTCGGCGTCTACGGGAACACGGCTCGCTTCGACCGGCTGACCGGTCAGCGGACGGAGTCGGGCGAGACCTACCTCGCCTGGGATCAGGGCCGCACGTGGGGCTCGCCGTACAGCTACTTCCTGGGCAACCTCGGGGAGAAGCCGCACATCACGTTGAAGACGGCGAAAGGCGGCGGGATCACGCTACAGGGCATCGCCCGCGGCAAGGGGGACGCGCATCTGATCGGCCTCGCCCTGGCGATCGCAGAGGCCGCCAAGCCGGTCTACATCCGCCCGCTCGCGGAGATGAACAACGAGCGAAACCCCTACTGCGCGTTCTCTGCCAACGGCCGTCCGAAGGGTGGCGGGAGGACGGCTGCGTGGTATCGCAAGGCGTTCCGGCGGATCTACATCCTGATGCACGGCGGGACCGCGAAGGCGATGAGCGCGAGGCTGCGCGCCCTCGGGATGCCGGGAGTGAAGACCGACGTGCCCGTCAGCCACTATCCGAACCTGACGGTGATCTGGAACCCGCTCGCAGTGGGGGTGCCGGACGTCCGGGGAAACCACTTCCGCGACTATTTCCCGGGCCTCAAGTACCTCGACGCCTACGGGAACAACTACTACGACGCGAGCGGCGTCTACGCGTTCCACCGCACGGAAGAGCTCTACAAGGCGTACAAGACCAAGCCGTTCATGTTTCCGGAGTGGGGCCTGACGATCGACGACCCCGCGTTCATCAAGGCCTTCGCGCGGTTCGTGCGGACGCACCGGCGCGTGCGCTTCATCAGCTTCTTCAACGGCCCGGCGGGAGGAAGCTACGACATCGCCACGAAGCCGAGAAGCCGCGCCGCCTACCGGCGCTTCATCGTGCCGCTTCACGGCTAGCCTCGCCGAGGATCTCGTCAATCTCCTTGCGGGCGAGAACCGTCTCACTGTGGCCCTCGACGTAGAGCTCCGCGTCGAAGGCGAGAACCGCATCGGTGAGCCGGGAGAGCTGCTCGGCCGTGTAACCACCTGACGGAGCCTCGTAGAAGCAGTCGCCCAGGAAGAGTACGCGGTCCGGCTCCACGTACATGACGGACGAGTCGGCAGCATGGTCGCCGCCGACATGCCGAACCTCGACGGTGACCTCGCCCAGGTCGAAGTCGAGCCCGTCCTGAAACACGATGTCTGCGGGCGCAATCCGGACTCTGCGCGGCAACGGAAGCTCCTCCTTGACATTGGCCGCGTGCTCTGGGGATGCCTCGCCTGCGGCCACCCGTCGGTCGAGCGCCTCATCGCTCCAGTCGGTCGCTGCTAGCTCGCCGAGCGCCTCGGCGGTCAGGGCGTGTGCGACCACGGGAACGGCCACCTCGGCCGCGCCGAAGACGTGATCCCAGTGCGAATGTGTAAGGACGACCAGGCTCGGCGGTCCCACGGCCTCGGCGGCCAGGCCGTCCAGAAAGAGCCTCGTGTGCTCCGCCGAGGAGCCGGCGTCGAGCATCAACATCCGGCGAGCGCCGACCACGGCGGCAAGCGACGGGCGGTCCGGCGGTCCCGGCGGAAGCCAGTAGACGTGCTCGCTGATTCTTTGCACGCGTGTCATTCTCGTGGCGCGATGCCCTTCGTAGCGCCCGAGCTCGTCACACCCGCACCCTACGAAGTCTCGTTCGGGCGGATCGCCGGTCGCGCCGGACCGGGAACCGTCCGCATCGTGGTCTCGGTCGACGGGCGCGTTCGTGCCGAAAAGCAGGTCGGCCGCCCCAGGTTCGACTTCTGGATCGCCCTCCCGCAGCGGGATGTGCGTCTGACGGTGACCGCGGTGGACAGGCGCGGGCGGCGTGCCGCAACAGCCGTCGACTCTGTCTTCGGGCTCCCGCGCGCCTCGGCTCCACGAGGACCGCCGCGCCGGAGCGTCCAGGACGCTCGCCTCGCGGGTGAGCTTCGTGCCCTTGGACGCGAGTTTCCGGGGATCTGCGGGATCCTCGTCCAGGACCTTCGCGACGGCGCCCAGGCCGCCTGGAACGCGCGCGCCCACTTCCCGGCTGCCTCCACGCTGAAGGTCGCGATTGCTGTGGAAGTCCTTCGGGTCCTTGACGGCGAGCCGTGGCGGGGCAGCCGCGTCGACCGGCTCCTGCGCCGGATGCTCATTCCGTCGGACGACAAGGCAGCGAACGAGCTCCTCGTCTGGCTCGGCGGGTCGATCAACGGGGGCGCTGCGCGCGTCAACGCAACGCTGCAGGCGCTCGCCCTCTACGACACGGACATGTACGGCGGATACCTGGTGCAGGCGAGCGAGCCAAGCTTCGTCGGCAAGCGCACGACGGCGTCTGACTACGCGAGCCTGCTCCGCCAGATCCACTTCGCCGTAGAAGGCAGGGGCCGGCTCGCGCGACGCTTCCGCGGCAGCTTTATCCCAGCCGACGCCCGTCATCTCCTCTACTTGCTGGCGCACACGACGACGAGCTGGCTCGACCGTTTCCTCTCCGCCCGACAAGCCACCGTCGTGCAGAAGGCGGGCTGGATCAAGCGTGCCCGCCACGACGGCGGGCTTGTCTACTGGCCCGGCGGCACATTCGTAGCCGTCGTCATGACCTGGAACGAGCGCGGCGTAGGGGGCGCTTCTGATCTGCTCGCGGGTCGCGTCGCACGGGCAGCCTTCGCCCGTCTCAGCCGGAAGGGCTAGACCCAGGGCAGTTCGTCCCAGTTCTTCGGGCGCTCCGGCTGCCAGTGCGGGTACGGCGCGTAGGCGTCCCGCGCCGAAGGCGTTTCCATCTCGACTCCGGCGTCATGGCGGCGGGCCAGCTCCGAGCGCGGGTAGACGAGGCTGCGATCGTCGCTTCGCGCGCCGGCCATGAAGATCAGGCATGGCCCCTCGCCTGCGCCCACGAAGGTGTGTTCGGCGCCCGGCGGGCTGTGAAAGAAGTCCCAGGCTCGGAGCAGGCGTTCCTCCTCCTCGACGAGCAGCAGGCATTCACCAGCGAGGACGAGGAAGTCCTCCTGGGTGGACTCGGCGTGGTAGAGGCCGCTCGGCTGCCCGGGCTCCAGCACCGTCAAGGAGAACCCCAGCTGAGCGAACTTGTGGACAGGTAGGTCCGGACGGCGGCGAAACACCGGCTTGTCGCCTTCGAAGACGCACTCAGCTCCGAAGGCATCGTTGCGAAGCCACGCAGCGTCCCGCGCGTTGACGACGAACCAGCCGTCGCTGACCGGCGCGAGGCCGGAATCCACTGCTTCCAGTCGTGCTTCCTCGACCATCGCTCGAACCATAGGGGCTGATTCTGCGTACCGTTGACCCGTGCGACGAAGCTGCGCACTCCTGCTCGCCGTTCTGGTCGCAGCGGGCTGCCAGAGCAGTGACGACTCGAGCTCCAAGTCGACGACGACGACCGTGACGACTCCGACGACGGTGGTTGCGCCGTCCGGGGGCTCAGACGCCTTCGGCCGTATTCCAGTGATCGTCAAGCGCACCGAACCGAGCGTCGTCTCGGTCGTGACGCCCGCCGGGCAGGGCAGCGGCGTCATCTACCGGTCAGATGGATTCGTCATCACCAACGCCCACGTCGCCGGTGATGCGTCGCGAGTGGTGATCGTCCTCGCAGACGGCCAGCGGCTCGCTGCAAGGGTGCGCTCGAAGACGGAGCTCTTCGACATCGCGGTGCTCAAGGTCGATAAAAAGGGGCTTCCAGCTGCGAGCTTCGCCCGCGCGCTCCCGGTGGTCGGCACGCTCGCCGTTGCGATCGGCAACCCGCTCGGCTTCGAGAACTCGGTGACGGCGGGGATCATCTCGGGCGTCCATCGCGAGATTCCGGCCGGCGGCCAAACGCCGGCGCTCGTCGATCTCATCCAGACCGACGCCGCGATCTCGCCGGGGAACTCCGGCGGCGCCCTTGTCGGCGGAAACGGGCAGGTGGTGGGGATCAACGTCGCCTACATCCCGCCGCAGGGAGGTGCGGTCTCGCTCGGGTTCGCGATCCCCGCACCTACGGCCGTCCACGCTGCCGATGAGCTGATCGCGAAGGGCACGGTCGAGTTCGCTTATCTCGGGATCCGCCCGGTCCAGGTCACGCCCGAGCTGAATCAGGCGTACGGCATCGGCTCCGACACGGGAGTCCTCGTCAACCAGGTGGTCTCCGGTTCACCCGCCGCGAAGGCCGGCGTGAAGAGCGGCGATGTCATCGTGCGGCTCGACGACCGCAAGATCGTCGTCGTCGAGGACATCTTCGTCGAGCTGCGTGAGCACAAGCCGGGAGAGACCGTCACGCTCGAGCTCAAGCGCAACGGCGACACGAAGACGGTCGAGGTCAAGCTCGGCAATCTGGAGCAGCAGTAACCCGTCCTAACCGCTGGTCGCCGAGAAGTGTTGGTAATCCGGCGAGGCCCAGTTGCCGCCCCAGGACCAGCCGACAGCGGCGAAGGCGCGTACGAGGACGCCGCCTTCGAAGGCCATTCCGGGTCGCCGGTGTGACCGGTCCAGATATCTGCGTCCCGCGGGCGGCCGAACGACGCCGCGATCGAGGTAGGGATTCTCCACGGGATTCACGTCGATGGCGAGGCCGTAGGCGTGCGACGACCAGCGGCGCGGGCCGCCCGCGATCGCATAGCGGCAGTTGAAACCGGAGGTGTTGTCGGCCGCCATCGATCTCGCGTCGCTCGCGCGGTAGGCATCGATCGGCCGCAGACGGCGGATCGGGAAGCGGGCCGCGTAGAGCCTCCGGAAGACGGAGACGATGTCGCGTCCGGCGGTCGAACGCACGACGATCGATCCGGCATGAGCGCCCTTGTCGAAGCCCCAGTAGCTCACTCGGACGAGCCGGAGCTGAGCGGGCCCGACGGGGCAGCCAGGATGGTAGGAGTAGCGAAGATCTGCTCTCGTGACCGGCGAGATCGTGCCGACGAAACGAGGCGCCGGGGACGCGGCTCCCAGCGAGAGGGCCGCGAGTGCGAGCAGGGCAAGCTTCACGGACGCGGAGCGTAGTCTGCGTTTGCGTGGAGCACGAGCAAGTGCTCAGTCGCATTCGCGAGCTCTGCATTGCCTTGTCTATGTTCGACCTGCTGTGGCAGCCGTGTCCGGACTGCGGCGCATCGGTTCCGCGGGAGGAGCTGGACGAGCACGTCTGCGACGAGGGGCAGCGGATTCGCTACGAGCTGTTCAACGTCCGCCTCGAGGTCGACCGCTTCGATCGCGAGCTGACAGGCTGGCTCGCAACGTCAGAAGGACGTTTCGCAGTCTTCTGCGCAGAGCGCGAGCGGCGCCGCGCGGCTTGAACTGCGTGCGGCTCTCGCTCTAACCTCTCAGAGCATTCCGACGAGACGGGGGGACGAGACCACTGTGGCGCAGCCGCAAGCCAGTGTCGAGGACACGTCGCCGGCGACGGCCGGCACTCCGAAGGTGCGCCTCGACGGAGTCGTCAAGAGCTTCGGTGATCTCGTCGTCCTCAACGGCATCGATCTGACCGTCGACCCGGGCGAGGTCCTTGTCATCATCGGTCCGAGTGGCAGCGGCAAGAGCACCCTGCTCCGCTGCGTGAACCTGCTCGAGCCGATCGACTCGGGTCAGATCTTCCTGGAAGGAGAGGAGATCACCGCGAAGCGGGTCGATGTCTCCGCGGTGCGCCAGCGCATCGGGATCGTGTTCCAGCAGTTCAATCTGTTCCCGCACCTCCGCACGATCGACAACGTCACGCTCGCGGCGCGCCGCGTGAAGCACATGCATCGACGGGCGGCGGAGAAGCGGGCGCACGAGCTGCTGGCTCGTGTTGGCCTGGAGGAGAAGGCGAGGCAGTATCCGCACCAGCTGTCGGGTGGCCAGCAGCAGCGCGTCGCGATCGCTCGGGCGCTGATGATGGACCCGCACGTGATGCTGTTCGACGAGATCACGTCGGCGCTCGACCCGGAGCTCGTCGGTGAAGTGCTCGTCGTCATGAGAGACCTCGCCAGGACTGGGATGACGATGCTCGTCGTCACTCACGAGATGCAGTTCGCGAGAGACGTGGGCGACGAGCTGATCTTCATGGACGACGGCCGGATCGTCGAGCAGGGGAAGCCGAAGGACGTGGTGGATCATCCGCGCGAAGAGCGAACGCGCCGCTTCCTGCGGCGGACGCTGCAGCTCGCAGACTCGCTGGAAGAGTTGACCATCGACGAAGGAGGGACTGAATGAGGAAGTTCTTGATCGCCATCGGCGCGATCGCCGTGGTGGGAGCCGTGACAGCGGCGCTCGCCGTCGCCGCGCCGTGGAGCGGCACAGGAGAGAACAGGAACGAGAGAGCGGGGGCGGCCAGCAAGCTTCCGCCACTGCCCGCCGAGGTATCGCAGCGCAAACGGTGGCTGATCGGCATCAAGTGCGACTTCCCGCCGTTCGGCTACATCAACCGGCAGAACAAAAATGCCGGGTACGACGTGGACGTCGCCCGCCGCTTCGCCGAGCTCGCGTTCGGACGGCGGAACCGGGTGAGCCTGACCTGCGTGACGACGCCCAGCCGGATCCCGGTGCTCCAGCAGAAGCGGGTCGACATCATCATCTCGACGTTGACCTGGACGGCCGCGCGGGAGGAGATCATCGACTACTCCTACCCGTACTTCAACGCGACCGGCAGGCTGCTGGTCCCGAACAACACGAACATTCGGCGTCTGCGCGACCTGAACGGGAAGCGGATCGTGACCACGCGCGCCTCGATCTATGACCGGTACGTTCGGAACTGCTTCTCGTCGGCGAGCCTGAGCGTGACCGACTCGCCGGTGGCTGCGCTCGAGTTCCTCCGGCAGGGGCGGGTCGACACCTTCATGTACGACGACACGTTCCTGCTCGGCGTCGCCGCCAACGACCGGAACCTCAAGATGACGGCGCACAAGTTCCTCGCCATCCCCTACGGCATCGGGATCCGAAAGAACGAGCCGGAAATGAAGCGCTGGGTCAACGCAGCCCTCCTGCAGATGAAGCGCAGGGACGAGTTCTGGGCGATCCTGAAGCGCAACTCGCCTCGGAGCTTCTGGACGTTCTTCCGCGCGAACGTCCCGCGTCCGAAGACCAAGGAGGCCTATCCACGCGGCACGGAACCGGAGAAGAACTGCCCGAGCTAGGGCGTTGATCGACGAGGGGCGGCTACGGCTGCCCCTCATCCCTCCAAATGACCGTTCTCGCCGACTTCGACTGGTCGTACATCTGGGAGCACAGGGATGAGCTCCTGCACGGTCTGCGCTTGACGCTGGAGATCTCGGCGATCGGGATCTTCGGCGCGTTCGTCGTCGGCCTCACGCTCGGCGCCGCCCGCGCGCACCGCATTCCGGTGATCAGCCAGATCGCCGCCGTCTACGTGGAGATCATCCGCAACACCCCGATCCTCGTGCAGATCTTCCTGCTCTTCTTCGGGCTGCCGCGGCTCTCCGAGCATCTGAAGTTCGAGCCGTTCACCTACGCCTGGCTGGCGGTCGTGATCTGGGGCGGCGCGTTCAACACCGAGAACTTCCGTGCCGGCTTCGAGGCCGTGCCGAAGCGCTATCGCGAAGCCGGGCTCGCGCTCGGCTTCAGCCCCATTCGGACGTTCCTGAACATAACGCTGCCGATCGGGTTCCGGATCTCGCTTCCGTCGTCTATCAACACGTACATCTCCGTGATGAAGAACACGGCGCTGCTAACGGCGGTCGCCATTCCGGAGCTGACGAACACGGCTCTCGACTTGCTCGCGACGGACTTTCGTACCTGGGAGATGCTCGCCGTCCTCGCGGTGACGTATCTCACGCTGGTCTGGGGGCTCTCGTTCCTGATTCGGCTCCTCGAACGCCGGCTCGCACTGCCGGAGGCTGCGTAGATGATCAACCGGCTCCCGGAGTGGGCCCAACCCGTCGCCGAGTACATGCTCCACACGGGCCTGAAGAACACGCTGATCATCGCCGGCGCCTCGGTCGTCCTCGCCGTCGTGTTCGGCGTCCTGCTGGGCACGTTGCTGACGATCCGGTTCCTCCCGTTGCAGGCCACGATCCGGCTCTACATCGAAGTCTGGCGCGGCCTCCCGATCATCGTCACCATCTTCATCCTCTTCTTCGGACTGCCGACGCTCGCCGACGAGCTCAACATCGAGGCTCTCCGGCTGAGCGAGATCAAGGCCGCGATCCTCGGGCTTTCGCTGTGGGGCAGCGCGCAGATCGCCGAGGCGACCCGCGGGGCCGTGCAGTCGATCCCTCGCGAGCAGCACGAGGCTGCGGCCGCGCTGGGGTTCCGATGGATCGGGACCCACGTCTTCGTGATCCTTCCTCAGGCCCTGCGGCGACTGCTGCCGCCGCTGGTTGGCCTCAGTGTCAACGTGATCCAGAACAGCACGCTGGCGCAGATCCTCGGCGTCCCGGAGCTGCTCGAGACCGCCGAGCGCTCGACCGAGCGGCTCTCGTTTCCGACAGTGGATCCGGCGACGCTCTCGATCGAGGGCGGCGATCCGCACGCACTCCAGATCTACGGCGCCGTGATGGTGATCTTCTTCCTGATCTCGTTTCCCCTGACGCGGCTCGCCGCGTACCTCGAACGCCGGTTGGTCTAAACCGGCTCGGCGGCGGCTTCCGAGACCGGCACGTCGCGGTTCCGCAGCACGACGATCGTGATCACCGCCCCGAGGACCATGAAGCCGGCCGCGACCCAGAATGGCAAGGTGAAGCCGCCCGACAACGCGTCCGGCTGAGACTTCCCTTCCTTGAGCAGCGTCGTCGTATGAGTCGTCGCGATCGTCGACATGATCGCGACGCCGAGCGCGCCGCCGATCTGCTGCGAGGTGTTCAGCAGCCCAGACGAGACGCCCGCGATCCGGTCCTCGACGACCGACAGCGCGGAGAGCGAGATCGGAATGAAGATGAAGGCCAGCCCGAACCCGCTCGCGAGAAACGGCACAAAGAGGTTCGTCCAGAAGTGGCCTTCGGTGGGCAGCTGCGTGAACCAGATGTAGGAGAAGGCCATAAGGAAGAGGCCTGTCGTCATCACGGGCTTCACGCCGACCCTCGTGACAAGCGCCTGTGAGATCGCCGCAGCGGGAATCGTCGTGCCAGCGGTCGCCAGGAACGCGACGCCTGCCTGGAGCGGTGAGTACCCGAGCACCTGCTGCATGTAGAGCGTGAGCAGGAAGAAGCCGCCGAAGATCGCGCCGCCCAGGAGCGCACCGACGGTGTTGGCGACGGTCACCGGCCGAAGGCGGAAGATCCAGAGCGGCACGAGCGGCGAGTCGGTTCGGAGCTCACGCCAGAAGAACGCGGCGATGAGCACGACCGCGAGGCCGGTGAAGAAGAACGTCTGCCACGAGGTCCACCCGTTATCGGGCGCCTTCGACATGGCGTAAACGAAGGAGACAAGCCCGCTCGTCACAAGAATCGCTGCCAACGGATCGGTGCGGCGGTCGACACCCTCGACGCGGCCCTCCGAGATGAGCGAGGGAGCGAGGGCGAAGATCGCAACCCCGACCGGGACGTTGACGAGGAAGATCCACTGCCAGCCGAGGTACTCGACCAGGATCCCGCCGAGGAGGACGCCGGCCGCGGCGCCGCTTCCCGCCACACCGCCCCAGATACCGAATGCCTTGTTCCGCTCGGCCCCGCCGTGTCTGAACGCGGCGCTGATGATCGCGAGCGTGGCGGGGGAGACGATCGCCGCACCGAGACCCTGGTAGGCGCGGAACAGGATCAGCGCCGTCCCGCTGTTCGAGAGTGCACAGGCGAGCGAGCCGGTCGTGAAGATGACCATGCCGATCATGAAGACGCGCCGGCGGCCGAAGATGTCCGCCGCTCGGCCACCGAGCAGGAGGAACCCGCCAAAGGCAAGCGAGTACGCAGTGACGATCCATTGCAGCGTGCCCCGGGAGATGTCGAGGTCTGTCTGGATCGAGGGCAGCGCGACGTTCACGATCGCCACGTCGAGGACGACCATGAAGAACGCCACGCACACGAGCGCGAGGGCGTGCCAGCGTCGTGGGTCGGGAACGATGGCGGTGGCTTCCACCTGGCCCGAAACGCTACAGAATGGGCGATTTTCTGCATCCAGCGACATAGACTCCGGCGTACTACTCCACGGACGGTTGGACCACGTCCCTTGTCCTTTCTCGAACGGGAGGTTCTTCGTGAAGACCGCACTTGTGTCCACAATCGCCCTGCTCGTTGCCGCGATCGCCGTGGCCGCGCCGGCCTCGGCGGCAACACCGTCGCAGCAACGCCTCGCCCGCGACGTCCGGACTCTGAAGGCTCAGATGAAGGCGCTTCAGCGCCAGGTCAAGACCCTGCGGGCACAGCTGCGCACCACTCAGTCGGTTGCCACGGGTGCGGTCTTGGTCAGCGCCTGCTCGACGGCCGCCACCGCGGACGCGTTCCAGGGCACCTGGGAGGCGATCGATCGGCACGCGGCGGTCAACGCGCACGGGCCGGATCAGTTCCCAGCGCAGACAGCGATCGCGGATCCGCTGAACTCCTGCCAGGCGCTGCAGGTTCAGCGGCAGCCGAGTGTCGTGCCGCCGACGACGAACGTCTTCGCCGCGCTGCTGAACATCTTCCGCTAACCGCTAGCCGGAAACGATCCCGAGCTCCTCGACGAGCGCGAAGAACGCGCTCGCGAACGGTGACGCGTTCGTCCGTTCACGGACGTTCTGCCAGTCGATGCGCTCGCGCAAGGAGCGTGCGAACTCGAGCGGGCGTTCGTAGTCCAGGTCGTGTTCGTCCAGGGCCTTGAGCTTCAAGACCATCACGTCCTCAACGGACATGACGAGCATTGGCACCGCGTTGACCTCGAGCTCTTCCGCGCGAGCGAACATCGCGTCGTCGACGTGCTCGCCGATCGGCGCGAAGATGACGTCGACGAGGACGTCGCCGTCCCAGGCCTTGTAGAGCCAGCCTTCGGGCGGTTTCTCCGTGCGCATGCCTGCCGCGTCGAGCGTCTCGAGCGCGCGTTCGGCGTCTTTCGGCTGGACCATGAAGTCGAGATCGTGGCTCGTCGCAGGGCCGCCGCGCGCCCAGATGGCCATGCCGCCGCCGAGTAGGAACGGAACCTCCGCGTCCCGCAGCGCACCCGCGGCGCGCTTGAGGCTCTCCCTGATCTCCTGGAACGGCTGCTCGTCCGCCATCGGGGTCTCGTTACCCTTCCGCGGCTTTGGGCAATCAAGGGCAGATGCGGATCCGGGTCGCGGCCGCTGGTGACATCCACACTTCGGAGGAGGAGCGCGCGAGGCTCGAGGCGGCCTTCGTCGAGGCGGAGCAGCAGGCCGAGCTGATCCTGCTCGCAGGCGATCTGACCACGTACGGCGAGCCCGAGCAGGCGGCGGTGCTCGCCGACATCACGAACGGAATCGGCATTCCGGTGTTTGCGGTGCTCGGGAACCACGACTGGCATGCCGACCGGCGTGACGAGATCGTCGCGATCCTTCGCGGCGGCGGTGTGCGCTTGCTCGAGCGAGATTCCGAGACCGTCGAAGTGGGAGGGACCAGCGTGGGCATCGTCGGCACGAAGGGTTTCATCGGCGGCTTTCCGGACGCCCAGCTGCCCGACTTCGGCGAGCCGCTCCTCCGTCGGGTCTATGCGGAGACGAGCGCCGAGGTCGAGGCGATCGATCGCGGGCTGCGAGCGGTGGCCGACTGCCCAATTCGCATCGTCCTGCTGCACTACTCGCCGACGACGACGACGCTCGAGGGCGAGCGGCA
>JBKPGE010000182.1:0-42739 GCA_046729215.1 Actinomycetota bacterium | reverse complement strand
GTGTCGATTCGCGATCGAAACTACCCGCCGCAGGTTCAGCTGTTCGGCACAGGCGGGGTGGCATGCGCAATCCAGCCCGTTCCGCCGCGCGTCGGCTTGCTGCCACCGACTTCCTGTGCGATGCCGAAGCCATCGACCCCTCGGAAGCCTCCTGCGGGGCGAAACGCGAATGAGCCTGCGCGGGCGCAGCCTGCTTGTACGACGTCGGGAAGTAAGTAGAACCAGCCGCTCGAAATGTTCCTGGTCCAGCGGCTGCGGTGGACGCGAGCAGAGCATGTGACGAGGCTCTTGCCTCGGGCGTGGACAAGGACGCCTTGCCAGAGACGGTCGTTCGGCTGCGTCCGGTAGGCGCCGTCGCTGGCTTCGAGACCGTTGAGGATCCAAGCTTCGCCTGCGCGCGGGCTGACGACCGCAAAGTCGCTATGCACCCAGTTCGATTCGGCGAGACTGAATTGCCCCCATGTGTGGTCTTGGTAAGCGCGCCACCTGCGGAAGCTGAGGCGACGTCCGTCGACTTCGATCCAGCCGCTAGCACTCCCGGTGGCGACAGGCGCGCTCCAGGTGCGCCGGCCTGGGACGAACGCGGGTGGATTCCAGCTCGTCTTATGCGGACCGAGTTGCCAGGGCCCGACGGTGGGGCCTGCGCGTTTCGGGAAGATCTCAAGGTGGGCGGCGCCGGCGCCTGACCGTGCCTCGACGACGTAGCTGCCGCCTTTGTAGCGGAGGCTTGCCCGTGGCGGCTCCGCTCCGGGCGGAGGTGAGGTCCCGACCATGGCCACGCCCGGGCTGGACTGTCGGACGATCGCCATCCCGTCCCCGGCCAGCACACTCGCCGCTTCGTTGCGCCGCAGGACCGTGATGCGGAAGTTGGTCAACGGCCGGGACATGAACACTGCGCGCACGACGGTGCGGGAACCGGGGTCGAAGGCGAGCACCTGCCACCATTCCGTCGCACCGGGTTTCGAGTAATCGTCCGCCGGAACGGCTGGGCGGACCTTGAGCGGACGCGCGGCGAAAGGCCCGGAGCCGCTCGCGACCGGAACCACAGCGAGCACTACGAGCAATGTGCCGAGCGCGCGTGCCACACCCCCGCGATACCCGAAAGGGCGACTGGTTACGCGCACCACGCTCTGTGCTCCAGCGGCTACGGAGACTCTTCGAGCTCACCGGCGAGCCGGTCAACCGCGGCCTGCCGTGGAAACGCTGCGAACAATCTTCCGTCGACGCCGGGCCGAGCGCTCAGGACGAGGACCTTGTCGCTGTCGGGCATCTCCGCGATGTCGGGGTAGACCATCGTGCTGATCACGAGCACCCGGACCGGCACGTCTTCATGGTTCTGCAGCTGATGTGTCCCGGCGCGACCTGGTGGACAGGCGGCGATCTCGCCCGGGCGAAGTTCTCGTGTGCCGTCAACGGTCCGGAGCGTCGGGCGTCCGCTGATAACGACGATCAACTCCTCGTTCCCGTGATGCAGATGAAAGGGCGAACCGACACCGCCCGGATCGATCTCGTACAAGCTCGCACCGAGCTGCTGGCACCCGCCTTCGCGCCCAGGCGAGCGGTCCGCCCGATCAGCGGAGGGCGGTCGCGCTCGACCTCCCACTCAGGGTCGTAGATGTTCGGCTTGGCCATGGTCAGCGATGCTAGTCGGACGTGAAGACGCCGTCTTTTCGACCTGCACGAAGTTCACCACCTGTGCACACGGCCTTCACGGAATCGGTGCCCATGGCACGAGCGGACACCACGACGATGCGCGACGTCGTCTACTCGGGAGGGATCACGCATGCGCAGAACCACATGGTTGGTTGCCGCAGGCGCCGCGCTCATCCTCGGCATCGCCGGCGTCGCTACGGCCACCTTCTGGGACTTCGGGCAGCACACCCAGGGAGAGCTGGCCCATCACGCCAATCAGCTCTTCGGTGTCAAGAAGCCCATCCAGGCCTCGTCGACTGTCGACCTGACCGAAGCCGAGGCGCTCGCCGACCCGGCGGCGCTCGTCACGGTGGCGAAGGGCCTCAAGGTCGACGTTGTGTCCGCCGGCAACGCGGCTCCGAACCTCGACCAGATGGTGCTCTGGCCCCAGTCACACCCGACGCACATCATCACGATCAACGAGGAAGGCCCGAGCGAGCCTTCGCTTCAGAAGATCGACCTCAAGAGCGGCGTCGCCACCACGATCGTCTCCGGCACGGACTCCGGTGACCCGATTCGCATAACGCCCTGGGGGACCATCCTCTTCGGCGAAGAGGCCGGTGATACCGGCGCAATGTACGAGCTCATCGACCCGCTGAGTGTCGAGGGCGCGACTATCAACCGAACGACCGGTGTCAGCTCGAGCCCGAAGATCCGGCGAGTACCTGCGCTCGGCCTCAATTCGTTCGAAGGGCTTGCGATCCTGCCCAACGGTGTCACCTACTACGGCAACGAGCTCGCGGCCATCAGCGGGGCGCCGGGCGGCGCGTACTACAAGTTCGTCCCGACCACCCACTGGGCCGGGGGAGCCCCGATCACGTCGCTCGACCAGTCCCCGTACGCGAGCGGCTCGATCTACGCGCTGCGAGTCGGGACGAGCGGCAACAACGGCCAGGGCTTCCAGTACGGGCGCGGCTCGTGGCAGCCGATCGCCGGCAACGGTGTTGCGCTGCGGCCGCTGGCCGTTGCGGTCAAGGCCACGGGGTATTACCGCCCTGAAGACATCGACATCGACACCAAGGCCCTCGCTGCCGGCAACGTCCGCTTCTGCGGGAACAACACCGGGCGTGACTCCTCGCGCTACTTCGGCGAGGTGGTCTGCTTCACCGACGGCACCGTCGCGGCTTCCGCCGGCGGCAGCACAACGCCCGAAGTGACTCTGCTCGTTCAGGGCTCGCAGGAGATCAACATGCCAGACAACATCGCCTACCAGGCCGGCCGGGGGAACTGGATCATCCACGAGGACGGCGGCACCATCGGCGCTCAGGGCGGCGACCGGAACAACGATCTCTGGAGCTGTCTGGACGACGGCAAGGACGACGACACGCTCTCCGACGGCTGTGTCCGGGTCGGCACGCTGAACGACTTGGATGCCGAGTGGACCGGCGGGCTCTTCGACTCGACCGGCAAGCACTTCTTCGTCAGCATCCAGCACAACTCGAGCGGCTTCGGAACGATCCTCGACATCACCGGCTGGCGCTGATCAGCTAAGGGCAGGCGGGAGGGGCATCCGCCCCTTCCGCCGGCCTTACCTCAGGGCGTGCAGGTATGGACGAGAGGCGCGAGGGGCGTCTCCGCGCAGCGAGGCAATGGCCCGCCGGCTCCCACAGCTTTGACCGCAACCCGGATCGCCACGTAAGCCAGGCCTGGCGCTATGAGGACGACCACATGCCCGTACTGTGGAGCTTCCGCGACGATGACGTTCGTCCCGCGGCCACCGATGTCGGCGCTTTGCCCCGGGTTCTGCGTCGCGAGCACCACAACCGGACGGGAGCCGAAGCTCAACGCCCGCAGTCGATCGAGATCGGCGAGCCCATCCCAGGGCTCGGGGAGAGGTCCCAACTGCAGATAGCCCTCAGCTGAGCCAGGCGCGAGCGCGTCCAGGTACACGAGGCCGGCGACATCGTCTGGGTACCGGGCGGTAAACGTCGATATCAGCAACCCGCCGAACGATGAGCCAACCAGCACGTAGGGCCCAGGCACGTTCGCGTTGGTCAAGACTGTGTGTAGCTCGCGCGCGAACGTTTCCGACGTAGGGGGGACGCTGGCCGGCCGCGCGTCGCTCGCGCTCCCGAGAGTCCCCGGGCGGTCGTAGGTGCAGACGCGAGTATTGGAACGAAGCGCGTACTGGGCCTTCCGTGCGCCGAAGCGCGACGCGGTAGCACCTGACTCGAACACCACCGTCGGCGGAGCCCTGCCGACGCACTCGAGAAGGAGCCGGTACCCCCCGACGTCGACGAGTCGACCCGTCGGTGCCGGCGGCTCGGGAAGTGTCGGGGGTTTAGGCGGCCCTTTTGGCGGCCGGAACCGGGTGAGGCGGCCGGAGTGGCAGTGGAAGCGATAGCGGTGGTAGGCACCGTCGTGACGGCTTTTGCAGCGCGCTCCCGGCTTCAGGCAGACGTGCGCGCCGCCGATTCGAGCGGATGTTGCGCCGGACCGGCAGTGTCGCGTCTCTGAGTCGGGTGCCTGCGCACCCACCGCGGCTCCAGCCCCGGCAAGTGTGAGCGCTGCCGCCGCCGCAATACGCGCGCCCTGCATCCGGCACCGAACGTACAAGAGCCGCCGCTGCGTGACTAGGCCGATTCGAGTCGGTCCACTACTTTGCGTAAACAAGAAAGGGCCGCAGCCTGAATTTTTTGGTCTCTAAGCGCAGCGCTCGGCCCCCGACCTACGCTGTAGTCAATGGCACGCCTCTATGCCGCGACTGGCGACGGGATCGTTCGGCTCGACGAGGCGAACGGCGGCTGGACGGTGGAGCGCTTCCTGGACGGCAGCGGAGCGCAATGCCTTGCGGTCGATCCGCAGGACCCCGACACCGTCTATGCCGGATTGCGGGAGCAGGGAGTGCGGCGGACACACAACGGCGGGCGGAACTGGATCGAATCCGCGCTGCCCGAACCCGGGGTCTTCTCGCTTGCGGTCAGCGCCGCGGACGGTTCCCTCTACGCGGGCACGGAGCCGAGTCGGCTGTTCCGCAGCGACGATCGCGGTGAGACCTGGCGCGAGCTGGAAGCGCTGCTCGAGTTGCCGTCGCGGCCGACTTGGAGCTTTCCGCCGCGGCCGTGGACGTCGCACGTCCGCTGGATCGCACCGAGCCCGCACGAGGCGGATCTGCTCCTCGTAGGGATCGAGCTCGGCGGACTGATGCGCTCGACCGACGGGGGCGCCACCTGGGAGGACCACCGCCCCGGCGCGCAGCGCGACGTGCACTCACTCGCCTGGCATCCGGCGGTACGCGACCGGGCGTACGAAGCCGCCGGCGGCGGCGCTGCGTTCAGCGAGGATGCGGGCGAGACCTGGCAGCCGGCGGACGAGGGGCGCGACCGGCACTACACCTGGTCGGTGGCCGTCGATCCGGAGGATCCGGACCTCTGGTACGTCTCGGCGAGCACGGGTCCGTTCGCCGCGCACGGCGGCCGTAACCCACAGGCACGCATCTACCGTCGCCGTCCGGACCAGGAGTGGGAGGAGCTCGCCGGCGGACTGCCTGAGCCGCTGCCCGCCATGCCGTATGCCCTCGTCGCCGGCGACGGCCGACTTTTCGCCGGTCTAGCCGACGGTCAGATTTGGGAGAGCGCCGATCGCGGCGCCAGCTGGCACGCCCTTGGAACGGAGGGCGAGCCGATCGGGCATCTCCACGCGCTCGTCTGCGCGAACGCCTGAGAAACGACCGTCTAGGTCGGAGGCGTGCGGTCCAATCCCCGCGGAACCTCGGTCGGCGCGACGTCGCTCAGCTCCATCTCCGCAGTGGCCTGGGGCTCAGCCGGCTTTTCCTCGGGCTCCTCGGCGGCCGCTCCTGGGGGAACTCGCGCAGCCGCATGGCGCGCCTCCTCCTCGAGCCGAGCCGCGATCCCTCGGACGTCGTCCAACAACTCGCGGCGCTCCTTCCAGGTGGTCGCAATGTCTGCATGAAGATCGCGTAATCGCGCCTCCGCCTCTTCCTGGAGAGCCGCGACCTCATCGCGCGTCCGGGCCAGAGTTCTCTCCCGCTCAGCCTTCGCACTGCTGATGATCTCGTCAGCCTCCGCCGACGCACCCGTACGGATGCCCTCGGCCTCGGCATTCGCCTTCGCTAGCAGCTCCTCGGCCTCAGTCTTCGCGCGCTCCCCGTCGGCCGTCGCCTCGGTCAGGACGCGGTCCGACTCGGTACTCGCGTTGAGGACGATCTCGGCCGCCTCAGCCTTCGCCCTGGCGGTGTTCTCCTCCGCCTCTTGGCGTGCGCTTGCGGTGATCTCTTCGGCGGTCTCACGCGCCCGCTGGAGGATCGTGCTCGTCTGCTCACCCACCTGTTCCAGTGCGTGCCTAACGGCCGCGCGCGGAGAGCTGCTGATCTCGAGCTCGGCGATCACACGATTGACTCGCCTGACGTAGGCATCCACGGCCGAGCGGTTGTAGCCGCGGACCTCGCGCGCGAACGACACGTTGCGGATCTCGTTCGGAGTCAGATTCTCGTCGCTCACTGCTGTGAGTATGACGTGCCGGCCGCGGGTGCCTCGGCGACCATCGCTCCGTGTGCCCCTGCGAGGACGGTTACGAAAGAGCGCTTACGGCGTTCCCCACCACGAATGCTGCCAGCTCAGGGACGCGAGGGCCGACTGACCGGACAGACTCGGGTGGAAGTAGTCGAGCTTGCTCACCTGGCCGGTGGTGAACTGGAAGTTGAACGCGGCGTAGTCGTCGAAGCGGCAGAAGGCGTACTGGCCACAGACGCCGGCCAGTACCTGGTTGAAGGCGCGCTCGCGCGAGAGCACGAGCTGTCGATCCGCCTCGGTGTTGGCCGGTGAGAGCATCGACTGGCAGATCTGCGCCAGCGACCAGACGATCTGGGCGGTGACGTTGTCGTGGAAGCGCTGCCAGAGCAGATAGATGTTCGGGATGCTGCTGACGTAGACGTGTGAGCCGGCCGGTAGTCCTGCGGCGAGCGTGCTCATCGTGGCGGCGAACTGCGCCTGGAAGTCGCTCACACTCGTCATCGTCGAAGGCGAGCTGGTGCACGCGTCGTTCGCGCCCATCAAGATCGTGACGAAGGCAGCCTGCTGCGCAACCGCGGTCTGAGCCTGCCCCTGCGCGTCGCGCATCTTCCCTCCGGTGCGGGCATCGTTGAAGTTGTGTCCCGAGATGGTCGGGTTCTGCGCTCGGATGCGCTCGTACTGGCTCTGGATGCCGTCGAACGCTCCGCCGCCAGTGCTCCATGACTGAGCGGGGTGCTCTCCGTACCAACAACACACGTCGTACGCCCGGGTGATCGAGTCGCCGATACCGGCAATGCTGTTAGGGAGGCTCGGCTGCGCCGAGGCGGCCGGCGCCGCGCACAGCGCCGCAGTCACGAAGCCGAGAAGCAGGAACCTTCGTATCTGCATTCGCAAACCTTCTCTCCATCCGTTGCGAATACGAAACCGAGCTCGCCATCGTTATCCGTCCAGAAGCTTGGCGCCGGAACCCGGGTGCAGGGCTTCCCACACGCTGAGGTACACCTCCACCTCCATCCGGGCTTGTCGCTCGTCGTAGGCGTCGGGGACCTCGACTCCGACGGAGATTCCCCCGGCGTGGCCCTCCACTTCGCCGAGATTGGCGACGCAGTCGGCACGCCGGAGAAAGCCGAGAAACTCCTCCGCCAGGCCGGCGTCGAACAGTCGCACGAACATCTCTTCCCAGCTTCAGCGACCGGGCCGGTCCCGGCAAGTCAGGACTTTCTGGTCCGATCGCCTGGCTAGGCTCATCCCGTGGCCCAACTGACGTCCCAGGTCGAGCGCGACTCGGAGGTCTTCGTCGCCCGCCGCGAGCGAATGGAGGAGCTGGTCGCCGAGCTTCGAGCGCGGACCGCACAGGTCTCCCAGGGCGGCGGCGAGAGCGCGGTCGAGCGCCACCGGTCACGCGGCAAGATGACGGCGCGCGAGCGCATCGACCGGCTCGTCGATCCGGGCAGCGCCTTCCTCGAGCTCAGCGCCCTGGCCGCGTGGGACATGTACGAGGGACAGGCCCCCTCCGCGGGGATCGTCACCGGGATCGGTGTCATCGAAGGACAGGAGTGCGTGCTCGTCTCGAACGATGCGACGGTCAAGGGCGGCACGTACTTCCCGATCACGGTCAAGAAGCACCTGCGCGCCCAGGAGATCGCGGAGCAGAACCGGTTGCCGTGCGCCTACCTCGTCGATTCCGGCGGCGCCTTTCTTCCCCTCCAGGACGAGGTCTTCCCAGACCGGGAGCACTTCGGGCGCATCTTCTTCAACCAGGCGCGCATGTCCGCGAAGGGGATCCCCCAGATCGCCGCCGTGATGGGCTCCTGCACGGCCGGCGGCGCCTATGTCCCGGCGATGAGCGACGAGACGATCATCGTCCGCGGGACCGGGACGATCTTCATCGGCGGCCCGCCGCTTGTAAAGGCGGCGACAGGGCAGGAGGTGACCGCTGAGGAACTCGGCGGCGCCGATGTCCACACCCGCCGCTCGGGCGTCGCCGACCATTACGCAACGAGCGACGAGCACGCCCTAGCGATCGTGAGATCGGTCGTGCGCAACCTCCATCGGCGCAAGGAAGCGCCGTGGGAAGTCGCGCCGCCGGAGGAGCCCGTCGCCGATCCGTCAGAGCTCTACGGGCTAATCCCTGAGGACTTCCGCCAGCAGGTCGATCCGCGTGAGGTGATCGCGCGAATCGTCGACGGCAGCCGCTTCCACGAGTTCAAGGAGCTGTACGGCGAGACGCTCGTCTGCGGCTTCGCGCGCATCGAGGGCTACCCCGTTGGGATCCTCGCCAACAACGGCGTCCTCTTCGCGGAATCCTCCCAGAAGGGCGCCCACTTCATCGAGCTCGCGGCGAAGCGCCGAGTACCGCTCGTCTACCTGCAGAACATCACGGGGTTCATGGTCGGAACCGAGTACGAGGCCGGCGGGATTGCGCGGGACGGTGCGAAGCTCGTCATGGCGACCGCCTGTGCGGACGTCCCCAAGTTCACGGTCATCACCGGCGGGTCGTTCGGCGCCGGGAACTACGCGATGTGTGGACGGGCCTATGGGCCGCGCCAGCTCTGGATGTGGCCGAACGCCCGGATCTCCGTGATGGGCGGCGAGCAGGCTGCGACGGTGCTCACGATGGTCGGTGACGCCGATCCGGACGAAATCCGTGCGAAGTACGAGGCCGAGGGCAACCCGTACCACTCGACGGCGCGGCTGTGGGACGACGGGATCATCGATCCGCTCGACACGCGCCGCGTGCTGGCCCTCGGCATCTCGGCCGCGCTGAACGCTCCGATCCCGGAAAGCCAGTTCGGCATCTTCCGGATGTAGGGGCAGTTCGCGGAACGGGCTTTGCCCGTTCCGCCGTTACGGCTCGAAGGAAGCGCCGCCAGCGTCTGGGCCGCGCGGCGCGCAGCGCCGCCCGGCTCGATACATTCGCTGAAAGTCGTCAGACTTTCAGCGAGGACTAAGGGCGGTACTGCTCGTCGATACGGGTGACTCGTCCGTTCTCGATTGTGAGCCAGTACTGCGACGCCGAGCCGCGGTAGGGGTCGGAGTACGTTCTCCCTCCACGGCCTCTGAACGAGTCGAGGAAGTCCTGGAGCTTGCCGGGCTGGCCGTCTCGGCACAGCTGGCAGCGCGTGGCGGTGATCTCCGCATCGGAAGCGATCTTCAGGACACGCTCGTTCCTCGTCTTGTTGCGCATGTAGTAGTCGTTCGGGACCGGCTGGCCGTCGGAGATGACGCCGTCGGCGCGCGCTGCTTTCTGGGCCGCCTCGCCGGTCAGCCATTCGGCCTCGTCGAAGACGAGCGTCGGCGGGTTCGCCCGGGTGTCCACGTCGCGGATGAACCCGAACTGCTCGACAGCGTTGCTCTTCGCAGACTCGCCGGAGCCTGAGCTCCCGCATCCGGCGAGAACGACAAGCAGGCACGCGGCAATGGCTCGACGGGCCATCGACCCAGAGAATAGAGGGAGCAGTATCCCGGCGAGAAATCGGATCAGAGGAGGTTCACGTGGGCTACACGTACGTCGACGTCGACTCGCTCGAGGGCGAAGGCCCGGGCGGCATGGTGCGGAAGACGCGTCGCGCGACCGGGGCGCGTGCGTTCGGCTTCAACTACTTCACGCTGCCGCCGGGCGTAGTCGGACGGGAACACGACCACACCGACTCGAACCAGGAAGAGGTCTACTTCGTGGTGCGAGGCAGCGGGACGATGCGGATCGACGGTGACCAGCTCGAGCTCGTACCTGGACGCTTCGTGCGGGTCGATCCCCATTCGACGAGGGTGCCGATTGCGGGCGACGAGGGCCTCGAGCTCGTCACCTTCGGAGCGCCGCTCGAAGGTGGATACGAGCCACCCGACTGGGGTTAGGCTCCGTCCATGCACATGATCGAACTGACAGAGGACGAGTTGCGGCTCGTGCGTAGTGCGCTTCACGCCTTCCTCGACGACTTCGGTCACGAAGAGGCCGACGTCCTGCGCCGCATCAAGCAGGTCTTGGCGAAGCTGCCCCAGCCCGCCTAGCCCTTTACTCTCTCAAGGTGCCTCTCTTCCGGCGGAAGAAGGACTCGAGGCTTCACGCAATCGGAGAGGCGGAAGCCTACGGGCGCTCTTACGGGCAACACTCGGGGGACGTGAGGGTGCTGAAGCCCGAGCGGCGGACACCGGTACGACAGTTGAAGATCACGGGTGAGGCGCTGCGGAATGCCTTTCTCGAACGGCTCAACAGGCGCGAGTCGGGCGACAAGCCGGGAGGGACAAAGGGGTGATCGTGCGGCTCGTGATCTGGAACCTCGCCGACTCGAAGACGACGATCGAGGAGCTGCGCCGCTATCTCCGAGACGAATCGGTGGATACGTTCGAGGAGGTCGAGGGGCTTCGGTTCAAGGCCTGGATTTCGGACGAGGCGACCGAGCGCTGGGGCGCGGTGTATTTCTGGGAGTCGGAGGCGGCGGCGAGGCAGTCCGTTCCCAGCAAGGCTCGCGAGCTCATCGGCAAGGACCCCGACATCGGCGAGGAGTTCGACGTCGAGGCGACGATCGAGGGCCGCTTCGAGATCGAGGAGCTCTCGCGCCACGGCCTCGCCTTCGAGACGGGGTCGTCCTAGCCGCGTCCAGCCCCTAGAGGACGAGCGTCTCGGGGAAGACAACGCCGTCGGCGAAGCGCTCCAGACGATACGGGGAGAGGTCGAAGGAGGAGCTTCCGGATGTGAGCTCTTGGGCGACGGCGGCGCCGACTGCCGGCGACTGCATGAACCCGTGGCCCGAGAAACCACAAGCGGCATAAACGCCGTCGTCGACCCAGCCGATGATCGGGTGCGCATCGGGCGTCATGTCGTAGAGCCCCGCCCACGCGCGCGCGACTCCGATCCCGGCTGCGGGCGGATAGCGGTGCGCGAGCCGCTCGAGCCAGTCGAGAACCAGAGCCTCGTCGACGACCTCTTCACTCCCCCATCTCGGGTTCGGCTCGACCATCGCCAGGCGTAGGCCCTCCCCCACCCGACGGAAGTGGAAGCTGGTCTCGGCCTCGATCATCATCGGGAGATCCCCGGGAACCTTTGGGATTGGTCCGGTGTCCACCAGCTGGCGCACGAGCGGCCGGATCGGGACGTCGACGAGTTCCGGAGACGCCGCCCCGCAGGCGACGACGAGTACGTCTCGATCGAGATCGCGGGCATCGGTTCCTTCGACGAGTTGGGCGCCGCGCGTCGTCGCCTCTCCCACGAGGTGGCGCGTGAAGGCTGTCGGATCGGCGACGCCGTCCTCGCGGCAGATCAGCGCGCCGGAGACGTCGTCAGTTCGAAGGCCACTGACGACCGAAGGCTCGAACTCCTCGACGGGAACACCCAAGGCCAGCTGCCGACGCCGTCGCTGCTCGAGCTCCGCCACTCCCTCGTCTGTGGTCGCAAGGAAGACGTATCCGACCTGTTCGAACAACGGCGCGCCCAGCCCGGCGAAGAATCGAGCGCTCGCCTGCGCCAGGCGCACCTCCGGCTCGGTCGTGAACTGCTGCCGCACGCCGCCCATCGCCTTCCCCGTCGCTCCGCAGGCGACCTCCGCTCGATCGCACAGGATCACCTCGTCGCCCGTGTCGCTCAGAACCAGGTGGTAGGCGATCGAGGCGCCGATTGCCCCTGCGCCGGCTACAACGATTCGAGCCATTGCTTCAGGTCCGCGCGCTCGTCCGGAGTGAGCGTCCGAAGCGGTGCGCGGACGTCCTCCCGAACCGGAACGCCGCGCCAGCCGAGCACAGCCTTGAGGGCAGCTTGGAACGGAAAGCGCTCGAGCGCCGCGCGCTTCTCGGCTCCTCCTTCGGGGAATGCCGCCGCGAGCCCGGAGACGCTCCCTGTGGCGCCACGCTCGAGACCCTGATCGACGAGTGCCTCGGCGCCGATGAAGACGTCCAGCCCTTGGATCATGTACGGCTCGACTTCCTCGAACGGCCGGTTCGAGACCTTCAGGCCGGCGACGCGATCTCCGAGGCGCTTGATGACGGAGGGCGGGATCGAATATCCCGTGCGCGCCCTGAACTCGTACAGGTAGAAGGGCGTCGGCGTTGCGGCGTCGGCCGCCGCCGCGAAATGGCGGTAGATCGCCTCCTCGTCGAGTGCGTAGTACGGCGGGCCGATGACGGCGACGGCATCGGCTCCGACGTCGCGGGCGTGGCGCGTCAGCTGCACGGTGTCCGCCGTCGTCTGGGCGCCGCAGTGGACGGCGACGTCGAAGCGGCCGTCGGCGGCGCGGATGAACGTCTCCGCGGCTCGCTTTCGCTCTTCGATCGAGAGCAGGATGCCCTCGCCGGTCGTGCCCAGCGCGAGCATCCCGTCCAGGCCTCCGTGTACCAGGAAGTCGACGTAGGGCGCGAATGCCTCCTCGTCCAGCGCGCTGCCGCCGTCCCTGAGCGGTGTGATCGCCGCGGCCACTGTTCCCTGGAGCATCGTCCGACTCTAAGGTTCTCGGCCATGCCGGGACTGAGGATCGAGCGGGATGGACCGGTGCTTCGCGTCACGCTGGCGAAGCCGGAGCGGCGAAATGCCTTCGATGCCGAACTGATCCGGGAGCTGCACGAAGGGTTCTCGGGCGTCGGCGACGCACGTGCTGTTGTGCTCGCGGGGGACGGGCCAAGTTTCTCCGCCGGCGCCGACGTCGAGTGGCAGCGCTCCTCGATCGACCTGTCGTACGACGAGAACGTCGAGGATGCGCTCCGGCTGTACCGGATGCTCGAGGCGATTGACAGCTGCCCTGCGCCGGTCGTCGGTCGCATCCACGGCTATGCGCTGGGCGGCGGCTCGGGGCTCACGGCGTGCGTGGACATGGCGATCGCGGGCGAGGACGCAGTGTTCGGCTTCTCGGAGGTCAAGCTCGGGATCATCCCGGCGGTGATCTCACCGTTCGTGCTGCCGAGGATCGGCGCGGCCGCGCGGCGCTACTTCCTGACCGGTGAGCGCTTCGACGCGCAAACCGCGCTCCGGATCGGACTGGTGAGCGAGGTCACGGCCGACCTGGACGGCGCCGTCGAACGCGTGGTCGGCGAGCTCCTGACCTCCGGGCCGGAGGCGGCGCGGGAAGCCAAGCGCCTCGTCCGTGAAGGCTCCGGCGGCGAAGAGACTGCCCGGATCGCCGCGCGCCTGCGCAGCGGCGAAGAAGGGCAAGAAGGCCTGAGGGCCTTCCTCGAACGCCGGCAGGTCTCCTGGATCGACTGACCTGTGCGAAAGCTCCTGCTGCTCGTCGGCGGCACGGTTTTCGTCGACACGATGTTCTTCGTCGCGCTGACGCCGCTGCTGCCGGACTACGCCGACGAGTTCAACCTCTCGAAGGCGGGTGCCGGCGTGCTCGCCGCGGCCTACCCCGCTGGCGCTCTGATCGGCGGCCTCCCCAGCGGGGTTGCGACGGCGAGGTTCGGCGCCCGGCCCACAACGGTGACCGGCCTCCTCGTCATCGCAGTGACGACCTTCGTCTTCGCCACGGGCGACTCGATCTGGGTCCTGGACGTATCCCGGTTCGTCCAGGGGTTCGGAAGCGCGCTGGCGTGGACCGCCGGCCTCGCCTGGCTCGTGAGCGAGACCCCCGCCGCCCGTCGGGGCCAGACGATCGGCACGGCGATGGCAACCGCGATCGTCGGCGCCCTCTTCGGCCCCGTCCTCGGCGGCGCAGCCTCGGTCGTCGGCGCAGCGCCCGCGTTCGGAGCCGCCGGCCTGTTGGCGGTTGGTCTCGCATTGTGGGCGCTCACGATGCGCGGGCCGTCACCGAGCACGCCGCAGCCGCTGACGGTACTCCTCGAGGCGCTCCGCAACCGCCGGATCGTCGTCGGAGTCTGGTTCGTGGCACTTCCGGCACTGTTCTTCGGGACCCTGGGCGTGCTCGCACCGCTGCGTTTCGAAGACCTCGGCTGGACCGCCGTCGCGATCGGATCGCTGTGGCTCGTGACGGCTGCGCTCGAGGCCACCGCGAATCCGGTCGTCGGGCGGGTCTCCGATCGCGTCGGCCGCCTCCCGCCGATGCGGATTTCCGTACTCGCCGCGACCGTCGTCGCCGCGCTCTTGCCGTGGCCGAATCAGGCCGCGGTGCTCGCTGGGCTCGTCGTGCTGGGCGGCATCTCGTTCGGCAGCTTCTGGACGCCCGCAATGTCACTGCTGACCGACGAAGCAGAGCAGCGGGGGCTCGAGTACGCCTATGCATTCGCGCTGATCAATCTCGCGTGGGCGCCAGGCCAGGCGCTCGGGGCGTCAGGAGGGGGCGCACTGGCGCAGGTGACGTCCGACGCCGTGCCGTACCTGCTCCTCGCAGTCTCCTGCCTGCTTACGTTTGCCGTGCTGTGGCGATCGAGAAGCTCCTCGTAGCGAATCGCGGCGAGATCGCGCTGCGCGTGTTTCGCACATGCCGCGAGCTTGGAATCGCAACTGTGGCCGTAGCCGCGCCGGACGACCGCGGGGCGCTCCATGCCCGCTCGGCCGATGAGACCGTCGAGATCGGCTCTTACCTCCATTCCGAGGAGCACATCCGCGCGGCGAAGGAGACCGGAGCAGACGCGATTCACCCCGGGTATGGCTTCCTCGCTGAGAATCAGAGCTTCGCCGCCGCCGTGGAAGCTGCCGGCCTCGTCTTCGTGGGGCCAACGCCGGACGCTCTTCGGCTGGGCGGCGACAAGCTCGAGGCGAAGCGGATCGCCGAGGAAGCCGGCGTCGCGGTCGTCCCGACGGGCGGCCCCGGGGAGATCGGCTACCCGCTGATCGTGAAAGCGGCCGCGGGTGGCGGCGGCCGTGGCATGAGGGTCGTGCGCGAAGCGTCCGAGCTCGATGAGGCCGTAGAGGCCGGGCAACGCGAAGCGAAAGCCGCGTTCGGCGACGACCGCGTCTTCTTCGAGCGGTACGTGGAGCGGCCGCGACACGTGGAGATCCAGGTGCTCGCCGACGGGCGCGGTAACGTCGTCGCTCTCGGAGAACGGGAGTGCTCGATCCAGCGGCGCCATCAGAAGGTGCTCGAGGAGTCGCCCTCCCCCGCTCTCGATCCCGCTCTGCGGACGGCGATGAGCGCAGCCGCCGTCCGCTTCGCGGAGGAGGTCGGCTACCGAAGCGCCGGGACAACCGAATTCCTGCTAGTGGGGCGCGACTTCTACTTCCTGGAACTGAACGGGCGCATCCAGGTCGAGCACCCGGTCACGGAGCTCGTCACCGGCGTCGACCTCGTCGCCGAGCAGCTTCGGATCGCAAGCGGCGGGCCGCTGGACACAAGTAACAACTTGTTACTAAGTGGCCACGCGGTGGAGGTGCGGCTCTACGCCGAAGATCCGCGGTCGTTCCTGCCCCAGACCGGGCGGCTCGAGCGCCTGCGCCTCCCGCGCGGCATCCGCGTCGACGCCGGCGTTGCGGAGGGCGACGAGATCGGCGTCGCCTACGACCCGATGATCGCGAAGCTGATCGCCCACGGGCCGACGCGGGAGGAGACGCTGGCGCGCCTGCGCGACGCGCTCGCCGAGACCGAGGTCACGGGCGTGACGACAAACCTGCCGTTCCTTCGCTGGCTCGTCTCGCATCCCGGCGTGCTTAAAGGGCGAACGACTACGGCGTTCCTGACCGACTATCCGCCGCTTACGGAGACGCCGCTTCGGCTCCCGGAGGGCCCGTGGGACGGCGCCTGGCGGCTGAACCTGCCCTCACCTCTCCCCCAGCCCAAGCCTGACGTGGATGCGACCGCGCATGCTGAGCAGGCCGGTGACGGAGCGGAGAGAAGCGCTCTGACCGCGCCGATGCCCGGGACGGTGATCCAGGTCCTCGCGAAGGAAGGCGACCGAGTGGAACACCGGCAACCGCTGCTCGTGCTCGAAGCGATGAAGATGGAGACACCGGTCGTCTCCCCCTACGACGCCGTCGTCAAGACCGTGCACGTCGCCGAAGGCGACAGGGTCGGAGGCGGCGCACCACTCGTCGACCTGGAAGCGGCGCAGCCCTAGCCGCGGCGTTTCCCCAGCGTGCGGACGTCGTGCATGAAGAAGCTCTTGATCCTGCGCTCGCGCTGCCAGGCGAACTCCGGGTCCGGAAGTGCCCCTTGCGGCGCGGATCGCCCGTGGCCCGAGGTGCATCCCGGGCCGGTCGGAGACGAGGTCGTCCGTCGGCGCGCCGACGATGGCGACGTCGGCGTCTTCGAGCTTCGCTGGGTCTGCGTGTACGGGGCGCCGCCGAAGCTGAGCCGCCCGGCGTAGTCCGGCTTCCCGCCGTACTCGCGCCAGCGCTCGAGGGGATGCAGGGTCACACGCGGGGTTTCGCGACCTTCAGGAGAACGATCGCCCGCCTCAGCAGCTCGTAGCTATCCAAGAGCTCAGAAGAGCTTCTGGAGCTTCATCGCCGCGCCCATGTCGCCCTTGATCTTGAGCTTCCCGGTCATGTACGCGGTCGTGGCATTCATATCGCCCGAGGCGATCTTCTCGAAGGTCTCTTCGGACGCCGAGATCGTGGCGTCGGCGTCGCCGCCGCCTTCAGTGACCGAAACGCTCCCGTCCTGGACGTCGACCTTCCAGGTCCCGGCCCCGTCGATCTCGAACACGTACGAATTGGTCATACCGGCCGTCTTGGAGGGGTCGATCCGGCCCTCGAGGCTCTCGAAGAACTCACGCGCGGTCATGCTCTCCTCTCTTGGTCGTCAAAGCGCGGCGAGACTACACCACAGGCTCGGGAGCCAAGCGGCGCGACCCGCGCGGCGAGGGCAGGAGCACTGCCGGAACGATCGCAAACGCGGGAACGAGGGCGCACGCGTACATGGCTGCCTCCAGGTCGACGGCGTCCGCCACGGCTCCGAGCGCCAGCGCCGCGATCCCGCCGAGCCCAATCGAGAAGCCGATCGAGATTCCGGAGGCGAGCCCGATATGGCTCGGGAGGTACTCCTGGCTCATTACGCCGGTCAATCCGAACGTGCTGACGACGCAGACGCCGACCAGAGCGAGCGCCGCAGCTCCAAGGGCTCCGCCCACGGCGACGAAGATGACGACCAGCGGGGCTGTCGCAACGACGGTCGCGAGCAGCACGGGCCGGCGTCCGATCCGGTCGGCGAGCGGTCCCGCCGCGAGCGTCCCGATGCCGCCGGCGAAGAGCATCAGCGAGAGGAGGCCGTTGCCGTATTTCTCGGAGTGCCCCAGGGAGACGGCCCAGAGCGGGACGAAGGTCAGGAGGCCGAACCAGCCCGCGCTGCGGAGCGCGATCACGACGAGCAGGAGGGCGAGAGCGCCCGGACGGTCCTCGCCGGAAGCCGCCCAGGTCCGCATCTCCTCGGGCGCGAAGCCATGGAGATAGCCCAGTGCGGCGACCAGCATGCCCGCCACGACCACGGCCGGAAGCGCCAGCAGGAGCCCGCCCTCGCGCCCGAACGTCAGGAGCACGGGCGCCGCGGAGAGCGCCCCGAGCGCAACGCCCAGATTTCCGCCGATCGAGAAGAGCGACATGCCGCTCGCCCGGCGGGACCCGCTCACGAACGCGGCGAACTTGGAGCCCTCGGGGTGGTAGGCGGCCGTGCCGAGCCCGGAAACGGTCACGAACACGAGACAGAGCCTGTAGCTCGGCGCTGCGGCGGCGACGCCCATCCCTGTCCCGGCCAGGAGGACGCCGACCGGCAGGAGCCAGACCGCGCCCCGCCGATCCGACCACAGGCCGAAGACGGGCTGGATGATCGAGGAGGCGAGCGCCGAGACCAGCATCAGCAGGCCGACCTGCGTGTAGTTGAGGTCGAAGCGCGTGACGAGGAAGGGGAGCAGCGCCGGCAGCATCCCGTTCGAGAAATCCGTCGCGAAGTGGCCGGCCGAGAGCGCCGTGATCGCCCGGCTGTCGATCTGCCGCGCCACGCTCGCACCCTATCCAGGCCTTATCGGCCGGGCTCTAAATCGCTAGGAGCTAGGCCGCGAGTTCGGCCTTCGGCCGATGGTGGCGGTCGATCAGCGCGTAGGAGAGATCCTGATGTGCGCGGACGAGTGCCAGCCGGTTGGCCTCGAGCAGGGCGGTCTCCGCGCCGCCGGCCCGCATGGACTGGCGCTGGAGGACGAGTTCGGCGATGTGGCCGACGAGCTCTTCCACGCTCGTGAAGGCATCGCGCTGCAGGGGGACGGTCGTCATGCCTTCAGTGTGTATCGGCTGCATCAGCAATTCGTTAAGCAACGGAAAAAGGTTTTCTAAGCCGACACACAATCTCCTCGGATAGCATCGCCCGGCCATGCAGGTCGCAGCCGCGTCGGATCCGAACACGGCCGGCGCGGATGTCGTCGGCGTTGCCACGGGGAACGACGCGCCCGCCGTTCTCGGCGACCTGCAAGGTCCGGTGTCAGAGCTGCTGCGCGGCGAGGCCTTCCGCGCCGATGCCGGAGCGGCGACGCTGCTCCAGCTCGACGGCAGACGGATCGCGGTCGCAGGGCTCGGCGACGAGATCGATGCCGACGCGTTCCGCAGCGCAGCGGCGGCGGTTGCTCGCCTCCTCCACAACGTCGGAGGCTCGCTCGCGTGGCTCGTGGACGACTCTCAGCCGCTTGCCGCGGAGGAACAAGCGCACGCGGTCGTCGACGGCATCATGCTCGGCGGCTACGACCCGGGGCGGTGGAAGTCGAGCGGTGACCGCTGGGCTGCCGTCGAGCGGCTCGTGCTCGTCGGCCCCGAGGCGGTTGCGCAGACGGCCCGCGAACACGCGACGGTCGCAGCGTGGGTCAATCGGGCACGTGATCTCGCCAACGAGCCGCCGAACGAGCTCACGCCGGAGCGCATGGCCGAGCACGCCGACGAGATCGCGTCCGGCCTGGAGCACCTCAGCGCGGAGTCGTGGGGGCCCGATAGCCTCGCGGAGCTCGGCATGGGCGCCTTCGGCGCGGTCGGGCAAGGCAGCCAAAACCCGCCGCGCCTGATCGTCCTCCGATATGAGCCGCCGGGCGCGCGTGACGACGTCGTGCTCGGCCTCGTCGGCAAGACGGTCACGTTCGACACTGGCGGGATCTCGATCAAGCCGGCGCTCTACATGGAGGACATGAAGGGCGACATGGCGGGAGGCGGCGCGGTGCTCGCGGGAATCGCCGCCGTCGCTGAGCTCGGGCTTCCGCTCCGGGTGCTCGCCGCCCTGGGTGCGGCCGAGAACATGCCCGGAGGAGGCTCGTACCGGCCCGGAGACATCCTGCGGGCGATGAACGGGAAGACGATCGAGGTCGTCAACACCGACGCCGAGGGCCGCCTCGTGCTTGCGGATGTCCTCTGGTACACGCGGACGGAGGGCGCGACGCACATCGTCGACTTCGCGACTCTCACCGGCGTCATGAACAGGGCGCTCGGCGATCTCTACACCGGCGTCTTCGGGAACGACGACGCTTGGCGCGACCAGGTCGTCTCCGCCGGGAACCGGGCCGGCGACCACGCGTGGGGCTGGCCGATGCACCGGCGCTACCGCAGGCTGATCGATTCCACCTTCGCCGACATGAAGAATCAGTCGATTCGCGGCCAGGCCTCGCCGGTCTACGCCGCCGAGTTTCTCAAAGAGTTCGCCGGCGACGGGCCCTGGGCTCACATCGATATGGCCGGTCCTGGCTTCCTGAGGTGGCCGCGGCCCGACTACTTCCCGCATGCCGGAGGGACCGGCTACGGCGTCAGGCTGATCGCGGAGCTGGCGCGGTCACTGGTGTGACACTCAACTACGACCTCTCGGAGGAGCACGAGCTCATCCGCCGGACGGTGCGCGACTTCGCCGTCGAGCGAGTCATGCCCGTCGCGGAGGAGCTCGACCGCGAGCACCGGTTCCCCTACGAGCTGGTACGCGAGCTCGCCGAGCTCGGGCTAATGGGGATGACGATTCCGGAGGAATACGGCGGGGCCGGCACCGACACGCTCTCGTACGCCATCGCCGTCGAAGAGCTGACTCGGGTGGACTCGTCCGTCGCGATCACCGTCGCCGCGCACCACTCGCTCGGGACGCTGCCGATTTTCCTGTTCGGAAACGAGGAGCAGAAGCGCGAGTGGCTGCCGCAGCTCGCGTCGGGGGAGAAGCTCGCCGCCTTCGGCCTGACCGAGCCGGATGCTGGTTCCGACGCCGGCGCGACGCGCACCCGCGCCGAGCTTCGTGACGGCGAGTGGGTGATCAACGGCTCGAAGATGTTCATCACGAACGCAGGGACCGACATCACGGCCTGCGTGACGATCACCGCGGTCACCGGCGAGGACGAGATCTCGAACATCATCGTCCCGAACGGCGTCGAGGGGTACGAGATCGCGCCGCCGATGCAAAAGCTCGGCTGGCGGGCCTCCGACACCCGCGAACTGTCCTTTCGAGACGTCCGAGTGCCGGAGGGAAGCCTCCTCGGGCCGCGCGGCCAGGGCTTCCAGCAGTTCCTGGAGATTCTCGACGGCGGGCGGATCTCGGTTGCGGCCATGGGCGTCGGCCTCGCGCAGGGCGCGTACGACCTGGCCTTCCAGTACGCGAAGGACCGCCGGCAGTTCGGGAGGCCGATCGCGGAGTTCCAGGCCGTCCAGTTCACACTCGCGGACATGGCGACGGAGATCGAGGCCGGCCGGTCGATGGTCTACAAGGCCGCGTGGCTGAAAGATCAGGGCCGGCCATTCGGGAAGGAAGCCGCGATGGCGAAGCTCTACACGGGCGAGCTCTCAAACCGGGGCGCCAACGCAGCGCTCCAGATCCACGGCGGCTACGGGTTCATGGACGAGTTTCCGATCTCAAGGCTCTACCGCGACCAGAAGATCCTGGAGATCGGCGAGGGCACGAACGAAGTCCAGAGGATGGTGATCGCGAAACACCTGGGGCTCTGACGCTGGACTTCGTTCGTCAAAGCAATCCGGTGCCAGACTTCAGTCTGGCTTCGGCGTGCATTCCGGAACGCATGGTGATCGCGAAGCACCTCGGCCTCTAGGCCGCGCCCCTTAGAAGCGGTCAGGTCTCGGTGTTAGGGTGATCGGGACATGCTTTTCCGCCAGTTCGTCGACGACGACCTGGGTTGTGCGTCCTACCTGGTAGGCGACGAGGAATCGGGAGAAGCGGTCGCCGTCGACCCGGCCTACGCCGTCGAGGCGTATCTCGAGCAGGCGGAGCGGGACGGCGTCCGGATCCTCCGCGTGCTCGAGACGCACACCCATGCCGACCACGTCTCCGGCCACGGCCGGCTGGCGCTCGAGCACGGCGTGCCGGTGTCCGTCCACCCGGCCGCCGAGCCGCGGTTTCCATTCGACTCCCTGGAAGACGGCACGATGATCGAGCTCGGCCCCGTCTGTCTTCGCGTGCTGCACACGCCAGGCCACAGGCCCGAGCACTGCTGCTTCGAGGTTATCGACCGCCAACGCGGCGACGAGCCTTGGCTAACGCTGACCGGGGACTCTCTCTTCGTCGGCGACGCGGCGCGGCCCGATCTCGCCTCCGAGGCGGCCGAGGGGGCGCACGGCCTCTATCACAGCCTCCAGCGGCTCATGGAGCTCGAGGACGGCGTGGAGATCTACCCCGGCCATGTCTCCGGCTCCCTCTGCGGGACCGGCATGAGCTCGAAGGCCTCATCGACGATCGGCTTCGAGCGCCGCTTCAACCAGAAGCTGCGAATGACGGACGAGGACGAGTTCGTCGCCGAGGCGATCAAGACGGGCGTCCGGCCTCCGAACATGGAGCGGATCGTCGAGCTGAACCGCGGGCCGTTCGTCGGTGCGCCAGAGCCCCTCCAGCAGCTGAACGGCGGCGGCTCAGGCGCGGTTCTCGACGTGCGTTCCGCAGACCAGTTCGCCGCCGGGCACGCACGCGGCGCGCTCAGCGTGCCAGTCGACGGCGGAAATTTCGCGACGAAGGCAGCGTTCGTACTGCCGCCCGAGAAGCGGGTCGTCATCCATGCTGCCGACGGCGGGGAGGCTCAGCGCGCGGCCACGGGCCTCCGAGCGGTCGGGATCTTCGATCTCGCCGGCTATCTGGTCGGCCCGCCCGGCGAAGAGCGTACGGCTCCCGTCGAGCTCGACGAGCTCCGGCGCCTCCTCGAAGATGGCGCCGTTGAGGTGCTCGACGTCCGCGAGCCGCACGAGCGAGACGAGGGCTATATCCCAGGCAGCCGCAACATCCCCTACCGGCTCGTGCGGGAGTGGGCCGACGATCTCCAGGGCGGAAAGCCGGTCGTGACCATCTGCTCGAGCGGCCCCCGGGCCGGAGTGGCCGCGAGCGTGCTGACCGCATCCGGCGTGGACGCGAGGCCTGTGCTCCACGGCGGCGTCCCGGACTGGGGCGGCGAAACCGTCAGCTTCAGGCGCTGCGGCTCTTAGCGGTCAGAGGCTCCGCCTCGTCCAGATAGGCCGAGGCTCCGGCCTCTCGGAAGAACTCGACCGCGGGCGAGAGGTCGGCGTCGACGCCCTCCTTTGCCGCAACGAGCGCCGCGTCGGCCTCGTACGCCCTGGCACCCATATCGTGGAAGATGGCGATGGCTGCGAGCGGGTCACCGCTCCCTAGCGCCAGTCCGGCCTCGCGCCACGGAGTCGGCGTCGGCACGCTTTCAGCCACGGCGTCGAGGTCATCACTCCGACCGAGCGCCGACAAGGCGACGGCGAGGTCCCAGAACCAGTCGTGCGAAATGTTCAGGCGTACACGGCTGCAGAGCTCGACGAGCTCCAGCGTAAGCGAGTCCACGCCCGGCTCGCCCGTGGACCAGAGCGTGCGCTTGTGGAAGGCGAACGCAGGGATGAGGACCTGCGGATCAGCCGCCACACGCGCGAGCTCGAGGCAAGTGGCGCTCTCTTCGACCCCGCCGGCCGTGTCGCCCCGGCCGAGCAGAACTCGTGCGCGAAAACACCGCCACTGCGACTCGAGGTAATGGCCTTGTCGCGCCTGCGCGTCGGCAATCCAGCGATCGGCCATTTCCAGCACCTCGTCCCACTGCCCGTCGGTATACAACAGCCTGACCTCCTGGCTGTCGTGCCAGCGGAGAAAGTCGACACCGCCGAAGCGCTTCCACGCCTGCTCCATGCGCCTCGTCGCCTCGGCCCCTTTCGCAAGGTCGCCCAGGTTGTAATAGCCATCGGCGACGTTGTTCAACGGGCGCTGGACCTCCGGCGAGTTCAGTTGCTCGAAGAGCGCAACGCTCTCCTCCAGAGCATCGAACCCCCAAGGATCGCCCTTCACCGTCCGCCACGAACCGCTCGCGCTCAAAATCCGAGCACGAACTTCCGTGAGATCCAGCTCGTCAGCCATCGCGAGCGCTTGTCGCTCGAACTGCTCGGCAAGCTCCTCATCACGGTTCCCGAGCCAGTGCAGCCTGAAAAGACCCGCGTAAACACGGGCCTTCGACTCGGAAAGCGGGAGCTCCTCGGCCAGCTGGCGAGCTCGCTCCATGCTCAGGAGGACGTCGTCGCCTCGCCCGAGGTTCCAGAAGCCGTCCGCTCGCATCAACTCCGCTTCGGCGGCTCCCTCGACGTCGTCGACGGTTAGCAGGGCGTCTCGAGCGAGCGTCAGCTCGTCCACATCCCAGACGTCGTCGCCGAACCGAGCCGCTGCCGCGGCGAGGAGAAGCCGCGGCCGGTCCCGATCGTCCTCGGGCCACAGTTCGCGCGCGCCGTCGTACGCGCGCGCCGCTGGGGTGAAGGCATTGAGCGAGGCGGTGCGGTCACCGGCGTCCCGCAGAGCCAGTCGCGTCGCGCGGACGAGCTCTTCCGTGACGCCACCCCGAGCACGAGCGATTTCGAGTGCGCTCAGGTAGTGATGAGCGCGCAGCTCCGCGTAGTCCTCGGGGCGCCCGAACGACTCGATCCACTCGGCGGCGCGCTGGTGCTTCTCCGCCCGGTCGATTCTCGGGATCTGCCCGTAGGCCACGTCACGCACGAGCGTGTGCGCAAAGGAGTACTGGGTGTCTCCCTCGATCGACGAGCGTCGCTCGCGCCGGATGAACTCCCGCCGTTCGAGGCGGTGCAGCGGCTCCTCGAGCTCACGGGTCGCCCTGCCGCCAATCGCCGCCAGCGCTCCGGGCCAGAACACCTTGCCGACAACCGCGGCATCCTGGAGCAGCGTCTTCTCTTCCTCCGCGAGCGCATCGAGACGGGCGGCGATCAGCCCGTGGACGGACTCGGGGAGAGGCAGATCACCGCCCGCGCCCTCGGCCGCGATCCTGGCGAACTCCTCAGCGTAGAGCGGATTGCCGCCGGCATGCTCGAGCAATCGGGTCTGAACCTCGGCCGGAAGAACCGCGCGGTCGAGGAGCTCATGGAGGAGCTTCGCCGTCTCGTCTTCAGAAAGCGGTGAGAGCGAGATCGTGGTGGCATTCGGTTTCCCTCCGCCCCACCCCGGGCGGCGTGCGAGCAGCTCGGGCCTGGCGGTGGCGACGACAAGGAGCGGGACGGCGCCCGCCCAGTCGACGAGGTGGTCGACGAAGTCGAGCAGGCCTTCGTCGGCCCAGTGCAGGTCTTCGAAGACGAGCACGAGCGGGTCGAGCTCGGCGAGCCCCTCGAAGAACCGCCGCCAGGCGGCGAAGCTCTCCGTGCGGCGATCCGCTCCGAGCTCCCCAGGATCGCCGAGACCCAGCAGCGGCCGGAGTTGACTTCTCACCCATTGCGCTTCCTCGGAGTCGGGCAGCGCTTCGTCGACGACGACCTGCAGTTTGGCGCTCGCCTGGTCCTCGGACTCGCCCTCGAGGATTCCGGCGTGAGCCTTGAGGATCTCGCCGAGGGCCCAGAACGCGCCTTCGCCGTAGGGAAGACACCGGCCCTGACGCCAGTAGATGAGGTCAGGCTCGGCCTCGATCGACGCGAAGAGCTCGTGAACGAGCCGGCTCTTCCCGATCCCGGGCACTCCAACGAGCGTCAGGAGCTGCGGTGCGTTCTCGTCGCGCACTCGTGCAAGCGCGTTGACCAGCAGGTCGAGCTCCCGCTCGCGCCCGATCAGCGCGGTGCGCGGCTCGAAGCTGACGTCCGCGCCGTAGCGGGAGCGCGCCTGGACCGCCTCCCAGACGGGGACCGGCGCCGCCTTGCCCTTGGCTTCCACGGGCGCAAGCTCCCGGTACTCGATCACGCGAGACGTGGCGTTGTAGGTCGTCTCGCCGACGAGGACGCCGTTGACCGGAGCCGCGGTCTGGAGGCGCGACGCGGTGTTGACGACGTCGCCCGCAACAAGGCCCTGCTCGGCGCCCGGTTGCGGCTCCAGGGAGACGAGCACCTCGCCCGTGTTGACCGCAACCCGGACCTCGAGCTCGCCCTCCTCCTGGATCCAGTCCCGAATCGCGAGCGCTGCGCGGACGGCCCGTTCGGGGTCGTCCTCATGCGCCACCGGGGCGCCGAACACCGCCATGACCGCGTCTCCGATCAACTTCTCCACGGTGCCGCCGCGCCGCTCGAGCTCGGTACGGAGCCCGTCGTGGAAGGGCCTCAGCATCGCCTCGACGTCCTCCGGGTCGAGCGCCTCGGCGCGCGATGTGAAGCCGACGAGGTCGGCGAAGACGATGCTCACAACTTTGCGCTCGCGACGTCTTGGCAAGCTCATAGCTCCCGAGTCTACGAGCCGAAAGGCCGGTAGACGGCGCCGCACACCGCCCCCGGCCTCTCTCGTACACAAGACGGCCGGGCCGGGTCGTTCTTCCTACTTCAGCCGCTCGACGCTGTAGCCCCAGCTGTGCATCTCGTCGAGCAGCACGGCGCAGTGCTCCTGATCGCGTGTGATCAGCGTGAGCTCGACCTCGGTCTCGGCGACCGGAAGGTCCATCCCCTCGCGGTGGTGCTCCACCGAGACGACGTTGCCGCGCGCCTCTGCGATCAGCGAGAGCAGCCGGACGAGCTCGCCGGGGCGGTCCGGGATCTGCGTGCGGATGACGAGGTAGCGCCCCCCGAGTGTGAGCCCGTGGCGCATGACCGAGATCAGGAGCGTCGGGTCGATGTTGCCGCCGGAGAGGACGATCGCAACCGGTCCCGAGCCTCCGACTTTGTCCGCGAGGAGAGCGGCCACGCCGACCGCGCCGGCGCCCTCCACGACGAGCTTCGTCCGCTCGAGCAGCAGGACGATCGCCTCGCTGATCGACTCGTCGTCCACATCGACCATGTCGTCGAGGACGTCGTCCAGAATCGACATGGTCAGCTCCCCGGGGCGCTTCACCAAGACGCCGTCGGCGATCGTGAAGCCGTTGAGGCCCGCCTGGACACCGACGATCCGGAGATCCGGGCGGTTCGACCGCAGCGCGAGCGCGATTCCGGAGGCAAGCCCGCCGCCGCCGATGGGAATCACGAGGGTCTCGGCCGCAGGCACCTGCTCGGCGAGCTCCAGTCCGATCGTTCCCTGTCCGGCGATCACAGCTGGATCCTCGAAGGGATGGATGAACGTCGCGCCCGTCTCTTCGACGTAGGCCATGGCGGCCGTGAGCGCCTCTTCGAAGCCGGCACCTTCCATGATCAGCTCCGACCCGTACGAGCGACAGGCCTCCACCTTCGCCATGGGCGCATCCTGCGGAACGTAGATCCGCGCGGAACTGCCGGCCGCCCGCGCGGCCCAGGCAACCGCCTGCCCGTGGTTGCCGGCACTCGCTGCGACAACCCCGGCCGCCCGTTCCTGCGGTGTGAGCGCGGAGATCCGGTTGAAGGCGCCGCGGACCTTGAACGCGCCGGTGCGCTGGAGGTTCTCCGCCTTCAGCGAGACCTCGCGGCCGGTGATGCGCGAAAGGGTCTCTGAGCCGTAGACCGGCGTCTCCCGCGCGACCCCGGTCAGCCGCTCGCGGGCTTCGAGGATGTCAGCGAGGCTAGGGGCTGTCTGCGTCGCCATTTTCAAGTTCTCCGGAGCCAGACTGAAGTCTGGCACCGGAATTGACTCTGAAAACCCTCTGAAGTATCTCTCTCACAGCCGTCAGCGGATCGAGCTCGCGGCGCTGCACCTCATCCAACAGGCGCCGAAGCTCGGGGTCGTTCGCCACTGCCTGTTCCAGATGTGTCTTTGCCCGCGACGACGCGATCGCGAACACCTCGCCGGCCAGGTTCGTGCGCCGGCGCTCGTCGAGCAGCCCGTTGGACTCGAGGAACGAGCGGTGGTCGCTGATCTTGTCCCAGAGCTCCGCGACGCCTTCACCAGCGATCGCCTCCGTAAGCACGATCGGCGGCCGCCGCGCGCGGTCGGGGTCGAGGGAGAGGATCGAGCGCACCTCGTTGACCATCGTCTTCGCGGCCGGATGGTCCTTCTTGTTCACGACGATCACGTCCGGGATCTCCATGATCCCCGCCTTCAACGCCTGGACAGAATCGCCGGAGCCGGGCATGAGCACGAGCACGACCGTGTCGGCGACGCCGATCACCTCGACCTCGCCCTGGCCGGTCCCGACCGTCTCGAGGAAGAGAAGATCGCGGCCCGCGGCATCCAGCACGAGCAGTGCCTGTAGCGCGGCCTCCGCGAGCCCGCCGAGATGCCCGCGCGTCCCCATCGAGCGGATGAAGACGCCCGGATCGAGGAAATGGTCGGAGAGACGGATCCGGTCGCCGAGCAGGGCTCCCTGGGTGAACGGACTGGAGGGGTCGACCGAGACCACGCCGACGGTCTGATCCTGAGCCCGGGTGTGACGGACGAGCGCGCTGATGAGGCTCGACTTGCCGACCCCCGGCGGACCGGTGATCCCGACCGCGTAGGCGCGCCCCGTTTCCGGATACAGCTCGCGGACGAGCTCGTACGCGAGCGGGTCGGAGTTCTCCACGAGCGTGATCGCACGCGCCAACGCTCGCCGGTCGCCCTCGCGGACACCGTCGACCAGCGTCTCGAGCGTCCACTCGCGGCGGCGTGCCATGGGACGAACTCTAGGCGGGGGTTTGGAGCGCTGGCTCGCGCCGGGCCGCGGCGGCGCGCGCCATCGTGAGACCGATCACCGCCGCGACGGCGGCGAGCCCGCCGCCGATCGCCCAGACGGCGCGCGCTCCAAGAGCGTCGGTGATCGGGCCGGCCGCGATCATCCCGAGCCCGAGCACTGCGTAGTTCAGGCTCATCAGCACAGTGAAGGCGCGCCCGCGCAGCTCGTCCGGCACACCGCGCTGGACGAGGAGCGCATTGCATACGACGGCTGCGCCGTTCCCGACGCCCACGACCGCAACGAACGCTGCGGCAATCCACACACCGGGCGACACGGCGGCGGCGACCATCCCGAGAGCGAGAAGCCCGATCGAGCTTGCGTAGACCGATGCCAGCGCTCGCTGCTCGAGCAGCGAGCCCGCAAGCAGGCTTCCCACGGCAAGGCCGACGCCCGTTGCTCCGACGAGAAGCCCGTAGCCGAAATCGCCGGCGTCGAGCGCCTCCTTGGCGAGGACGACTTCCGAGACGTTCGCCCCGGCCGTCGCAAGCATGACGACGCTCCAGGCGACGAGGATCGTCCGGAGGGCCCGGGAGCGCCGGATCAGCGCGAAACCGTCTACGAGGTCGCGCCAGTAGCCCCGGCCGGCCGCCGCAGCAGCCTGCAGCAGGCCCGCCGGAATGCCGGCCAGGAGCGCCGCAGACACGAGGAAGGTCGCGGCGTTGATCAGGTACGCCACATCCGGGCCGGCTGCCGCGACGAGCAAACCGCCGATGATTGGTCCGGCCGCCCAGGCGAGGTTCTCGATCGTCTGCAGAATCGAGTTGGCGTTGGCGAGATCGTCGTTGCTGACGAGATTGGGGAGGCCGGCATAGACCGCGGGGCGGAAGAAGCCCGTGGCGAAGCCCGCGACCGTGGCGAGCGCGATGATCACCGCGGCACTCCCGGCCAGCGGCAGGGCCGCGAAGACGGCGAAGCGAACGAGATCGCAGCCGATCATGAGCCGGCGGCGAGGCATCCGGTCGATGAATGAGCCCGCGGCGAAGCCGATCACGATCGCCGGCAAGAAGTCCGCGACGAAGAGCGCGGCGACCCACGTCGCCGAGTCGGTGCGGTCGAAGACGTCGACTGTCAGGGCGACGAACGCGACCCAGGTGCCGAGACCCGAGGCGAGCGTAGCAAGTGCGAGCAGGCCGAAGGCCGGAGGGTGTGTCAGAAGCGCGAGCCGGCGCACGGAGGGAGTTACGTCGGGGCGCTGGCCAGAACGCGGCCGAAGGCCTCGCGGAAGTACGCGTTCTCGTCCGGCGTTCCTACGGTCACCCGAATCCCGCCGGGCGCTCCGAAGCCTGCGGTCGGTCGAACGATCACTCCTTCGTGCAGGAGCCGCTCGAAGAGCGGCCTCGAATCCTCTCCGACCTGGGCGAAGACGAAGTTCGCGACGGTCGGCCCGACCGGATCGAACCCGTGCTCGCGCAGCGCCTCTTCGATCAGCGGCCGCCCCTCGGCGTTGACGCGGCGGCGGCGCTCGATCTCGGTTTCGGCTCCCGGCGCGGTGAGGCTGGCGACGGAGGCGATCTGCGCGGGAGAGGTGACGTCGAACGCGCGGCGGACCTTGCCGATCGCCGTCACCACCTCGGCGGGAGCAGCCGCGTAGCCGACGCGGAGGCCCGCGAGCCCGAAGATCTTCGAGAAGGTGCGGAGCACGAGGACGCGCCGGCCACGCTTTAGGTACTCCTCGATCCCGTCGGGATAGTCCGGCTCCTCGACGTACTCGAAGTAGGCCTGGTCGAGCACGGTGACGACGTGGTCGGGAACGCGCCCGAAGTAATCGTCAAGCTCCGCCCGCGTGTTCATCGTGCCCGTCGGGTTGTTCGGGTGGCAGATGTAGACGAGCTTCGTCCGCTCCGTAACCGCCTCGAGCATCGCGTCGAGGTCGTAACGCCCCTCGCGGAGCGGCATCGTCTTCGCCTCGGCGCCCAGCTTGCGCGCGGTGATCACGTAGCTCGGGAAGCTCGGCCAGCCGCAGACAACGTTGTCGCCGGGGTCGAGCGAGACCTGCGCGAGGCAGTCGACGACTCCGTCAGCACCCGCGCCGAGCGCGATCTCCTCCAAGCGCACGTCGTGGCGCTCGGCGAGCGCCATGCGAAGCCCGTAGCCGCCGCCGTCCGGATAGCGGTTCAGGTCTGTCGCGGTTTCCGCGAGCGCGTCGAGGGCCTCCGGAAACGGGCCGAACGGGCCCTCGTTGGACGCGAGCTTGACCACCCGCTCCAGCCCGAGCTCCCGCTGCACCTCTTCCACGGGCTTGCCCGGCTCGTAAGGAACGATGTCCCGGACTGCAGGCTTGAAGAAGCTCTCGGCGATCTCGGCAAGCCGGCTCGACACGGCGGGTGAGCCTAACTCAACGAACGTCGTAGGCCATCAGGATCGCGTCGACGTAGCCGCGACCACGCCGGTAGTGCGCCCTTCGGTAGCCCTCGTGTCGGAAGCCGAACGCCTCGTAAAGCGCGATCGCCGCCTCGTTGTGCGGAAACACGTGTAGCTCCAGCTTCCGCACGCCGGCGCCGCGCGCCCACGTCACGGCCTGGTTGAGTAGGGCGCGGCCGATCCCGCGTCGCCGGTGGGTGGCCGCGACCATCAGGCCGAGATCGGCGACATGGCGGCTGGCCGGATGGGGATCGCGGCCGAGTGACAAGCGTCCGACGATGCCTCCATCCGTTTCGGCGACGAATACGGCCGCATCGTGATAGCGACGGAGAGCGCGCAGGTAGCGCCGCTCATCCGCCGCCGTCCGCCAGCCGCCGTCCGAGATCAGCCAGCCTTCCGGCTCAGCCGCGACCTCCTCGGCGAGGGCGACGAGGGCGGCCGCGTCTCGCGGATGAGCCGGTCGGATGACCGGGGCCTCAGGCACCGACGACGACTCCGCGTCCGCCGCGACGCGGGTCTCCAGCTGCGGCCAGGCTTCCATCCGGCCGGAACTCCACGGCGGAGGCCCCGCCGAAGTACAGGTTCCGGCGTCGCCAGCGCACGACGTCGTAGCCGCGGGCCTGGAGCTCGTCGAGCACGCCGCGATCGGTGCCTCCCTCGCAGTGAACGTTCCCTTCTTCTAGGTGCACGCGCGGCGCCTCGATCGCGTCTTTCACGGGCATGTCGTGGCCGACGGCGTTGACGACGATCTGAAGAATCGCCCCGCGCAGCCGGTGCGAGCCCGCGCTGCCCACCACGAGCCTCGGCCGGCCGTCCAGGAGCACGACCGAGGGCGCCATCATGCTCGTCAGACGCCCGCCCGCCACGCGGCGCGGGCCCGCGAAGTTGACGTCGTACTCGCCGAGCATGTTGTTCAGCTGCACGCCGGTGCCTGGGACGATCACCCCCGAGCCCGCGCCGGTCGACGCGGTCATCGACGCTGCGTTGCCCGCCGCGTCGACGACGGAGATGTGCGTGGTGCGCGAGGGCTCGGCCGGCTGACGTGGGGCGCGCGCGAGACCAGCTGTCAGCCGTGCCGCGACTTCCTTGATCCGGTGTTCGTCGGTGAGTCGTTCCAGCAGCCGGCCGCGGACGAGCTCCCGCGCGAAGCCACGCTCTTGTACGAGGGCCTCCTCGCGCATAACCTCGACGAGGCGCTGGATCGCCCCCGCACTCCCTGCTCTCCCACCGAGGCCCGCGGTGTCGAGCAGACGGAGGGCGTAGGCGAGTAACACGCCGCCGGATGACGGCGGCGGGTTCGAGACGAACCGGTGGCCGCGGAACTCTGCGCTGACGGGTCGCCGCCAGACAGGGCGGTACCCACGGAGGTCCTCCCGGGTCAGCGCTCCGCCGCCGGCGCGCACGTGGCCGCTCACTTCGTGGGCGAGCGCTCCGGCATAGAACTCACGGGCGCCGCCTTCGGCGAGGCGCTCCATCGTCCCTGCGAGGTCGTGCATGAAGAGACGGTCGCCGGCGGCGAGGTACTCCCCCGTCGGCCCGTAGATCGCACGGCCACCGTCCGTGTGCCGCAGGATGAGGTCGAGGATCGCGTGCAGGTACGCCTGTTGCTCGGTCACCTCGACGCCCTCGCGCGCGAGCTGGATCGCCGGCTCGAACAGCTTTGCCCAGGGAATCGTTCCGAATCTCCGATGCGCGGCCTCCAGCCCGGCGACGACGCCGGGAACGGCGACCGACGCGGCGCCGATGCGGAAGACTTGCGTGAAAGAACCGTCGAAGTCGACGTCGATCGCCTCCATCTGCCCGACGTCTCGGCGCTTCAGCCCGGCGCCGGGGACGGTGACGAAAAAGTCCAGCAGGCGCGAGCGGCCGTCCCGGGCGGCGTGCACAAGGAGGAAGCCGCCACCGCCTGGGCCCGTCAGCGGGCTCTCCGCGACCCACGAGACGAACGCAGCCGCGAGACACGCGTCGACGGCGTTCCCACCATCGGCAAGCATCCGCGCGCCGGCCTCCGCAGTGAGCGGATGGCCGGCCGCGATGGCGCCTCTCACGCCGGTGCTCCGTGGGCGACGGTCAGTTCTGCAGGAACGAGGGCGGCTCGAGCTCGTCGCCGCCTTGGGCGTTCCTCGGGCTGTCGGGCCCCCCGCGGGCCGGCCGCCTCGCACGCTGACCGACGCCGGTGACGATCACCGTCACCCAGACCTGGCCCTCGAGCCGCTCGTCCACCGTCGCCCCGAAGATGATGTTCGTATCGTCGGTGGCTGCCTGGCGGACCAGCTCGGCGGCCTCGTTGACCTCGTACAGCGAGAGGTCGTTTCCGCCGGCGATGGAGAGCAAGATTCCGCGGGCGCTGACCAACTCCGTGTCGACGAGCGGCGAGCGCAGAGCGCGCTCGGCGGCCTCGGCGGCCCGGTTCTCTCCGGTCGCGAAGCCGATGCCCATCAGCGCCGAGCCGGCGCCCTTCATGATCGTCCGGACGTCCGCGAAGTCGACATTGATCAGGCCCGGCTCGGTGATCAGGTCGCAGATCCCCTGGACGCCCTGCCGGAGGACGTCGTCGGCGATCTTGAACGCGTCCAGCATCGAGGTCTGCTTGTCGAGCACCTCGAGTAGCCGCTCGTTCGGGATCACGATCACGGTGTCGCAATCCTCGCGCAGATAGTGGACGCCTTCATCCGCCTGCGAGCGGCGCTTCGTGCCCTCGAAGCGGAAGGGCATGGTGACGATCCCAAGCGTCAGCGCTCCGACCTCGCGGGCGATGCCGGCGACGACCGGCGCCGCGCCCGATCCCGTCCCACCGCCCTCTCCTGCGGTGACGAAGACCAGGTCGGAGCCACGCAGAGCGCGCTTGATCTGGTCGTGTGACTCTTCGGCCGCACGCTTTCCGATCGCGGGCTCCGCTCCTGAGCCGAGGCCGCCGGTGAGGTCGCGGCCGATGTGGATCTTGACGTCGGCGTCGCTGAGCGCCAGCTGCTGAAGATCGGTGTTGACCGCGATGAACTCGACCGCCGAGAGGCCGGCGTCGATCATCCGGTTGACCGCGTTCAGCCCGGCGCCGCCGACTCCGACGACGCGGATGACCGCCTGGTAGGCCGACTCGGACGTCGGCGCTCGATGGAGTCGCGGCGGCGGCTCCGGCAGCGGCTCGAGCAGGCGGGCGATGCCGCGATTGGCCGGCTGCTCCGGCCGGTGGGGCGTCGGTTCCGGGACCCGGGGCGTCGGAACCGATCGTGACGCCGGCGCCTCCTGCTCTTCCGGCTCGGGGGCAACCTCGAGATGCGGCGTGGGCGGAGGATGTTCGACCGTCTCTTCGAGCGGTTCTCCCGGAACGGCCCTGCCCTCCTTCTCCGCTTGTCGCTGGGCGGCCTCGGTCGCCCGGAAGAGCTCCGCGAGCGGCCCTTCACGCATGCTTGCGCGCTTTCGCGCCATTGAGCACCTCCTTGGCGAGCTCCCGGTAGGCCGCTGCGGCGTTCCCGGATGGGTCGTACTTCAGCACCGAGCTACCCCTTACCGGCGCCTCGGCGTAGCGGACCGTCTTCTTGATCCGCGTCTTGAAGACCAGGTCTCCGAAGTTCTCCTGCAGGATCTCGATCGCCTCGCGTGAGTGCAGCGTCCGCCCATCGAACATGGTCGGGAGGATGCCCTGGATCGCCACGTTCGGATTCAGGTTCTCCCGGATCATTGCGAGCGTGTTCTCGAGCTGCACCAGGCCGCGCAGCGAGAGGTACTCGCACTGGACCGGCACGATCACTTCGTCGGCGGCGACGAGTGCGTTGATCGTCAGCAACCCTAGCGAGGGCGGCGTATCGACCAGGATCCAGTCGTAGCGCTCCTTGATCGGCGTCAACGCCTTCTCGAGGGCACGCTCGCGCCCGATCATGCTCGAGAGCGCCAGCTCCGCCCCGGCCAGGTCGATCGAGGACACGGCAAGATCGACCTCAGCCTTCTGGATCACCTGATCGATCGGGAGCCGGTGCACCAGCACGTCGAACATCGATTGCGTGATCTGGTCCGGGTTGAGCCCCTGGCTCATGGTCAGGTTGCCCTGTGGATCCATGTCGACGATCAGTACCCGGTAGCCCTCTTCCGATAGCGCCACTGCGAGGTTCAGCGTCGACGTCGTCTTGGCGACGCCGCCCTTCTGATTCGCGAAAGCGATGACTTCGGTCTGCTTCCGCGGCTCAGGCTCGGGCGGAGGCAGCGCCTCCTCCCGCACAGGAGCCTCCGCCTGCACGGGTAGCTCCTGCTCGCCCTGTTGGGGGCGGGAAAAGAGGCCGGCCAGCCGCATTACCCGCCGCTCCTTCGACCTGGGACCAGACTGTCCTGCACCAGCCCTCAGTGTGCCGGAAAAGTCGGATCGCACACCTCCCGGAAATCGATTGTCGGCTGTGTCAGCGGGCCAGGAGCGGCACCTCCTCCTGCCCCGCGTCGCGCTCGGCATCGCCGCCCAGCGCGGTTCGGCAGCGTTCGAGCGCCTCCGCCGCGGCCGCCGGCTCATGCTCGGCCCGGAGCCACGCCTCCCCGTCGCGAACCAGCTTGCGCAGCTCCGCGAGCAGCTCTTCCGACGGCGCGCTCCGCCGCTCCAGCTCCTCGATCCGTCTCAGCCGCTCGAGCACTTGCCGTGCCTCGTCCATGGTGGCGACGCTACCCGGAGCGGATTCGCGTGTCTGTATCGCGAGTGTGTCTAAATCGTGCCGACCGCAGCCAGCGGCTCGAGCCGCGTCCCGGGCTTCGGCCTGAGCCCGAGCAGCGACTCGTCTAGCGCCTTGACGAGGCATTGGCGGTTCCCGTCCTCGAGCACCGCGACCAGCGCACGCCTGACCGGATCGGCCGTCAAGGCCGCCGCATCGCCTGCGCCGAGGAGGCGCAGCCGATCGAGCAGCTCCGCTCGCTCGCGGGGGGTCTCGCCGAGCAGGGCGGCTGCACGAAGCGCTGCAGCGAAGAAGCCCTCGCCGGAACCGAGCGCTGCGAGGAGCGAGCCGCGCAGCTGTTCCGAGGCGAACGGGTCGGATTGAAAGAGCGAGAGCTCCCAGCGGTCGAGCGCATCGCCGAGCTCGCGATCGTCGTCAGCGAGCGCTAGGCGCGCACGCAAGGTCCTTGCGCGCCCGGCCGTGACGCTGTCGAGACGGACCGGCTCGCCCGGCGGCGGAGTGGCCGCGATCGGCAGAACCGGACGGATCCCGTAAGGACGCCAGTCGAGGCGCTCGAAGAGCACCGGGCCGGCTGCAATCGGGCCGGCAGTGGCCAACCTGAGCGCTGTCACGGCGTCCGCGAGCTCCCCCGGAGCGTCGGGCGCCTCGCCGGCCTCAGTCGGTAGCGCCTGCTCGAGCTCGACGACGCACAACCGATCGAGCTCGCGCTCGAAGCCCTCCGGGAGCAACCCTCTCGCCTGCGGCCAGTGTGCGGCGAGCTCGCCGCTCGCGACATGGCGAATGCGGACGCCGGCTCCGAGCTCCTGGGGAGCTCCGGTCGAGACGCCTACGACCGGCGCGACCGCACCGTACGAACGCTGCGAGCCGAACAGCGAGGCTTCCAGCCGCCCATAGGCGCGCTCGAACGCCTCGTCGCTCCAGTCGAACCCGCCGCAGGCCTCCGCGGCCTCCACGAGCAGCGGGAGCAACACGGTGCGGAAGAGCGCCTCCCGCGAATCGTCCCAACCGCTCGAGCGCGGGCGTGAGACGACGACGCGCAATGCGGGCTCGCGCTCGAGCTCGGCGAGCGCCGCGCCCGCATCGGGGAGCTCGGCGATCCGTCCGGCCCGGTCCTCCAGAAACTGCCGAACCAGCGGCCGGTACTCGTACAGCGTCGGCCGTCCGGCGCCATGGTGCTCCTCGAACGCAAAGGGAAGCTCCCCGCCGCGATCCAGCTCGCTGCCCACGGCGGCGAACGCGCCGAGGCAGAAACAGCGCAACGCCTGATGAAGGTAGGGCGCGCGAATCACCCCTAGGCTTACGCGCCCGTCGTGGCCACTCCTTTCTTCGGATCCCGGTCCGGCTGGCAGGTGGGACACCAGTACGCCATCCGGTTGTCGTCACCCTGTCCCCGGGACTCGATCGCCGTCTGGCACCGAGGACACGGACGACCTGCCGCTCGATAGATGGCGCGCCTATCAGGCCTCGACTCCAGCGAGTGCCGCATGAGCTCCGCGGCCGCATCCAGGACCGCGCGCAGCTCGTCGTCGCTGACATCTCCCGCAGCTCGCCACGGCGAGACCCGAGCCAGCCAGAGCGCCTCCGTCTTCCAGACGTTCCCGATCCCGGCGACAAGACGCTGGTCGAGGAGCATCTCCCCGATGGCGCGGTCCTGGTCACCGCGGCGCATGTTGGCGACCATGCGCTCGAAGTCCGGCGGGCTCGCGAGGATGTCCGGGCCCAGGCGGCGAACCGCCCGCTTGTTCAGCTCGAGGACGGGACCATTCCACAGCACCGCTTCACGGGCGTCGCCTCGGAGGACGAGCCATGGCCGCCCCCGGCCGGCCGCCCCGCGCGCGCGAACGGTCCACCGGCCGCTCATGCGCAGATGGCTCCGGAGCACGAGACCGCCCTCGAACGTCAGGAGGAGGTTCTTTCCGACAGCCTCGACGGCCTCGAGCCGCCGCCCGTCGAGCTGCTCGGCCACTCCAGTCGCGGCCGCCCGCGGATGCGGGGTCTCGACCTCGACCTTCTGGCCGACGAGCGGCTGGAGGCGCCGCGCGGCACGGTGGATCGCATCGCCCTCGGGCACGGCCGGATTGTGCCCTTCAGCCGGAAAAGCCCTGCCGGCCGACGAGTCGGACGAAATGCGCTCGCGTGATCGTCCCGCGTGCGACAAGGCCCTCCTGGCGCTGTTCGAACAGCATGACATCCTCCCGTCCGCCCGGACCGATGGGCTGGACGAGGCGCCCGCCGTGGAGCAGCTGCGCCGCCAGCGCCGGGGGAACCGACGTGAACGCAGCCGAGACGACAATCGCGGCGTACGGCGCCTGTTCGGCAAACCCCTCGCTGCCGTCGCCGACGACGACCGTGGCGTTCCCAACGCCTTCCCCGAGCAGGTTCCGCCGGGCGGTCTCGGCCAGGTCCGGCCAGCGCTCAATGCTCCAGACTTCCCACGCAAGGTGCGCGAGCAGCGCCGTCTGCCATCCGAACCCCGTGCCGATCTCGAGCACGCGCTCGTCGCCGGTGAGCTCGAGCGACTCGAGCATCTTGGCCACGAGAGACGGCTGCGTCGTGACCTGGTCGTGCGGGATCGCGAGCGGAACGTCGAAGTAGGCCCGGTCGAGGGCGCTCTCCGGGACGAAGCTTGCGCGCGGAACCGCCCCAACGGCGTCGAGGAGGCGCGCGTCACCGATCCCCTCGCGACGCAGCGCGGCGAGGAGATCGCTCCGGGTCGGCACCACGTTCACGGGACTATCCTGGCCTCGTGGCGGCCTGGCCGTCTTCGGCCGATGAGCTAGTGGAGGGCCAGCGCGCGCTCGCCGAAGCCGATCCGGCACCCTTCCGCCTCGAAGATCGCGGGGTCATCGGCGGCTGTTTCGTCTGCTCGGAGCGTGGCAAGCGCGGCTCGGGCTTTGCCGGCGATCGGCTTTGGGCCGCAGCCGCGACTCACGCCGAGACCGCCGTGGTCGAGGCGCAAGCCGGCGCGCCGTACGAACCGGGCCTGCTCGCCCTGCGGGAAGGGCCGGCCCTCGAAGCGGCGGTTCGCGCGCTGGAGCGGCCCCCCGACGTGCTCCTCGTCGACGCGACAGGACGCGATCACCCACGGCGCGCCGGCCTCGCCATCCACCTCGGCGCTCAGCTCGACATCCCAACGGTGGGGGTCACGCACCGCACGCTGCTCGCGGAAGGGGCTTGGCCGGCAGACGAGTCCGGCGCCGCCACACCGCTGATCCTCGACGGCGCCGTCGTCGGACACTGGCTGCGAACGCGACCCGGCACACGCCCCCTGGCCGTGCACACCGCCTGGCGAACAGATCCCGACACAGCGACCGCGGTGGTCCTCGCCGCGGTCGCGGGCCGCCGGGCTCCCGAGCCGCTCCGCCGCGCGCGACAGGCCGCTCGCGAGGCTCGCGCCCTTGCCGAGTCCTAAGATCACCGGTGGGAAGGAGGCGAAATGGCGGAGAAGGATGTGACGAGCGTCCTCGACGAGTCGGGCGTCGACTACGAGCTGTTGCCGCATGCCCGGACGGAGACAGCGGCCGGAGAGGCCGAGGCTCTCGGCGTCAATCCCCAGGAAGTCGCAAAGACCCTTGTCCTCTCGACCCCGGGAGGCTACGTACGGGCCGTCCTGGCTGCGTCCGACCGCATCGACCTCAGCAAGGTGCGTGACCAGGTCGAAGGCGGAAAGCGCATCCACCTGGCAAGCGAGGAGGACCTCCAGCGCGACTACCCGAGCTTCGACCTGGGTGCGGTGCCGCCGTTCGGCGGCGCGGGCGACCGCGTCCTCGTCGACGCGAGGCTGGCGACGCAGGAAACAGTCGTGCTGGAAGCGGGGTCGCACGAGCAGTCGGTTCGGATCCGGACTGCCGACCTGCTGAAGCTCGCGCAAGCTGAAGTGGTCGACCTCGCCCAGGATTATTAGTGCGCGCGAGATGACCGAGCTCCACCCGGCAGCGGCCGGCGCTGTCGCGGCAACCGCTTGGGCGTTCCTCGAGCCGCTCGACAAGAGGATCTTCCGCTGCGACTACTCCGACGTCGCCGTCCTGGGCAAGGCCGTCACGCGGGGACCTGGCTGGCCGGCGGTAGGGCTCGCGATGCACGCCGTCAACGGCGCCCTCTTCGGGCTGGCCTACGACGCGGCGAGGCGACGCATCGCGGTCGAGCCCCGCAGGCTGGCTCTCGCCATGGCGCTCGCCGAGCACGTCGCGCTCTATCCGCTCACCTACTTCGTTGACCGGTACCACCCTGCGCGCGGCGCCAAGGGCGTGCCGCCGCTGCTCACGAACGCGCGGGCTTTCGGCCAGGCGATGGTCAGACACGCGGTGTTCGGCGTCGTCCTGGCTCGCCTGTCGCGTCCGGTCAGGGTCTGAGGACGGCCCGCCTCGGCCCGGCGGTGAAACCGGCCTCGACGAGGAGCGACATCACGTCGTTCTCCGCGACCGGCTCCCCGTCGAACCGCTCGACCGCGAGCCGCTTGACTCCGCGCCGGCCCTTGACGTGCTCGACCAGCGCGGCGAGAGCCGGCCGCAGCCAGTCCGGATCAGGATCCCGCAGCGGAACGAGCGTCCGTCCGCCCCGCTCGACGAAGAGCCTCGGCTCCCCGCCGAGCAGCACCACATAGGCGCCCGCAACCCGCGCCGCACGCGCGCCTGCCCGTCTCGGCCAGGGCAGTGCGGCCCCGTACGGCTGGGCCGGATCGGCGGCGGCCAGGACGAGCGCCTCCACCGGCTCGTCCTCCTTCGGCCGGAGCTCCCGGATGCGCTCCACAGCTCCGCCGAGCGCGAACTGCGCTCCGCCCAGCCCTTCCACGAAGTACCCGCGGCGCGAAAGCCCCAGCGTCTCGAGCGACTTGAGCTCGCCGTAGACGGCGCTGTAACCGCCGGCGATCCCCTCGGCGCGAACGCCGTCACGCGTGACGATCCCCTGGCGCTCGAGCAGGAGCTCCGCCAGCGCCCGCCGGTCTCTCTCGCCGGCGAAGAGCCGGTCGGTGAGCGACCAACGTCCCTGGGTCGCGGTGATCGCTGTCGCTCGCCGGCGTGAGAAGCGTCGCGGCCTTCGCTCCGGCCTCGGAACACCGTACCGGCGCCCAGCTCGCAGCGGCGTCCAGGCATCGTTCGTCACCTCACCGGCCCAAACGAGCTCCCACAGAGCCGGGAGCAGCTCAGCCGGGTCGATCCCGACCACGTTGACGAGGTCGAACCAGAACTGAGCGCTACGCCCGAGTGTCTCCCGAATCCGGTCATGGATCTCCCCCTCGGGACGATCGGCGCCGTCGGGACGACCCAGGACGGCGGCGTCCTCGCGGAAGAAGACGGCGACTCGGTCGAGGCCGGCGCCGACCCAGACGAGCTCGCCCGATGCGCAGAGCTGGTCGAGCTGGGCCGGAACGTAGTCCGGAACCCGGCGTGGCAGCACCTCGGATTCCCACAGCGAAACGGGCAACGGCAGCGCCTGGAGCGGCACGAGCGCCTCGCGAAGCGTCGACCGGCGGTCGATCCCGTGCCAGCCCGGGAGAAACCGGGCGAGCGCGACCTGCTCGACGGGCTCGACCTCCCGACGGAGCGCCGCCAGTGAGGCCCGGCGGATCCGGCGCAGGACGTCTGGATCGCACCACTCACGTTCCGTCCCGCCCGGCCTGAGCTCGCCGCGGACGAGCTGCTCTTCCCGCTCGAGCTCCTTGAGCTGCGCCTCGACGTCGCGCCCGAAGCGCTCGCTGGCCTCCGCCGTCGTGAACGGGCCTCGCCCGCGCGCCCACCTGTGGACGAGTTGTCGCAGAGACGAGTGGGGGTCTGACCCTGTCAGGAACGCCTCGGGCAATCCGCTCGGCGGCATGGCGCCGAGGGCGTCGCGATAGCGGCCCGCGTCCTCGGCGGCGATCAACCGCTCCTGCCCGGCGATCCGCACACGCACCGCCCGGCGCTCGGTCTCCAGCACCGCCGCAAATGCCTCGTCGAACTCGCCGGTTCGCCGGTCTCCTCGCCGAAGCAGCTGATCGTGGAGCTCGTCCGGGTTCCGCGGCTCGCCGGTCAGGCTCTGCTCGACCTGCTCGAGCGCGCCGCGATCGAGGAGGTCGCGGAGCTCCTCCTGGCCGAGCAGCTCGCGGAGCAGGTCGCGGTCGAGCGACAGCGCCTGCGCCCGCCGCTCGGCAGGAGGCGTGTCATCCTCGTACATGTACGTCGCGATGTAGTCGAAGAGCAGCGAGGCGGAATAGGGCGAGGCCGAGGACGACTCCACGTCGACGAGGTCGACCTCGCGCGTCTTCAGTCCCTGCAGGAGCCGCTTTAGCGCCGGAAGATCGAAGACGTCCTGGAGGCACTCGCGGAACGTCTCCAGCATGACGGGGAAGGAGCCGTACTTCCGGGCCACCTGCAGCAGGCTCTGCGCCTTCAGGCGCTGCTGCCAGAGCGGCGTCCGCTCGCCGGGCCGCCGGCGCGGGATCAACAGCGCTCGTGCCGCGTTCTCCCGGAATCGGGATCCGAAGAGCGCCGTCCCGGCCAGCTCGCCCATGATGAGGTCATCGAGCTCCTCGGGCTCGAGGACGAGCTGCTCGGTCGGCGGCGGGGAATCGGAGTCGGGGAAGTGGAACGCGATGCCGTCGTCGGACCAGAGGACCGATGCGTCGACGCCCAGCGACTCCCGCAGCCGCGCCGACGCGGCGAGCCCCCATGGAGCATGGACTCGAGCGCCGAACGGCGTCAGGACGCAGACACGCCAGTCGCCGATCTCGTCCCGGAAGCGCTCGACGACGATCGTCCGGTCCGATGGGACCGCCCCGGTCGCCGCCTCCTGCTCGCGGATGAACGTGATCAGGTTCCGCGCTGCCAGGTCGTCGAGCGAGTAGTCGTTGGCGAGCTGTTCGAGCGCCTTCTCGTCGGAGAGCGCCGCCAGCTCCCGTGACGCCTTGCCGATCGACGCACCCAGCTCGTACGGCCGCCCAGGGCCCTCGCCCTTCCAGAACGGGATCGCGCCCGGAACGCCGGGCGCGGGCGAAACGAGCACGCGATCGCGCGTGATCTCCTCGATCCGCCACGTCGACGCGCCGAGCATGAACGTCTGCCCCGCACGGGCCTCGTAGACCATCTCCTCATCGAGCTCGCCGACCCGGCCGCCGCCGTCGACGAGGTGGACGCCGAAGAGCCCGCGGTCCGGAATCGTCCCCGCGTTCGTGACCGCCAGGCGCCCGGCTCCGCCGCGGCCGCGAATGGTCCCAGCCGTGCGGTCCCAGACGATCCGCGGGCGCAGCTCGGCGAACTCGTCGGAGGGGTAGCGCCCGGCCAGCATGTCGAGCACGTTCTCGAGCTGGACGCGGGAGAGGTCGGCGAACGGGTACGCGCGCCGAACGAGGTCGTGAAGATCCTCGACAGAGATCTCTTCCTGCGATCCGATCCCCACGATCTGCTGCGCGAGGACGTCGAGCGGATTGCGTGGGATCTGCGTCTCCTCGATCGCCCCCTCCTTCATCTTCTTCACGACCACCGCGGACTCGAGCAGGTCGGCGCGGAACTTCGGAAAGACCCGGCCGCGGGAGACGGAAGCCAGGTCGTGCCCGGCTCGGCCCACACGCTGGAGACCCCGGGCGACGGACTTCGGCGACTCGACCTGGATGACGAGATCGACCGCGCCCATGTCGATCCCGAGCTCGAGCGACGAGGTGGCGACGAGGCAGGGGATCTCGCCGAGTTTCAGGAGCTCCTCGACCTCGAGCCGCTGCTCGCGGGCGAGCGATCCGTGATGCGCTCGCGCGATCTCCTTCTCCGCAAGCTCGTTGAGCCGCAGGGCGAGACGCTCGGCGAGCCGGCGGTTGTTGACGAAGAC
>JBKPGE010000181.1:0-10522 GCA_046729215.1 Actinomycetota bacterium | reverse complement strand
ACCTTGAAGACGCCCAGCAGGATCAGGAACTCCCCGGCGAACGTCGTCGCGCCGGGAACGGCCAGCGCGATGATCCCGGTGGTCATCAGCAGCGTCGCGAGCGCCGGCCGGCCCTTGGCCATGCCGCCCAGCAGCGCGAAGTCGCCCGTCGACGTGCGGCGCTCGATCGTCCCCGCCAGCAGGAATAGCGCGCCCGAGACGAGTCCGTGGTTGACCATCTGCAGCACGGCGCCGTCGAAGCCGGAGTCGTTCAGCGCGAAGAGCCCGAGCGTGATCAGCCCCATCTGCGACATCGACGAGTAGGCGATGACGCCGCGCACGTCGGGCGCGCGGAAGGCGACGAGCGCGCCGTAGACCAGCGTCACCGCGCCGAGCGTCAGCAGCACCCACTGGAAGTCGTCGACCGGCTCCGGGAACTTCGTGATGGCGATGCGCAGGAAGCCGTACACGGCGACCTTGGAGACGACCCCCGAGAGCACGGCGGCGATCTCGGGCGGCGACTCGCGGTACGCGTCGGGCAGCCACCCGTGCAGCGGGAACAGTGGCGCCTTCACGGCGAAGGCGGCGACGAAGCCGAGGAAGAGCCACTCGTTCGAGCTCGTCGCCGCGTTCGTCAGGTCGAACGTGTCCTGGGTGAGCCCAAGCGCGATGATCGCGACGAGCATCAGCAGCGAGCCCGCCACGGTGTAGATGATGAACTTCAGCGTCGCGCCGAGCCGCCCCGGCCCGCCCCACACGCCGATGAGCACGTAGAGCGGGATGAGCATCGTCTCGAAGAAGACGTAGAAGAGCAGGAGGTCCTGGGCGGTGAAGACGCCGACGATCGAGCCGATGAGGAAGAGCGCGAGCCCGAAGTACGCGCGCGCCCGCTCGCGGCCGACCCAGAACGCGTACGCGACGGCGGCGGCGCCGACCACCACCGTCATCCCGACGAGCCAGAGCGAGAAGCCGTACATGCCGACGTGGTACGAGGCGTGCAGGTCCGACGACCACTCGCGCTCGGTGTCGAACTGCAGGCCGGCCTGGTCGAAGTCGAACCGCTGCAGCGCCGCGATCCAGAGCGCGACCTCGCCCAGCGCGACCAGCAGCGCGAACGACGCTGCCGTGCGCGCCGGGAAGGGCAAGAGCCAGAGCAGGACGGCGCCGGCGACGGGGACGAAGATCAGCGCGGTCGTCAGCACCTATCTCACCGCCACGAAGACGAGAACGAGGACGGCGACGCCGGCCGCGAGGGCAAGCGCGTACAGCCGGACGAGACCCGTTTGCACCTCGCCCACACCGACGCCCGCCCCACGCGTCGCGATGCCGAGGCCGCGCAGCGAGCCGGCGATGACCGGGCGCTCGACGAACCGCAGCCACCCGCTCGCGAGCGCGGAGAGCGGGCGATAGAAGAGCAGGTCGTACGCCTCGTCGAAGTAGAACTTGTGCTCGAGCAGCTGCTGGCCGAAGGCCCACCTCGGCACCTCGGCGCGCCGCGCGGAGTAGATCCACCAGGCGACCCCGATGCCGGCGAGCCCGAGAGCGACGGCCAGGACGCTTGTCAGCAGATCCTGGAGCCCGCTCGCCTCGATGCCTGGGGCTGCCACGGGCTCCAGGAAGTCCGACAGCGGAGTCCAGAAGGGCGAGAACTGGATCCAGCCGCCGACGACGGCGAGGACGGAGAGCGCGCCCACGGTCCATGCCATCCAAAGCGCGGGCAGCGTGTGACCCGGCCGCTGGAGATGCTCGCGCGCATAGGGCGATGGCTCCCCGCCGAAGACGATGAAGATCAGCCGGAAGGCGTAGAGGCCGGTCAGGAAGGTGCCGGCCAGGCCGACCGCCCAGAGCAGCTTCCCATAGGCGCCGGCGTCGAGCGTCGCAGCGAGCAGCGGGTCCTTGGAGAAGAAGCCCGCGAAGGGCGGTATCGCTGCAAGCGCCAGCGCCCCGACGATCATCGCCGTGTAAGTCCTCGGAAGCATCCGGCGGAGGCCGCCCATCTTGCGCATGTCCTGCTCCCCGACGAGAGCGTGGATGACGATCCCCGCAGCGAGGAAGAGCAACGCCTTGAAGAAGGCGTGCGTCATTAGATGGAACATGGCGTTGGGGTAGGTGGTCAGCCCCGCGCCGACGAACATGTAGCCGATCTGAGACATCGTCGAGTATGCGATGACGCGCTTGATGTCGGTCTGGACGAGCGCGATCAGGCCGGCGACGAGCAATGTGATCGCGCCGAGTCCGGCGGCGAGATCCTGGATCCGCGGCGCCTGCTCGAAGATCGGGCTCAGGCGGACGAGCATGTAGACGCCCGCTGTGACCATCGTGGCGGCATGGATCAGGGCGCTGACCGGAGTGGGGCCCTCCATGGCGTCCGGAAGCCAGGTCTGGAGCGGGATCTGCGCCGACTTGGCGACGGCACCGCCGAGCAGCCCCAGCGCGATCAGTGTGACCGCCCAGTCTCCGCCGAGGCCGTCCATGGCGGAGAAGACGGCGCCGTACTCGAGTGAGCCCACGCGCTGGATGAGCAGGAAGAGCGCGAGCGCCATGGTGGCGTCGCCGAACGCGTTCATGATGAACGCCTTCTTGGCGGCGGCGACCGCTTGCGGCCGCTCATGGTAGTAGCCGATGAGCAGGTACGAGCAGAGGCCGACCAGCCCCCAGCCGACGAGCAAGATCAGGAGATCGCCGCTCTGGACGAGCAGCAGCATCGAGAAGACGAACAGCGCCATGTACGCGAAGAAGCGGCGCTCCTCGTCCTCTCCGTCCATGTACCCGATCGAGTAGGCGACGATCAGGAACCCGACCCCCGAGACGACGAGCATCATGAAGATCGAGAGCGGGTCGACCAGGATCGAGAGCCCCACGCGAAAGTCGCCGGCTGTCAGCCACGTCCAGAGCGTCGAGGTGTGCGACCGCTCGTCGGCGGACTCGTCTAGGAGCAGGAAAAGCGCGATCAGGGCGCCGACGAAGGAGACGAGCACCGAGAGTGTGGCCAGGTAGCCCGCCACACGTCTCGTGATCCACGTTCCCGCCAGTGTGATCAGTGCGGCGCTGCCGAGCGGCGAGAGCAGGCAGAGCCAGGCCGATGCGATCATCCGCGGAGGGTGCTGAGGGAGTCGACGTCGAGCGCGACGCGCGCACGGTTCAGGGCGACGATGAGACCGAGGCCAACAACGACCTCGGACGCTGCGACTGCCATTACCGCGAGCGCGAAAACCTGCCCGGATGAGTCGCCCAGGTGCCGGGCGAAGCCGATCAGAGCGAGGTTCGCCGAGTTGAGCATGATCTCGAGCGACAGGAGGACGATCAGCGGGCTACGGCGGACGAGCACACCGAGTGCTCCGATCGCGAACAGGAGGCCCGAGACGGCCAGATACCAGGAGACGTCCGGGCCCATCATCGAGTCTCACGCTCGCTCCCGAGGACGACGCCGCCGACCGCGGCGGCGAGGAGCACGATCGAGGTGATCTCGAAGGCCAGGAGGTGGTCGGTCAGGAAGACCGTGCCGATCTCCTTCGGGCTTCCGAAGGACGCGTCGACGTCTGCCTGCTCGTCGAGCCGCCCGCCCGCCGTCAGCCCGATCGCGACGACGACGTCCACGAGGATCGCGCCGGCCGCCACGACGGCGGCGATCGCCTGCCAGCTCGGGGTGCCAAACGGCACGTCGGCCCGGCTCCCGAGGTAGGCAATGACGAACAGGAACATGACCATCACGGCGCCGGCGTATACGAGCACCTGCGCCGCGGCGACGAACTCCGCCGTGAGGAGCAGGTAGAGGACGGCGAGCGACGCCAGGTTCCCGATCAGCGCAAGGGCGGAGTAGAACGGGTTGGAGAAGCTGATCACGGCGATTCCCGAGCCGAGGCAGCCGAAGGCGGCGACGATCCAGACGATCCACACGAGGACGTTGCCCATGCCTCAGGCCTTGGACCTGTAGGCGGGGATGGGCGTGTCGAAGAGGTCGCGGTCGGCGACCGGCATCCGCTTCACGGGCTCGGCCAGGAGCATGTCCTTCGTGTAGATCAGATCGTCGCGCGAGTACTCCGAGAGCTCGTACTCCGCCTCGAGCGTGATCGCGTCGAAGGGGCAGGCGAGCTCGCAATAGCCGCAGAAGATGCAGCGGCTGAGATTGATCTCGTAGATCCGCGCATAGCGCTCGCCGGGCGACACCCGGTGCGTGGGCGTGTTCTCCTCGGCGACGACGCGGATGCAGTCGGCGGGGCACGCCGCTGCGCAGAGCGAGCAGCCGACGCACTTCTCGAGCCCGTTCTCGTAGCGCCAGAGGCGGTGCCGGCCACGGAAGCGCGGGTACACCGGGCGCTTGTACTCCGGGTACTGCTGCGTGATCGGCTTCTTGAAAATCTGCGTGAGCGTGACGCCGAAACCCTTCACGGTGTCGAACGGCTGGGGACTCATATCGCCACCACCAGCGCGGCTGTCACGACGGCGTTGATCGTCGCGACCGGCAGGAGGATCTTCCAGCCGAACGCCATGAGCTGGTCGTAGCGGAGGCGGGGAACTGTCGCCCGCAGCCAGATGAAGACGAAGATGACGATGAGGAGCTTGAGGATGAACCAGAGCGGGCCGAGCTCATCGATCGGGCCGAGCCAGCCCCCGAAGAACAGCGTGACGCACACGGCCGAGAGCACGATCATGTTGATGTACTCGGCCATCGAGAAGAGCCCGAAGCGCATGCCGCTGTACTCCGTGAGATAGCCGGCAACGAGCTCGGTCTCCGCCTCGGGGAGGTCGAACGGCGCACGGTTCGTCTCGGCGACGCCGGCGACGAAGAAGACGAGGAGCCCGACGATCTGCGGCACCGCATACCACCAGTCGTTCTCCTGGGCGTGGACGATGTCTACGAGGGATAGGGTGCGGGCCATGAGGATCACGCCGAGGACGGAGAGCGCGAGCGAGACCTCGTAGGAGACGAGCTGCGCGCAGGTACGCATGGAGCCGAGCAGCGAGTACTTCGAGTCGGACGACCAGCCGCCGATGATGAAGCCGTAGATCCCGAGCGACCCCAGCGCGAAGACGAGGATCAGGCCGATGGAGACGTTCGCCACCTGGCCGCTGATGTAGTAGCTGCCGATGTGCCAGCCGGCGCCGAACGGAATGACTGCGAAGGCTGCGAGCGCCGTCGCGGCGGACAGGGCGGGAGCCGCGATGTAGAGGCGGTCGATTGCGCTGCTCGGGTAGAACGCTTCCTTCCTGATCAGCTTCACGAGATCCGCGATCGGCTGCAGGATCCCGCGCGGACCGGCTCGGTTCGGGCCGTAGCGGAGCTGCATGCGCCCGATCACCTTCCGCTCGATGAGTGTCATGTACGCGAAGGTGAGGAGCAGCACGTTGATGATCACGACCGCCTTGATGGCGTCGATCCACCAGGGCTCGTTCACGCGACGATCTCCACGCGCTCAATGAGGCCCTTAGCGTGGTCTTCAGCTATGCGGGCTGTTCCGGGGGACAGGTCCTCGGCCAGGCGGGCGCGGAGCTGGACAGAGGTGCCGTTGGAGCGGACGGTGACCTCGCTGCCGGTGCGGATCCCGAGCCGCTCCGCATCGGCGGCAGACACCTCGACCTCGGGATCGGGCCGCTGGAACTGCAGCTCCGGCACGCGCTCGACCGCAGGCCCGGAGAAGAGCGGCCTGTAGGTAACGAGGCGCAACTTCGCGTCGTCTGCCTCCTCAGGGCGTGTCTCGGGGCCAGGCCCCTGGACCTGGCCGGCAGGGACAGATGGCGGCTGTTCGCCTTCCTCGCTGGCCCTACCAGATGGCGGGCCCGCCTCTTCCGGCCCCGTCTGGGGGCCAGGCCCCTGGACCTGGTCGGCAGGGACGGGTGACGGGAGCTCGGCCTCTTCGCCGACCTCGCCGTACGGACGGCCGCCATAGACGATCTCCGAGACCTCATCGAAAACGAGGGACGGGTAGGGCGAGAGGACGACCCCGAAGCGTTCAGCGAGGCGAGCCAGCCACGCCAGCTCGTCCGGAGCCGGTGGGATCGCCGCGCGGCGTAGCCGCTGCAGGCGGCCCTCGAGGTTGACGTACGTGCCGTCGCGCTCGAGGTAGCTCGTCCCCGGCAGCACAAGATCCGCCAGCGGGGTCGCCAGCCGCCGGAACATTGCGATGGCCAGCACGGCCTCGGCCTGCTCGGCCATGGCTCCTACGTTCGGGTCGGCCAAGGCCTCATCGCCGGAGACGATCAAGAGCCCGATCGGCTCCGGGTTCTGCGCCTCGGCGTCCGCAGCCGCCGCCCAGGCGTCGGCGACGCCGCGCCCGTTCGCCGTGCGCGGGAGATGGAACCCGGGGCAGCCGAGCGACTGGGCCAAAGCGGTCACGTTCGTGTCCTCGTCGCAATCCCCCGACCAGATCAGCACCGCGCGCTCGGCCGAGCGAACCCGATCCTCGTCGAGGCTGTAGAGGATCTCGGCGCCGTTCCGGCGCGCGAGCCTGACCCAGAGATCGACGATCGGCGCGCGCTCCGCGACCGGCTCGTCGCCGAGGATCAGCACGACGTCCGCTTGGCCGATCGACGAGAGCGGCGCGCGGACGCTGTCCAGGGAGTGGCTGACCTGTTCGGGCAGCACCGCCGAGTGTGCGCCGAGGCCCTGCCGCATGAGCTTCCCGAGCGCGTACGCCATCTCGACCGTCTCCGATCCGGACAGGGCCGTGACGATGCGCCCCTCGGCGGCTCGCAGCATCCGCTCAGCCTCGTCGAGCGCCTCGTCCCAGCCGAGCTCCCGGTAGCGAGGCCGGTCACGCTGGAGCGGATCGACGATCCGGTCCTGCGCGTGGAGGTGGCCGTAGGCGAAGCGCCCTTTGTCGCAAAGCCAGCCGCCGTCGACCTCTGGATGGTTGCGCGAGAGGATCCGCTTCACCCGCCCCTCGCGCGTGGTCGCGCTGATGTTGCAGCCGACGGGGCACATCCCGCAGACGCTCGGCACGTTCTGGATCTCCCACGGACGCGCGTCGAACCGGTACGTCGTCGAGGTCAGCGCGCCGACGGGGCATAGCTCGATCACGTTGCCGCTGAACTTCCCTCGGTAGGGCTCGTCCTCGAACGTTGCGATCACCGAAAGCGCGCCGCGGTTCTTCGCGATCAACTGCCCGTCCTCCGCGACCCCCTCCGAGAAGCGCGTGCAGCGGTAACAGAGGATGCACCGCTCGCGGTCGAGCGCGATCAGCGGGCTGACCGGGATCGGCTTGTCGACGGTGCGCTTCGGGAACCGCATCCGCGTGTTCCCCGGGCCCCAGCGGAACGTGAGGTCCTGCAGCGGGCACTCGCCGCCCTTGTCGCAGACCGGACAGTCGAGCGGGTGGTTGACGAGGATGAACTCGAGCGTCGCTTCCTGCCCGTCGGCGGCTCGTTCGGACACGGCCGCCGTCCGGACGACGAGCCCGTCCGTTGCGGTCATCGTGCAACCGGCCTGAAGCTTCCCCACGCCCTCGACCTCGACGAGGCACATCCGGCAGGCGCCGATCGGCGCCACGAGCCGGGGCTCGTAGCAGAAGACGGGGATCTCGATCCCGGCGGCGGCGGCCGTCTCCACGAGCCCAAGACCCTTCGGAACCTGCACCTCGACCCCGTCGATCGTGACCTTGACCAATTCCGGCGAGCTCACGCAGGAACCTCCGCCATCGCCGTGTGCGAGTGCTGGTCGCTGGGCGCCAGCACGCCCTCGGTCGACGACGTCCCGCCGAAAGGACACCGCCCCTCGTCGACGTGCTGCTGGAACTCGTCGCGGAACTTCTCCGCGTAGCTTCCGACGCACCAGACCGCGAAGTCGCCGAGCGCGCAGAGCGACTTCCCCTCGATCCGGTCGCAGACGGTCGTCACGAGGTCGAGATCCGACTGCGTGCCGTCCCCGGCCTCGATCTTGTCGAGAAGCTGGACGAGCCAGCGCGTCCCCTCGCGGCACGGCGTGCACTTCCCGCACGACTCGTGCATGTAGAACTTCTCCGCCCGGAGCGCGAGCTGCACCATGCAGGCGCGGTCGTCGACGACGATGATCGCCGCTGAGCCGAGGTACGACCCTGCCGCCTGCACGGCGTCGAAGTCGAGCGCGACGTCGAGCTGGTCGGGCGTGAACACGGGAACTGACGAGCCGCCGGGAATGATCGCCTTCAACCCGCGCCCCTCGGCGACGCCGTGACCGTGCTCGAAGATCAGCTCGCGGAGCGTCGTGCCGAGCGGCAGCTCGTAGTTCCCGGGCCGGCTGACGTTGCCGGAGAGCGAGTAGACGACCGTGCCCGGCGCCGACTCGGCGCCTAGCTCCTTGTAGCGCTCGGCTCCCATCTCGATGATCGCCGGGACACTCGCGATCGTCTGCACGTTGTTGACGAGCGTCGGCTGCATGTACAGGCCGGCGACGGGCGGGAACGGCGGGCGGGGACGCGGCTGGCCGCGGTCGCCCTCCAGCGACTCGAGCATCGCCGACTCCTCGCCGCAGATGTATGCCCCTGCGCCGCGGTGGACGAGCACGTCGACGTCTCCCAAGATCTCGGCGAGGCGGGCCTCCTCGACGGCCGCCTCGAGCACGAGGTACTCGGCGAGGTACTCGCCGCGGATGTAGATGAACACGTTCTTGGACTGGATCGCGTGCGCGGCGATCAGGCAGCCCTCGATGAAACGGTGCGGGACGAGCCGCATGATCTCGCGGTCCTTGAACGCGCCGGGCTCCGATTCGTCGGCGTTCGCGACCACGTACGCCGGCCCGCCGTTGCGTTTCTCGGCCGGCGGGACGAGGCTCAGCTTCCGACCCATCGGGAAGCCCGCGCCGCCCCGACCGCGAAGCTCCGCTTCGTTGATCACATCGATGACTTCCTGCGGGGTCATGCCTCGCGCCCGTTCGAGGGGCGTGTAGCCCCCGATCGCGCGATACTCGTCGAGCCGGGTCAGGTCGCGCTCGTCCGCTCCTTTAAGAACGGTCAGCTCAGCCACCGCGGATCTCCTCGACGATCGCCGGGACGTCTTCCGGTCGCGTCGGCTCGCGGTACCGGTTGTCGACCGCGACGACCGGCGCATAGCCGCAGCCGCCGGCGCACTCGATCAGCCGGAACGTGACCTCGCCGTCGTCCGAGGTCTCGCCGGCCGGGATGCCGAGCTGCTCCTCGAACGCCTCGACGACCTGCTGAGCGCCGACGAGCGCGCACGAGAGGTTCGTGCAGACCTCGACGATGTGCCGGCCGACGGGCTGGAGATTGAACATGTCGTAGAACGACGCGACGGCCTGCGCATGGGCCGGCGTGACGTCCATCGCATCGGCGACCTCCTGCAGCGCCTTCGGTGGCAGCCAACCGTCATGGCGCTCCTGCGCCAGCCGCAGCGCGCCCATGATCGCCGAGCGTCCTCGCGGGTAGCGGACGCGCAGGCGCTGGACCTCCGCGACGAAGTCACTCGCCGCCATCAGCGATCCACCTCGCCCATGACGGTGTCCAGCGAGCCGACGATCGCGATCAGATCGGCAACGAGAGCGTTGCGCATGCACGTGGCCGTCGCCTCGAGGGCGGCGAACGACGGGGCACGGAACTTGACGCGCCAGGGCCTCGGGCCGCCGTCCGAGGCGACGTAGCAGCCGAGCTCTCCGCGCGGCGACTCGGTCGCGACGTACACCTCACCCTCCGGCACGCGGAACCCCTCGGTCACGAGTTTGAAGTGGTGGATCAGCGACTCCATCGAGGTGTGGAGCTCTTCCCGCGGCGGGAGCACGACCTTCCGGTCGTCCACGATCCAGGGCTCGCTTTGCATCTCCTCGAGCCGGTCGAGGCACTGGGCGACGATCCGAGTCGACTCGCGCATCTCGTCCACCCGGACGCGGTAGCGGTCGTAGACGTCGCCGTTCTCGAAGACCGGCGCGACGAAGTCGACGTCGCCGTAGGCCAGGTACGGCGATGCTTTCCGCAGGTCCCAATCGACCCCGGACGCTCGCAGCACGGGCCCGGACTGGCCGAGCGCGATCGCGTCATCTGCGGACAAGGGCCCGATGCCCTTCGTGCGCTCGAGCCAAATCTCGTTGCGGGAGAGCAGCGCCTCGTAGTCGTCGATGGCCTTCGGCATCCAGTCGACGAAGCGGCGGCACTCGGGAAAAAAGCCCGCGGGGATGTCCTCCGCGAGGCCGCCGACCTGGAAGTAGCGGGTGTGCATCCTCGTCCCGCCGGCGAGCTCGAAGAGGTCGAGGATCTGGTCGCGCTCGCGGAAGCAGTACCAGAACACCGAGATGGCACCCAGCTCGAGGGCCGCGGTGCCGAGGTAGACGAGGTGCGAGTGGATCCGGCTGAGCTCGCAGAGCAGCGTCCGCATCCAGGTCGCCTTCTCCGGAACCTCCAGCGCGAGCAGCTTCTCGACGGCAAGGACGAAGGCCAGCTCGTTGTTCTGGAAGGAGACGTAGTCGATGCGCGGCGCGTAAGTGATCGCCTTCCACCACGTCTTCTGCTCCATGTTCTTCTCGAAGCCGGTATGGAGGTAGCCGATCACGGCCGTCAGCCCGACCACGTCCTCGCCGTGGAGGTCGACGATCAGGCGCAGGACGCCGTGCGTCGAGGGATGG
>JBKPGE010000180.1:0-8913 GCA_046729215.1 Actinomycetota bacterium | reverse complement strand
GGTCTTCGCAGCGGAGGCGAGGAGCGCCTCCTCGTCCAGCGGCTTCAGCGTCCGGATATCGAGCACCTCGACGCTCGCCTCGCCGTCCAGCGCATCCGCGGTCTGCTCCGACAGCGGCACCATCGCGCCGTAGGCGACGAGCGTGACGTCCGTGCCTTCCCGCGCCACGCGGGCCTCACCGAGCGGAACGACGTGCTCGCCCTCCGGCACGTCGCCGCGCATCGTGCGGTAGTGGAGCTTGGGCTCGAAGACGACCACGGGATCGGGATCGCGGATCGCCGCCGAAAGAAGGCCCTTCGCGTCTGCAGGCGTCGACGGGATTGCCACCTTCACCCCCGGCGTGTGCACGTAGTACGCCTCCGGCGAGTCGTCGTGGAGCTCGGGAGCGCGCACGCCGCCGCCGTAGGGCATCCGGATCGTCAGCGGAAACTCCATGGCGCCGCCCGTGCGCCAGTGATACCGCCCGACGTGCGTGATCAGCTGGTCGAGACACGGATAGCTGAAGGCGTCGTACTGCATTTCGCAGACCGGCCGCCAGCCAGACATGCAGAGCCCGACCGCCGTTCCGAGAATTCCGGCCTCGGCGAGCGGCGTGTCGACACAGCGATCCGGCCCAAACCGGTCGCGCAGCCCCGCCGTCGCCCGGAAGACGCCGCCTGCACGCCCCACGTCTTCGCCCATGACCATGACGTTCGAGTCCCGCTCCAACTCCACATGGAAGCAGTCGTTGATCGCTTCGACGAGCAGCTTCTCAGCCATCGGTGAAGGAGGGCGGTGGGTCGACGTAGGCGTTCATGAACAGAAGATCGGGATCGGCCTCGGGCACAGCCTCGGCCGCGGCAATCGCCTCTCGCATCGCCGTCTGGGCCTCGACGCGGATCTCCTCGACCGCCTCGTCGGTCAAGAACCCGAGCCGCTGCAAGTAGCCCTCGTAGCGCCCGACACACTCGTTGCGCTTCTCCTCTTCGACGCGCTCGAGATCGACGTAAGCCGTCGGATCGTCGGCCGTGGCGTGAGGAGCGGCCCGGTAGCTGACAGCCTCGATGAAGGTCGGGCCCTCGCCCGCCCGCGCACGCTCGACGGCCTCGCGCGTGGCCTCGTAGACCGCCAGGACATCGAGTCCGTCGACGCGAACACCGGGCATGCCGTACCCCGCCGCCTTGTCGGCAAGCGTCTCTGCGGCGGTCTGTGCCGAGAGCGGCGTCGAGATCGCCCACCCGTTGTTGTTGCAGAAGAGGATCACCGGCGACTTCATGACGCCGGCGAAGTTGGCCCCTTCGTGAAAGGACCCCTCGGAGGTCGCGCCGTCGCCGAAGAAGGCGATCGCGCAGGTGCGCTCCCCGCGCAGCTTCTGCCCCCACGCGAAGCCAGTGGCGTGCGGAACATGCGTCCCGATCGGGACGCAGATCGAGGCGACGTTGTAGTCGACCGGGTTCCACCAGCCGGCGGGATGCCCTCGCCACCAGGAAAGGACCGTCGAGGCCGGCATCCCGCGAAGCAGGCCGATTGCCGACTCGCGGTAGCTCGGAAAGATCCAGTCGTCGCGCTCCAGCGCGTACACGGCGCCCACCTGCATCGCCTCGTGGTTCCAGAAGATCGCGTAGGTCCCGATGCGGCCCTGGCGGTGATACACGAGCGACCGCTCGTCGTAGGTCCGCAGCAACACCATGCCCCGGTAGAGCTCGATCAGGTCGCGTCCGTCGAGCCCTTCAACCTCGCCGTCGGGAAGGCTCTCGCCGTCGCCGATGACGCGCCGCAGCTCGCGCTCGTCGGGAAGGACCTGAGTCATCGCTCGGATTATCGCGGCACGAGCACCGACACAGCCCGGCGCTCGCTCTCGAAGACAGCCTCCTCCACGTCGCCGAGGTCCTCGCCGTCCACCTGGAGCGGCAGAGGGCTAGGGGCGCGGACCTCGACGCGGTCGACGTCGTGCCGGTAGAGCACGCCCGGCGCCTTTCGCCCTAGTGCCGCAGCGGTTGCCAACCGCGGGATCGAGCGCGCGCGAACCCGCCGTGGAGCGACGACGTCGAGACCGCCCTCGAAGCGCGCTTCCGGCGCGAACCTGAGCGGCAGCCGCGCCAGATAGGTGTACGGGTTGCCGTTCGCCACCAGCGCGAACGCCGCCTGCACGCCGTCCACCTCCAACGCTGGGTCCAGACGGCCGCGGCGCGCGAGCAAGCTTCGGGCCACGGTGACCGCGAACGTGCGGTCCGGCGGGCGCCTCCCGTTCCGACGGCCGAGCTCGTCGACCCGGCGAACGATCTCCGCCGGAAAACCGAGCCCGGCGGCGAAGCCGAAGCGTCTGCCGTTGACCCGGCCAACGCCGATCCGCCGGATGTGGTCGCCCCGCAGCGATTCCGCGAGCAACCTCGCCGCCGCAACTGGATCGCGCGGGAAGCCGAGCGCGCGAGGGAGCACGCTCGAACCCCCGCCGGGCACGAAGCCCACGGGCAAGTCTGTCCCGACCCCGTTCAGCACCTCGTTGAAGCCACCGTCGCCCGAGAACACGACGACGGCGTCCGCATCAGAGTCGCGCACGAGCTCAGCGGCGTGGCCGGCACGCTCGGTCCAGACGACATCGACCTCAGCAACACGCGAGAGCTCCAGCCGCACCGCATCGGCGCTCACGGGCGTCACTCTCGTCGCGCGTGGGTTGACGATCAGGAGCAGCCGGGCCATGGCCGGACAATAGAGAGGGCCGGCATGTGCCGGCCCTCTCTCGCCGCATCTGTGGGAGGTGGTTAGTGCCCGCCGCCTCGGTTCTTGACCTTCGGGTCCCGGTCGAAGACCTGGAGCTCAGCAGCACGCGCGAAGGCGCGGGTGCTTCGCACCGCGGTCGCCGACCCTGCCGTCGCGTTCGAGTCGCAGTCCGAGTTCACTCCCGGATCTGCGTCCTGATCGTCCTGGAATGCAGGCGTGCCCGTGCACTGGGTCGTCTTGACGACGAACCGCACATGGGTCGCCTCGAAGTTCGGCGTATCGAACTTCCGGAGGATCATGTGCGGTGCCAAAGGCCTGGGAGGATCGCCTGGGAAGGCGTTCGCCGGGCTCGTGTAGACCCGGTGGTACCCGGCGTCGGTCGAGCAGTTGTCACCCTCGTCGGCGTTGTACGCCCAGAGCTCGAACTGCCGAACGGCCGTGAAGCGGTTCTGGCCCGACCGGACGTTGGGGTCGATGGTGTCGTTGTAGAGCATCCCGCTGACCTGGACGTACCGGACGGTGACGTCGTCACTGCCCGCGAGGTCGACCGTGACCTTCAGCCCATCGGCGGAGAACGTCCCGCCCGGGCCGATCGCAGGCGGGGCGGTCCAGTTCGTGAGCTCCGTGTCGTCGATGAGGAAGTTCACGTTCGACGCAGGCGTTCCGGCCGGCGCGGGCTCGCCCGTCCAGACGTCGCCCGTCGCCGTTGCGCCGGCGGTCTGCGAAGCCCAGTTCCGTGCGAACTGGATCTCGATCCGCTTGTTCTGGCCGGAACGGAGCCGCTCGCGGAACCGCACGTGCCCGTAGCCGGGCGCGTGGGCCACGAACTCATACGTAGCCGGCGCGAACTTCGCGGTGTCGTCGAGGTTGATCCCGGCCGTCGTTGCCGGGTCGGTGTCGGCAATCGGCGAGACGCGAGCCTCATAGTGACCGACGTAGAAGCGGGCCGCTATGGGCTTCCCGTTGCGGTCCTCGGCTCTGAAGCGAACCGTCGCAGGCGCCGTTCCGACGGGTTCGAAGTCCGGGACGGGGTCGGTATCGCTCTCGGCGAGCGAGCTGTTCGTCGACGTCGCGTTCACGCCCATGCCGCTCCGGGCGTACCCGAGCCACAGCTCCTTCTGATCCGCTCCGCCGAACCGGGCCAGGTCCGCGGCAAGCGCCGCGTCGCGGGCCTGCAGCATCGTGGCGTTGATCGGCATCATCAGCATCGCGTCGAACACGAGCTGAATCCACCGCCGGTTGCCCGGACAACGATGGGCGGGTGTGACGTCCTCGGCGCACTCCGTCTGGAGCTGCTGGTCGGTCACGGGGTAGCCGTCGTTGTACTTGTCCACCAGCAACTGGCGGATGCGGAAGTTCGTCGCACTCCAGATCTTCCCGTTGGCGTGCACCTGCGACGACGACGTCAATGTCGGGCCGATGATGTCGTAGCCCATGTCGCTGAAGTTCAGTGCGTCGACGTTCAGCTGCTTGCCTGGCTCCGGCACTGCGCCCGACATCGGGAAGTTCATCCCGTAGTTGCGGATCGCGCGCTGCTTGTTGCCGGTGTCGTAGACGCCGACCGCATAGCGGTTCTCGTCCGCGAGCGGTGTGAAGCCGTTCTCGTTGACGATCTCCATCCCGAACAGGTCGCCGTGCGACTCGCCCATGGCACCGGTGTGATGACCCTGCCGAGGCACGTCGCCCTTGGCGATCATCCGGTTCTCGATCATCTGGCCGTACTCGTGGCCGATGACGCCCATGTCGTAGTCACAGTCGACGCACGGGGCATAGAACGACCCCGCGAACGGCTGCCAGAAGTACATGTTCGTGATCGACGAGAAACCGTCGTCCAACGTGATCATGTTCGCGTTGTCGCGGACTCCGGCGACCTGGGCTCCGGCCTGCACGTTGCCGATGACCGGGTCGTTCTCCTGCCGACGCTCGGTGAGGCCGAAGTTGTAGTCCTGGCCGTTCCAGTTCCGTTCCGTGAAGCCGAGGTGGTACGACCAGTCGTGCATCCGGTTGTGGGCGACGAACAGGTTCACCGCCGCTGCGTCCTGGTCCCAGGTCGTGGGGCCGGGTGTCGGCAGGCAGTCCTGCCTGGCCCACTCGTTCGTCCACGCGAAGCTGTAGTCCCGAGTCGCGCTCCTGGGCATGTACTGAGGCGGGCTCGGCAAGTTCGCGTTCGTCCATGACGTGGCGGCCTTCGCGTTGTTCCCGCGGGTTGTCAGCGTCGGGCTGTTCGTCTTGTGGTCGTGATCCCACGGGCCCCTCGAGGTGAGCGCCCCTCCGGCCAGTCGATCGCAGCCGGGAGCGGCGACCCAGCACCACACCTGCCGCGTATCGGTGTTCGGCAGGTTCCACGGATCCTGGTTGGGTGTAGAGCGGCGGGACGTTGTTGAACACCTTCCACCGCGCGAGATACGGTGACGGCGGCGGCGTGTCGTCCTGCCCGAACGTGCCCGTGTAGGTCCGCGGCTCGGCCCAACCCGGCCCGCCGGGCCCGGCAGGCGGGGCTGCCGTTCAGCGAGGTGTCGCGGGTCAGCCCCGAAGAAACGAACACGACCTTCGAGCCTTCGCGGGGCTCCCGACGACGTGACGGTCACGAGACTCACCACCGGCCGAGGTGAGCCCTTTGAAGACCTGCTTGAAGTTCACGACCCAGCCGTTCGATCCGCTCAGCCTGTTCGCACTCTCGAACTCGAGTCCGTCGAGCGACTTCAGGCCGAAGAGCGCCTTGTGGCGATTGAGGTACCACCGGGCGGGGTCGACCGCGGTCTTCCCGCGGATGCCTCTTGCGAGGAACTTGCCGCGACGCATCAGCGTCGCGGGCGTTCCGAACTGGCTCCACGTCGCCTTCGCCCGCAAGCGCTTGACTAGGCGCGCTGGACTGTCGTTGGCGCGATCTTGCCCACTCGGCTGTCGAACTCGCTGACACCATCGGCGGCGTCGTTTTTGAGGTTCACGACCGACAGTGCCGAGCCTGGGACCATGACCACGCCCAGGGCGCCCACCAGGGCAGCCCCGACGAGGAACTTGGGTCGCATAGCCCTCCCCTCCAGATGACGGCAAACAACGTCCCGTTCGGGACGACGCGCGATCTTGGAACGTCTATCGAGATATGTCAAGCACTTTCGAGGGAAAGCTGACAAGATCCCGGCCGCGGTGTTGGGCGTTGCATTCCAGGGAGGGGATGGCCCGACCCGCAGCAACCGAGAAAGGAGCTCTCAGTGCGCAGAACACTGATTGCCGCAGCGCTCGCGCTTGCGGCTCTCGGGACGGCGGCGTTCGCAATCGCGACGCCGTCCGGTCCGGGAAGCAGAACGAGCGGAAGCCCGACCCAGTACGTGGTCGTCTACGAGTCCGGTGCGTCGAAGGCGGCCTCTCGACAGGCGATCGAGGCTGCAGGCGGGAAAATCATCCGCGAGAACAAAGACGTAGGTGTCGCCACAGTAGTGTCACGGAACCCGGCGTTCATCACCGAGTCGGCAGCCGCGCATTCCCTTTACGGCGCCGCGCGCAACCGGCCTGTCGGGCGTGTCGCACCGATGACGCGACAGAAGTTCGACCCGGCCTCCGTACTTGCCCTCAAGCGCGCGATGCGGGCGAGCCGGCGTGCAAGCCGCTTCGGCTATGCGCATCACAAGCGCGGGCCCGAGCCGCTTGCCGGCCTGCAGTGGGACATGCAGATGATCCATGCGACCACTGACGGGTCGTACAAGAGGGAGCGCGGTTCGAGGAAGACACTGGTCGGCATCATCGACACGGGAATCGACGGCAACCACCCGGACATCGCTCCGAACTTCAACCGCGACCTGAGCCGGAACTTCACGACCGACATCCCGCTCATCGACGGGCCCTGTGCCGACGAGCCGGATCAGTCGTGCAACGACCCGAACGACGTCGACGAGAATTCACACGGCACGCACGTGGCTAGCACGATCGGCTCGCCGATCAACGGCCTCGGCATGGCCGGCGTGGCTCCTGACGTCACGCTCGTGAACCTGCGGGCGGGCCAGGACTCCGGCTTCTTCTTCCTGCAGCCCAGCGTCGACGCGCTGACGTTCGCGGGCGACCACGGCGTCGACGTGGTCAACATGAGCTACTTCATCGACCCGTGGCTCTTCAACTGCCGAAACCTTCCCGGCGACTCGCCCGCCGAGCAGCTGGAGCAGCGGACGATCATCGAAGGGACCCAGCGGGCGCTCGACTACGCGCACCTGCACGGTGTCACGCTGATCGCGGCGGCGGGCAACGACCACATGAACCTGGCACAGGTCAGCTCGGACGATACGAGCCCGGACTTCCCGCCGAAGACGGAGCGCCACCGGACGGTCAACAACAATTGCCTCATCCTTCCGGAGCAGGGCAACAACGTGATGGGTGTGTCCTCGGTCGGGCCGAGCGGGCGGAAATCCGACTTCTCGAACTACGGCTACGAGAAGATCACCGTCTCGGCTCCGGGCGGCTGGTTCCGTGACGACTTTCGTCAGGGCGCTCCGACTGCCAGGGTGCCCGAGAATCTGATCCTCGCTGCGTACCCGGCGAGCGACCCGGACGGCCTCATCAACCCGGACGGCACGCCGAACACACCGTTCGCCGTCCGCGACTGCAAGGGCTCGACGTGCGCCTACTACCAGTGGATCCAGGGCACGTCGATGGCTTCGCCGCACGCGGTGGGCGTCGCGGCCCTGATCATTTCGAAGTACGGAGACAGGAGTCACGGCGGGATCACGCTGAACCCGCTCCTGACGCAGGCCTACCTGGAAGGCACGGCAACCGACACGCCGTGCATGACTCCGAACCCGTTCAGCTACGTGCCCTTCGGTCGTGATCCCTCGTTCGACACGTTCTGCGAGGGAACACCGGTCTACAACGGCGTCTACGGCCATGGCATCGTCGATGCCCTGGCTGCAGTCACGCAGGGCCTGAACTAGACGAAATCGCCCGTAGGGACCGGCTTCGGCCGGTCCCTACGCCGGCGTCGAGTAGCCTCGAATGCCATCCAGGAGGATGGTGAAGAAGCGGTCGGCGAGCTCGTCCGTGTCGGCGTCGACCGGGAGCCAGGTGTAGGCCCAGTTGGCGGCCGAGAGGACGAGCAGGGTGGCGGCCTGGTCGTCCAGGTCGGTGCGGAGCTCGCCGAGCTCGCGCCCCTCGCGGAAGAGCGCGCGGAAGCGCTCCTCGTAGCGGCGGCGCTCGGCGAGGAACTCCGCCGCGCGCTCGCCCTCGAGGTAGCGCCACTCGCGGACGAACACCGTCGCGATGTCCAGCTGCTCCGCGACGACGCGGAGGTGCGCGCGCAGCGCGAGGCGGATCCGCTCGGTCACCCTGAGGTCGTCGGGAATCTCGTCCAACGCCGCATGGAAGGCCTCGGCACCGTCGCGCATGGCGTCGTAGAGCAGATCCTGTTTCGACTCGATGTGTGCGTAGAGCGAGCCCTTCTGCACGCCGAGCGCCTTGGCGAGATCGCCGATCGACGTCCCGTGGTAGCCGCGCTCGGCGAAGAGGCGGGCGGCTTCGCGCGTTAGCTCTGAGCGCCGCGTCGACACGGTACGATCAGACCCTAACGATCGTTCGTTCAGGAGGCGCGATGACCGACGAGCAGTTCCTCGAGTACGTCCAGGGCGGCGGCCAGGTCGAGACCCATGACGAGATGCCGGACGACTACCGGGCGAAACTCATCAAGTTCATCGAGATGCACGGGAACTCGGAGCTGATGGGCGTCCTCCCTGAGCGCGAGTGGATCCTTCGCGCGCCGACGCTCCAGCGAAAGCTCGCGCTGACCGCGAAGGTTCAGGACGAGGTAGGCCACTCGCAGCTCATCTATCGGGTCGTCGAGGACCTCGGCAAGCCGCGGGAGCAATGCCTCGACGATCTGATCTCGGGCAAGAGCAAGTTCCACAACGTCTTCCACTACCCGACGAAGACCTGGGGGGACGTCGGCGTGATCGCGTGGCTCGTCGACGCGGCGGCGATCATCAGCCAGAAGGCGCTCCTCAAGTGCTCGTATGCGCCCTACGCGCGGATCATGAAGAAGATCTGCTGGGAGGAGTCGTTCCACATCCTCCACGGCCGCGACGTGATCCTCACGATGATGAACGGCACCGACGAGCAGCGCGAGCTCGTGCAGGAAGCGCTGAACCGTTGGTGGGGGCCGCTGATGCAGTTCCACGGCAATCCGATCTCGCGCGACGAGGATCCTATGTACCTCTGGCGGATCAAGAGCCAGGG
>JBKPGE010000179.1:0-8103 GCA_046729215.1 Actinomycetota bacterium | reverse complement strand
GGGCTGAGCGGCCCGTTGTCGCAGACGATCCACTCCTTGTCCAGCAACAGGTTCGGCTCGAACGGGGCCTCCGTCGCGGTCGACGGTGCACTCCACCTGACCCCATCGGCTGAGCGACTGACGACCACCGCGGCGGAGTCTCCGCCGTTCAGGGCGAGCGACGCGATCAGCCAGATGCCGTGAATGGAGTCGTAGGCCACGACGGGGTCGCTCGCGCGGGCCCAAGGGCCTGCAGGCCTGGAAGCGGGGGTGAGTGCGGGGAGCACGCCGGAGCGCCACGTCCGTCCCGCATCGTTCGACGTGGCCCACCCGATGCTGACCGCGCCGCCGTCACGGAAACGGCCGACCTGAAACGTCGCGACGACCTTGTTTCCCCAGGCAAAGCTGTCGGGCTCTGCGATCGTCGAGTGCTGGGCCGGCGCCGTATAGGAGTCGCGGGCGACCACCCGCGCAACCGTCTCGCAGTCGCTCGCAACGCGATCGGAGGTGTCCGCGTTCACGAGATCCCTACCTCCGCCGCAGCGAACCGTGTCCCGCCCGCCGCCGTCGGCCTTGATCCGGTCGTTCCCGGCCTTTCCGTCGATGCGGTCGGCGCGGGGACCGCCGAGGAGGAACTCGGCGCGCTTGGTTCCCTTGATGACGCCGGCTCCAGCCGTTCCGGCGAGAATGGCTAGGGCCGCCGCGGCGACCAGGATGACACGGCGGCCCATGCCTCAGTTCAGACGTTTCGGCGGGTTATTGGTTGTTCAAGCCGGGTTAAGAGCTCGACGGCCCGGCGCCGTCCGTGTCCGGCGCCATGAACGGGTAGCGGTAGTCCGTGGGCGGAACGAACGTCTCCTTGATCGTCCGCGGACTGACCCAACGGATCAGGTTCCACATGGAGCCGGCCTTGTCGTTCGTCCCCGAGGCGCGCGCGCCGCCGAACGGCTGCTGGCCCACGACCGCCCCGGTCGGCTTGTCGTTGACGTAGAAGTTTCCGGCCGCGTAGCGGAGCTTCTCCTCGGCCTCCTCGATCGCCGAGCGGTCCTCGGAGAAGATCGCGCCGGTCAATGCGTAAGACGCCGTGTTGTCGACGAGCTCGAGTGTCTCGTCCCACTTCTTCTCTGGGTAGACGTACGTGCTGACGATCGGCCCGAAGAGCTCCTCCCGCATCAGCTCGGAGTGCGGATCGCTCGTCTCCAGCACCGTCGGCTCGATGAAGTAGCCCTCGCTGTCGTCCGTTCCGCCGCCGACGACCACCTCAGCGTGGTTCTTGGCCGCGTTCTCGATCGCTTCGCGGTGGCCCGCGAAGGCCTTCGCGTCGATGACGGCGCCCATGTAGTTGGTGAAGTCCGAGACATCGCCCATCCGGATCTCCGAGACCTCGCGTACGAGCCGATCGCGCAGCTCGGGCCACATGCTGTCGGGCGCATAGACCCTTGACGCGGCCGAGCACTTCTGGCCCTGATACTCGAACGATCCACGCAGGATCGCGGTGGCGACCGCATCGACGTCCGCGGACGGGTGCGCGACGATGAAGTCCTTGCCGCCGGTCTCGCCGACGATCCGCGGGTAGCTGCGGTAGTTGGCGATGTTGTCTCCGATTGTCTTCCACATCGACTGGAAGACGGATGTTGAGCCCGTGAAGTGAACCCCTGCCAGATGTTCGCTGCCGAGAGCAGCGTTGCCGATCGTCGAGCCGTCGCCGTAGACCAGGTTGATGACCCCCGGTGGAAGGCCGGCTTCCTCGTAGAGCCGCATGAGCCAGTACGCCGAGTACGCGGCGGTTGACGCCGGCTTCCAGACGACCGTGTTGCCCATCAGTGCGGCGGAGGTCGGCAGATTGCCCGCGATCGCCGTGAAGTTGAACGGGGTCACCGCAAAGACGAAGCCCTCGAGCGGGCGGTACTCCATCCGGTTCCAGGCTCCCGGAGCCGAGATCGGCTGCTCGGCGTAGATCCGGAGCATGAACTCGACGTTGTAGCGCCAGAAGTCGATCAGCTCCACGGCCGAGTCGATCTCGGCCTGGTGGGCCGTCTTCGACTGGTTCAGCATCGTCGCGGCGTTCAACGTCGCCCGCCAGGGACCGGCCAGCAGCTCGGCCGCGTGCAGGAAGACCGCAGCACGATCCTCCCACGGCCAGCGCTGCCAGTCTTCCCAGGCCTCGCCGGCGGCTTTGATCGCCTGCTCGACCTCCTGCTTGCCGCCCTTGTGGACGTCGGCGAGCACATGGTCCTTGTCATGCGGCATGACCGCTTCGAGCGTGTCGCCCGTTCTGACCTCCTCGCCGCCGATCACCGAGGGGATGTCGAGGCGCTCGGCGCGCATCTCATCGAGCCGCTGCTTCAGCGCCTTCCGCTCGGGCGAGCCAGGTGCGTAATCGCGAACGGGCTCGTTGACGGGTGGAGGAGGTCGAAAGAGTCCCGGTCCGCTCATGACGTGATTGTAGATTCGAAGGCGATGTCGCTCTCCGCGGAAGTGCGAAGCGAGCTGGCCGGGATCGCGCCCCGTCGCGCGTGCGACCGCCTCGCGGAGCTGTCCGCACTCTTCCATACCGCCGGGCGAATCCACCTCCGTGGCCGAGGAGAGGTCTCGCTCCACCTCGACCTTCCGAGTTCCGCCGTGGCGCGGAGGACCTTCACCCTCTTGCGCGGGTTCGGCGTGGACTGCGAGATCCGGAGTTACCGGCGCCGCGCCTTCTCCGGCGAAGGGCGGTATCAGCTGCACGTCTCCGGTGAGCCGCGGACGATGCAGGTGCTGAACGAGGCGGGCGTGGTCGACGCTCGGTTCGGACCTTTGGAGCGCCCTCCGCGAAGGGTCGTCGCCCGATCGTGCTGCCGCGGCGCCTACCTTCGCGGGGCACTTCTCGGAGGCGGGAGCGTCTCCGTCGGTCACCTCGAAATGCGGACCGAGCACCAGGCCGGAGCCGAGTTCCTGGCGGGTGTGGCGAGATCCGAAGGGATCGCTATGTCCGTCCAGGATCGCGGCCGTCATGCGGTCGCCTACGCCAAGGGCTCGGAGCCGATCGCGGAGGTTCTCGCCATTGCCGGAGCCGCAGGTGCGGTGCTCACATTGGCGGAACGCGCGGTGGTCGGCGGCGCGAAAGCGCGGGCGAACCGCCTGGCCAACGCAGACCACGCGAATCTCGTGCGCTCGAGCCGAGCCGCGGGCGCTCAGCTGAGGGCGCTGCGTCGGCTGGACCGGCGCGGAGCGCTGGCACGCCTACCGGACGAGCTGCAGGAGCTTGCTGCGCTTCGCCTGGCGCACCCGGCGCTGTCGCTGCGAGAGCTCGGCTTGAAGTGCCGCCCGACGGCGACGAAGGCGACGGTTCATCGGCGACTGCAGAAGCTCATCCGCCTTGCGGAGCCGTAATTGTTGAGCGAACCAAGGCATTTCCGTCATACTCAAATCGGCGGGTCTGCGCTCGTCCGGCGTCGAATTCAGACCCCGTTCGGCGCCACGGTCCGGAGCGCGGTTCAACTGGAGGGGGAGGTCGTCCTCGGAGCTTCCCCTCCGGCCCGCCGCTGCCGGAGGCAGCGGCGGGCCGTTCGGGACTTAAGACGGCGACGCCGGCAAAGCCGGCATCGCCTCTAATCTCGGCATCGCAAGCGATGCCGAGGCGGCCCGCCGCTGGGCTAACGGCCCTTGACTCGGAACGCCGCTGTGAAGGTTCGTTTCCGCGACGTGTTCACCGCTGCGCGGAACGTGACCCGGACCTGGTAGCGGCCCGGGCGGAAGCGCACCGGCAAGCGGACAGTGCGTGAGCGGTAGGCCTTCACGGTGGTCTTCTGGCGCAGGACACGACGGCTTCCTCGGTAAACGCCGGCCTCGACGAGCGCATCCTCCTGCGCGTTGGCCACGACCGCCAGCGTCAGCCTGCGGGCCGGGAGAACGCGCTTGCGGGGAAACTTCGCCTTTGCTCCGACAACCTTGGTCGTGTGCCGCCAGGACCGGAAGCCTCCGGCGCAGCGGCCACCGGTCTGGGCCATCGTCGCCTTGACCGCCTCGTATGACGGCCGCGGCGATCCGTCGGCACGAACGAGCCCGGCTTGCCAGCGCTCCAGGTTCGGTTCGTCGCGGAGCAGGAAGAACAGCATCGACTCGACCGAGGGATCGCAGGCGAGGTAGCGGATTGCCTGCGAATAGATCCTCGCTTGGTTCGACTCGTTCGTAGGAAGGACGCTCTCGGTGCCGTAGTAGGCCCTCGCCGAGCCGGGCACGATGCCGACCTGCCAGCCGATCTCGCCGAGGCGAAGCGTCATCGCGCCGCGTGACCGGCCTTCTCTGAACGTCGGTTGAGCGGTGGCGCGGAACGCATCCCAGAACGCCTGCTTGATCCGATCGAGGTTCGGCGTGCCGACATTCGGCCACCGGTAGCCCCTCATCAGACTGTCCGTATCGCGGTCCGGATAGGGATGGAGCGAGAGCGCGTCCATGATCGGCTTCCGGCGGTGAGCGCTGCGGTAAGCCTTGCCGAGACCGCTGATGAACCGCACGGGCGAGACCGAGACGTTCTCGCGCGCCTTCGGCTGGTCGTTGCCACGGGGCGAGAGACCGAGCCCGACGACGCGGATCGCAGGGTCGACGGCCTTGAGCGCGTCGTACGAACGCCAGAGGACTCCGTAGTACGAGGCCGGCGAGACCGGTTGACCCTTCCGATTGAACTGGGGCTGCCAGAAGCGCGGCTGGTTGGGCTCGTTTCCGACGACGAAGTCCTTGACCGCCGGGAAGGTGCGCGCGAGCTGGGCGAGGAACGCGGCGAATTGACCGGCCGCGGCCGGGTTCGAGCTGATCGCGTTTGCCTTCGTCGGCGCCACGGCGAAGACGACCCGGGTCCCGCGAAGGGTCGCGAGCATCATGTACTGGTCGAGCGCCTGCTGGTTCTGAATCGTCGTCGGAGACGCCGGATCCCACGGGATCGAGAGCCGGTTCTCGTGCATCCCCGCGGCGCCGAGGCTGTCGAGGAACGGGGGCGAGTTGTCGGGCGCGATTCCGAAGTCGTCGACGACGCCGACGTTGACGGCGGAAGCGCTGGCGGCCAGGAGCAGGGCGGCGGCGAGCGAGACGGCAAGCGCGCACAGGATTTTCACGGCGTTATGAGTTTCAAGTCGGAATCGTGGTTACCTGCCTCGATCCCCCGAAAGGGGGATGCGACACTAGACTCGGGACAGCGAACGGGAGGAGCCCACGTGGCGAAACGCGTTGCGATCAACGGATTTGGACGGATCGGCCGAAACTTCTTCCGCGCCTATCTGAGGCGCGAGCCCGACTTCGAGGTCGTGGCGATCAACGACCTGGCTCCGCCGGATGTGCTCGCGCACATGCTCAAGTACGACTCGACGCACGGCGTCCTCGACGCCGAGATCGGTCACGACGAGGACGAGCTGACCGTCGACGGCCGCAGGGTCAGAGTCACTTCCGAAAAGGATCCCTCCGCGCTTCCTTGGGGCGACATGGAGGTGGACGTCGTCGTCGAGTCCACGGGCCTCTTCACGGATCGCGACGGCGCGAGCCAGCACCTCACCGCGGGAGCAAAGAAGGTTGTGATCTCGGCGCCGGCGACGGATCCCGATCTCACCGTCGTTCCGGGCGTCAACGATGACGTCTACGACCCCGACCAGCACCACATCATCTCGAACGCCTCCTGCACGACGAACTCGGTTGCTCCGATGGCGCAGGTGCTACTGGACGAGTTCGGGATTGAGTTGGGCTTTATGACCACGATTCACGCCTACACGACCGAGCAGCAGCTCCAGGATCAGATCGCGATGACCCGGAAGGGCAAGGCCGATCTGCGCCGGATGCGGGCAGCACCACAGAGCATCATCCCGTCGACCACCGGCGCCGCCAAGGCCACCTCACTCGTCATCCCCGAGCTCAAGGGCAAGCTCGACGGCATGGCGATGCGGGTCCCCGTGCCGGACGGGAGCGTCACGGATCTCGTGTGCGTGCTCTCGCGGGAGACCACCGTCGACGAGGTGAATGAGGCGTTTCGCCGAGCCGCAGGCGAAGATCGCTGGAACGGCATCATCGAGTACCAGGAGGACCCGATCGTCTCCGCCGACATCGTCGGCAACCCGCACTCGCTCATCGTGGACGCGAAATCGACGATGGTGAACGGGCGCATGGTCAAAGTGATCGGCTGGTACGACAACGAGTGGGGTTACAGCTGCCGGCTCGCCGACCTCGTCGAGCGGGTGGCGGCCTCGGTCGGCGCTCCCGTTAGCGCGTAGTGAGGCGACCCCGGTCGGTTCGCGACGCGGACGTCGCGGGCAAGCGCGTGCTCGTCCGTGCCGATCTGAACGTGCCACTCGAGGACGGGCGGGTGGCGGACGACACGCGGATCCGGGCGGCGCTGCCCACGCTCGAGCTCCTGCTCGAGCGCGGGGCGGAGGAGATCGCGGTCTGCTCGCATCTCGGCCGACCGAAGGGGCCGGATCAGGCGTTCTCGATGCGGCCGGTCGAGGAGCATCTACGGGGGCTGATGCCCGAAGACCGGATCACCGTGCTCGAGAACACACGCTTCGAGCCGCGTGAGACGAAGAACGACAATTCGTTCGCGCGTGAGCTCGCGGATGAACGGGACCTCTACGTCAACGACGCCTTCGGCTCGGCCCACCGGGCCCACGCGTCGACAGTCGCGGTCGCCGAGATCTTGCCGGCCTACGCGGGGCTGCTCCTCGAGCGGGAGCTTCAGGAGCTGGGAAAGCTTCTCGGCGATGTCGAGCGGCCTTTTGTCCTCATCTCCGGCGGCGCCAAGGTCCAGGACAAGCTCGGTGTCCTTCAGAATCTCGGCGGCAAGGCGGACGACGTTCTGATCGGCGGGAAGATGGCAGAGGAGGTGCGGGACGAGAACCCCCTGGATTTCGAGGTCGTCTTGCCGCGCGATGTAGTCGCCGCAGCGGCGTTCGAGCCCGATGCTGAGACACGCGTCGTGCCGTACGACGAGCTGCCCGAGGGTTGGCTCGGGCTCGACATCGGGCCGAAAACGCGGGCGGACTTTGGCGCGCGGATACGCCGGGCGAAGACCGTCTTCTGGAACGGGCCCATGGGCGTGTTCGAGTGGCCGCGGTTCGCTGATGGGACGAAGGCGGTGGCCGACGCGGTTGCCGAGGTGGACGGGTTCACGGTCGTCGGCGGCGCAGACTCCGTGCGGGCGCTCCACGAGGTCGGGCTCGCCGGCCGCATCTCCTGGGTCTCGACCGGAGGAGGCGCCGCACTCGAATTTCTCGAGGGCAAGGAATTGCCCGGCGTGGCGGTAATTCCGGAGGCGTAGATGCTGATCGCGGGGAATTGGAAGATGTACAAGACCGCCTCCGAGACGGCCGAGTTCTGCCGCGAGCTGCGGGATTCGCTGGGCGAGCCGGAGGGCCTAGACGTCGCGGTCTGCCCGCCGTTCACCGGTCTCGCACCCGCGGTTCAGACGCTCGCCGACACGGAGATCGCGGTCGCCGCTCAGAACGTCCATTGGGAGCGCGAGGGGGCCTATACCGGCGAGATCTCGGCACCGATGCTCGTCGAGCTCGGCGTCTATGGGACGATTGTCGGCCACTCCGAGCGCCGGCGGTACTTCGGCGAGACGGATGAGACGGTCGGCCTCCGGGCGACCGCCGCGCTCGAGGCGGGGTTATGGGTGATCGCCTGCATCGGCGAGAGTGAGGAAGAGCGCGAGCGGGGGGACACCGAGGACGTCCTCCGGCGCCAGCTCGTCGCCCTCGAGTCGCGCGACGACCTCGTGATCGCCTACGAACCGGTCTGGGCGATCGGCACGGGGAAGACGGCGACGCCGGAGCTCGCCCAGGAGGCGCACGCGTTCATCAAGGCGATCCTCGACGTCCCGGTCCTGTACGGCGGTTCCGTGAAGCCGGAAAACGCCGGCGAGCTCCTCGCCCAGCCTGACGTGGACGGCGCGCTCGTCGGCGGCGCGTCCCTCGAGGTCGACTCGTTCGTCGCGATTTGCCGGGCCGCTTCCCGCTAGTCGTACTCGTCATCCTGGACGGGTGGGGGTGTGCTCCCGCCGGCCCGGGAAATGCCGTCGAACTCGCGGAGACCCCGGTCTTCGACCGGCTATGGGAGGCGTATCCGCATACGACCCTGAAGGCCTCCGGGGAAGCGGTCGGGCTT
>JBKPGE010000178.1:0-2008 GCA_046729215.1 Actinomycetota bacterium | reverse complement strand
CCGTAGAGGGATCTAGTCGAGGGGTGAAGGCCAGGGCCGTCCACAAATACGTGACGGGTTCCAAAACCCGATTCATGCTGCGGCGCGGTGGTATTCGTGGATCAGTCCGCCGAGTCGGTCGCGACGCTTGATCTCTCCGTGACCCTCGGAGTTGTTCGCGCTCGAACAGGGCGACGTGGATCGCGCCGCCGCTCGAACTTTCGCACTCGTCGTGCCTGGCTCCGTCCGTAAGCAGGCGTAGGTCGAATACGCTCCGGGGGAGGTCCACGCCCCGTGATCAAGATGCATGCCGATGAGGTGGACACCGATTCATCCCTCGTGCGCCGGCTGCTCGCCGCCCAGTTTCCGCAATGGGCCGAACTTCCGATCGAACCAGTCGAGCTGCGCGGAACCGACAACGCGCTCTACCGACTCGGGAACGACATGGTCGTGCGGCTACCCCGCAGGGAGCGGACCGTCGGGACGCTGGAGAAGGAGCGCGCTTGGCTGCCGAGGCTCGCCCCGTCCCTGACGCTGGCGGTTCCCACCCCCCTGGCAGAGGGGAAGCCGACAGAGGACTACGCCTGGACCTGGTCCGTCTACAGCTGGCTAGACGGCGAGAACGCCACCGCCGACCGGCTCGCCGATCTCGGCCGGGCGGCAACCGACCTGGCTCGCTTCGTGGCCGCGCTCCAGCGGATCGACACCACCGGCGGGCCTGGTCCGGGCGAACACAACTTCTTCCGAGGCGAGGCTCTCGGTGGCCGGGACGCTGGCGTCCGCGCCTCGATCGCGGCCCTGCACGGCGAGATCGACGTCGGTGCCGTCACCGCAGTCTGGGAGGCAGCCCTCCGCGCGCCCCCGTGGAACGGCCCTCCCGTGTGGATCCACGGAGACCTCGACTCGCGCAACCTGCTTGCCATGGAGGGACGGCTCAGCGCAGTCATCGACTGGGGATCTCTTGGGGTCGGCGATCCTGCGTGCGACGTGATGGTCGCCTGGAAGGTTCTCTCTGCCGACAGCCGCGACATCTTCAGGACCGCGCTCTCCATCGACGACGCGACCTGGGCGCGCGGCCGCGGCTGGGCGCTCTCGCAGGCGCTAAGTGCTCTCTCCTACTACACGCTCGAGACCAATCCGGTGCTCGTTCGGGAATCTCGGCGTTGGATGGTCGATGTCCTCGCCGAGTAGCCGGTGATCGACAGTGATCGACACGGGCTCGTCAGGCGCCGCACCTCAACGCTCGGGGACATTCCCGAACACTCGGGCAGGCGAGGCTCCTGCGCCGAACAACTGCAGCGTTTTGAGCGACCCCCGGTCGTGACCCGCCACTCACCATTTCTTTTGCCGTGTCGTTTACGGGCGAGGAAACGGAAGAAGGGCCGAGTCCGGCCGAACGCTCGCCTAGCTCGCCGGCGAGTTCGGCGCCGCGGCGGCTGTGGCGCGGGGCGATCGACGGGCGCGCAGAGTCGCGTAACTAGGGGAAGTGACAGGCCAGGGTCTACCCCTGGCCTGTCTGCCAACTAGGAGCAGGCTTCCGGGGGATCCGCCGGAATGGTCTGGTTCGCCGTTCCGCTCGGCGTCACGAAGGTCACGATGACGTCGAAGCCGTCGTCGCGCGAGACCGCGCGATGGACGTGCCCGAAGCCCGGATCCATCAAGCCGGTTCCGGCTTGGTACCAGGTCGTTACGCACTCGCCATTCTGCTCCTCCTGGTAGCCAAAGGAGCCTTTGACGACGCTGATGAATGCCGGCCCCGGGTGCGTGTGCCAGCCGAATGCACTGTTCGGCGCCAGCCGGAAGTGCTGGACGAAGAGGTCCGCCTGATGGTGCTTGATCGCCCTCGCCAGCGGTGCGATGTCGAGAGACGACGCATCGATATGAGCTGCCAGCTGGCCGACGGGAACGGTCGCGGGATCGACCACCGGTGCGTGTGAGGCTCCGGCGACGCCGACTCCCAGGACCAGCGCCGCGACAACCGGCAGGATCCATCTAAGCCGCATTCGAGTCTTCCTCTCTCCCCCGTCTG
>JBKPGE010000177.1:0-4448 GCA_046729215.1 Actinomycetota bacterium | reverse complement strand
ACGCCTCCCCGGCGTCGTGGGCTAGCAAGGCGATCTGCACGCGGTTGTTGAACTCGAGCTTCTCGAGCACGCGCGAGACGTGCGACTTGACGGTCGCCACGCTCATGTAGAGCTCGCGGCCGATCTCGGCATTTGACTTGCCCAGCCCGACCGCGACGGCGACCTCGCGCTCGCGCTCGGTGAGGCGGTCGAGCTGCTCGCGGGCGTGCCGCTGGCGGTCGTGGGTCTCGCCGTCGGTCACGTGACCGATCAACCGGCGGGTGATCGTCGGGGAGAGCATCGGCTCGCCGGCGGCGACGGCCCGCACGGCGCGGACGATGTCGGCCGGCGGCGTGTCCTTGAGGAGGAACCCGCTGGCGCCGGCACGCAGGGCGCGCAGGACGTCGTCGTCGACCTCGAACGTCGTGAGGACGATGACCTCGGGCGCGTCGTCGTGAGCGCGCAGCAACTCGGTGGCGGCCAGGCCGTCCATCCCGGGCATCCGGATGTCCATCAGCACGATGTGGGGCTCGTGCTCGGCCACCGCGTGTGCGACCTCGCTGCCGTCCGCCGCCTCGCCGACGATCACGATCTCCTCGACGCCCGCGAGCAGCATCGACAGCCCGGCGCGGACGAGCGCGTCGTCGTCGACCACCAGGACGCGGATCTGCTCGCTCACTTCGGCCACGGCAACCAGGCGCGAAGCTGGAAGTCGCCCGCCTCGTCTAGCCCGTGCACGAGGCTGCCGCCGGAGAGCGTCACCCGCTCGGCCAGGCCGACGAGGCCGGTCCCCGCCCCCGGGATCTCCGACTCGCCGGCGGCCAGGACCGGCGCCCGGTTACGCACCTCGATCGTCAGCCCCTCCCCCGGAGCGCCCTCGACACGAAGGTCCACCGCGGCCGACGTCGCGTGCTTGCGCGCGTTGGTCAGCGCCTCCTGGACGATCCGCAGCGCGTGGCGACCGATCGCGTCAGGGACGGCGGCCAGGTCCGCGAGACGGATTTCGGCGTGCAGGAGCATCCCGGCGGCGCGTGACTCCTCGAGCAGGCCAGGCAGCGCCGCCAGCGTCGGCTGAGGCGGCTGCGGCACCTCGCCGTCGCCCCCGTCGCGCAGCACGCCGATCACCGCGCGGAGGTCCTCGAGCGCCTCGTGTGCGCTGGCACGGATCACCGCGGCGGCGCGCGCGACCTCCTCGGGCGGGGCGTCCGGGTGGAACTCCAGCGCGCCGGCGTGCAGGCTCAGCAGCGAGATCCGGTGGGCCAGCACGTCGTGCATCTCGCGCGCGATGCGCGTGCGCTCGGCGTGACGAACCTGCTCGAGGCGCAGCTCCTGCTCGGCCTCGGCATGGCGCACGCGCTCGCGCCGCGACTGGCGGCGCCCGCGGACGAACATGCCCCACGCGACGATGGCGGCGAAGGCCAGCGTCTGGATGACGAAGAACGCCAGCTGCGGGAGCGCGTCGTCGTCGGGCTGGACGACGCGGAAGACCGGAAACATCGCGAGCTGCAGTCCCGCGACCAGGAACGCAAGCTGCCAGCGGCGGTAGGCGGCGACGGTGAACAGGACGATCAGGCCGGCCAGGCCCGCGGCGGACGAGAAGGCCACGATCGGCACCGAGGCCAGACCGAGGCCGAACGGCCAGCGCCGCCGCCACCAGAGGGCGAGGCAGAGCACCGCCCCACCGATCACATCGAAGACGAGCAGCGGCCCATCCAGCCCGCGGCCGACCTGATCCGCCACTGCCAGGCCGCCTCCCACGGCCGCGAGCAGGAACAGCGAGCTGTCGACGACCCAGTCGCGCCGCGAGCGGCGCGCGGGCGGCTCCTCGTCCTCCTCCGGGACGACGAGCAGGCCGGACAGAAGACTGCGAGCGGTCACGACGTCAAGAGTAGGCGGCGCGGCCGCTCTTGAACACCGTCCCAAGTCGATCCGTCGCGCGACTTTCGTCGGTGCAGGAATCGCCCTCCGGCCGATTGCCGGACGCCGCGTCGCGGCCGATCCTGTCGTTCGTGATCGCCATCGAACACCGGAGGAGTCCCATGCTCGCTCGGCTCGCCCACCTGACCGCCCGTCGCCGCAAGACGATCATCTTCACTTGGATCGCGCTCACGATCTTCGGCGGGTTCGCCGCAGGTCAGGTCTCGGAGCGCTGGCTCCAGTCGTTCTCGATCCCCGGCTACTCCGCCTACGAGGCGAGCCAGCGGACGTTCGAGCGGTTCGGCACCGGCGAGCGCCCCCCGAACGTCGTCGTGTTCCGGACGAAGGGCGACGCGACAACGAGCGAGGCGATTCGCGCCGCGATGGACCGAGCGCTTGAGACGAGCCCGGGTGCCCGCACCAGCTCCTACTTCTCGACGGGCAGCCTCGCGTACGTCTCCGAGGATAGGCACACGACCTTCATGGAGGTCTATCCGGCCGGCTCGCCCGAGTTCGACAGGAAGAGCGGCGCCGAAGCGATGCTGAAAGCCGCGTCGACGGGCCTGCCGGCGGGAACGACCGTGCACGTGACCGGGCTCGACCCGATCATGGAGGCGAACGAGAGCGGCGAGGCGGGCACGGGCGTCCTCGTCGAGGCGCTGATCGGCGGCCTCGGCGCGCTGATCATCCTGTTCTTCGTCTTCGGGACGCTGCCGGCGATCACGCTGCCGCTGGCGATCGCGGTGTCGTCGATCCTGAACACCTTCACGCTCGTCTGGATCCTCACTTACCTCACCGACGTGTCGATCGTCGTGCAGTTCCTGATCGCGCTCGTCGGCCTCGGCGTCGCGATCGACTACGCGCTGCTCCTGATCTTCCGCTTCCGCGACGAGCTACGCGAGGGCGCGGACGTGGAGACGGCACTCGTCGAGACGATGACGCATGCGGGCAAGGCGGTGATCGTCTCGGGCTCGACGGTGGCGATCGGGCTGCTCTCCCTGATCGTGTTGCCCGTGCCGTTCATCCGCTCGATCGGCATCGCCGGAATGCTGATCCCGGCGGTGTCGGTGCTCGCGGCGATCACGCTGCTCCCGGCGCTGCTGGCCGTGCTCGGCCAGCGAATCAACAGCGTGCGATTGCTGCCGAAGCGCCTCGTCGATCACGGTCACCCCGAGGACGGCTCGTGGGGCCGCTGGGCGCGATTCGTCAACGCGCGGCCGGTACCGGTTGCGGCGGTCGGGCTCGCGATGACCGGCGTGCTCGTCTTCTACGGCCTCCAGCTGAATGCGAACGAGGCCCAGCTGAAGAACGTCCCCGGCACGGGCGACGCGATCGTGGGCCGCGACGCTCTCGCCGCGGCCGGGATCACGCCGGGCGTGCTGAAACCGCTCGACGTGCTCGTCGAGAACGGCGGCGACCCGGAGGCCGTCGCCGAGCGGCTGCGCCGGGTGGACGGCATCGCCGCCGCCGTCGCGCCGAAGGACTGGCGCGAGGGCGACGCGGCGATCGTCGAGGCGTTCCCCGCGATCGACGGCGCCGCTCCGGGAATCCAGGCGATCATCGATCGCTCCACGGCTGCGCTGGAAGGGACGGACGCGACCGTCGGCGGGACCGCGGCCGTCGACCGCGACCTTGTCCACGCCATCTACGGCAACTTCCCGTACCTGCTCGCCTTCGTGCTGGCGCTGACCTACATCCTGCTCGCGCGCGCGTTCCGGTCGCTCCTGCTGCCGCTCAAGGCCGTGCTCCTCAACCTCGTGTCGCTTGCGGCAACGTTCGGGATCCTGGTCGTCGTCTTCCAGCTGGGGCACGGCTCGGGGGTCTGGGGGATCGACGCGATGCAGGCGATCAACCCCTGGATGCCGATCATGATCTTCGCCTTCCTCTTCGGCCTCTCGATGGACTACGAGGTCTTCATGCTCACGCGCATGCGCGAGGCCTACGACGAGACCGGCTCCACCGAGAAGGCGATCGAGCTCGGCCTCGCCCGCACCGGCAAGCTCGTGACGAGCGGCGCGCTCGTGCTCATGTGCGCCTTCCTGGTGCTCTCCACCGGCCCGGGCTTCCTGATCAAGGAGCTCGCGATCGGGCTCGCCGCCGGAATCATCTTCGACGCGACGGTCGTCCGCGCCCTGCTCGTGCCCGCGCTCATGCGGCTGCTCGGAGACGCGAACTGGTGGCTGCCCGCCTGGGCACACCGCCCGCTCCTCATCCGGGCGCCCGAAGAGCTTCCCCAAGCCGCAACCGAGAGCACCTGACGTCCGCTACTCGCTGAGGTACTCCAGTCACTGGGTCTGATACTCGAATGTCCAGACAAGCACTAGGCAACGCGCTGGCAGGCGTCCTATTCCTGATCGTCGCGATCGTCGACTTCACCCGTGACGACTCGGGCATAGGCGTGGTCTTTGTGGTCTTCGCTGCGGTCTTCTTGGGGCTCGCCTTCTCAGGCAAGAACAAGCGAATCAGCTAGGACGAAGAACTGCTCCAGAGCCGACGTTCGAGCCGATCCGCGTCCTCCCGGGAACGTCTCGCCCGCTAGGTCGATGTACAGC
>JBKPGE010000176.1:0-1531 GCA_046729215.1 Actinomycetota bacterium | reverse complement strand
CGCAGAGAACAGTGCGAGAAACAGCGTAAGAACGGAAGTGCGCACCGCGACGAACGCCCAAAAAACCGCGACGAACGCCGCGACGACGAGCATCGTCCGCACGGTGATGTTGATGCTGAGCGGCTGCCGATCCGCCGGCAGCGCGCCAGAAGCGCCTTCTTGCACAGAGAAACGTACTCGGTAGCCCGACAGGCTCCTGCCTGGCAGAGTCGGCGCAAGGCATCGTGGCGAAGCTGATCTACTCCGCGATCGAGTCACTCGACGGCTACATCGCCGACGAGGACGGCAATTTCGACTGGGCGGAGCCGGACGAGGAGGTACACACCTTCGTCAACGACCTCGAGCGGCCGGTCGGCACCTACCTCTACGGGCGGCGGATGTACGAGGTCATGAAGGCCTGGGAGACGCTGGACGTCGCCGGCGAGCCGCCGTTCGTCCAGGACTTTGCGGCGATCTGGCGCGAAGCCGACAAGATCGTGTACTCGAGGACGCTCGAGGCGGCTTCTAGCGCCAAAACACGGATCGAGCGGGATTTCGACCCGAAGGCGGTCCGGCAGCTCAAGGCGTCCGCGAGCACCGACATCACCATCGGCGGCCCCGGCCTCGCCTCAGAGGCGATCCGGGGCGGCCTGGTCGACGAGTTGCATCTGCTCGTCGCGCCCGTCGTCGTGGGAGGCGGGACACCGTCTCTTCCCGACGGCGTCCGCCTGCAGCTCGAGCTGCTGAACGAACGCCGTTTCGGCAACGGCATGGTCTTCCTGCGCTACCGGACCGAGAACCGCGGTTAGGGGTCACGCGCCCTCGGCGCCGAGCCCCGCCGAGTTCTTACGAAATTCGAAACTCTGGCCGTTTGGCCACTTCTCGCCGCTGCCTGGCGGGAAGGCTCCCGACAAGCGAGAGCTAAGAAGGGAGAGCGATGAAGCATCGATTCGTAGCGGCCGTCGTGCTGGCGATGGTCACCGTGATGGTCGCCGGTGCCCAGGCCGTCTACGCAGGACACGGCAAGGGGAACCGAGCCGGCGGCGGACCTGTCGTCTTCGTTCAGACGAACGACCCCACCGGGAATCAGGTGGTCGTCTACGACGTCGACGGCGGTGGACACCTCGTGCTCGCCGGGACGTACGCCACCGGCGGCAATGGCGGCGTCGCAACGCCTGGAACCGAGTCCGACCGTCTGGCGTCGCAGGGATCGCTCGTCTACGACTCGGGCCACCGCCTGCTGTTTGCAGTGAACGCGGGAAGCGATTCAGTCTCGACGTTCAGCGTGCACGGCGATCAGCTTCGACTCGAGGGGGTCGTCGACTCCGGCGGCGGCTTCCCGGCGAGCATCGCCGTCAACGACAAGCTCGTCTACGTGCTCAACTCGGGCGGCTCGGGAATCCTCCAGGGATTTCGCATTGCCGGCGACCGGCTAATCGCGATTCCGAACTCGTCGCGGTCACTGGGCCTCGCCAACACGGATCCACCGGACTTCCTGACCTCGCCCGGCCAGGTGGGCTTCACGCCCGACGGGCGCCAGGTGATCGTGACG
>JBKPGE010000175.1:0-13049 GCA_046729215.1 Actinomycetota bacterium | reverse complement strand
GACCAGTCGTGATCTCCGTAGGCGAGGGTCACGGGGACGGTGACGCGGCCGTACAGCCCTCGCGCGGCGACCATGCTGTTTACGTTGCCGAAGACCGCGCGCGCGACGTGTGCGTAGCCAGGCCGACGGCCTACGCGTCGCAGCTCGGCAAGGTAGTGGTCTGGCAGCTTGCGGCCATCCACCAAGCCCCCGCGCAGGACTATGCCGAGGACGGGCGCGTTCTCCATCTTCGTGACCACCGAGCCGATCGCGGGCAAGCGCGCACCCCCGACGTAGATCGACGCTACGCGATTAGCTCGGCTGACGCCTTGGGGGTAGTCGTACAGGTTAAAGGCGACAACGCCTCGCACGCGGTCTTGGAGCTCTGTTGAAGCGGTTAGCGAAACCGTTGCTCCCATCGACTCACCGGCCAAAGTGACGTCGGTGATGTCCAGCATCGTGACGAACTCGACGAGCGCTCGGCGGAGCGCCGGCTCGGTATAGCTCGCCCCCGGAGTGATGTCAGACCAGCCCATGCCCGGCAGGTCGATCGCGTAGACGGTGAAGTTGGTTAGGAGCTGGGGGATCACGAGCTGGAAGTGATCGAGCTGCGTGCGGACCGTGTGCAGCAGGATCAACGTGGTCGCGCCAGAGCCGGACTTCAAGTACCTCAGGCGTGTCCCGCCGGCGAGTTTCACGTACTCGACCTCGCCTGACGGCGACCATCGCCTGGTGTAGTGGCTATCCGGCTGCGATTCCGTTCCCATGCTGTTCGCTCGGGCGAAGCAATCCACCGATCGATGCCCATGATGGCGCTGATTTGAGGCGCGCGTGAGCCCCTTCACCACCCAGATCGACATCGACACGGCCAAAATCGCCGCTCCGCACGACTTCGGCTTCCAGCTGAGCCACTACGTGATCGCACCCGAGGTGCGGGAGGGGGACAAGCTCGTTCAGATCGTTCGCCTGTCCTCGGGCGCTCTGGTGAAGGTCGATGTCGTCTCCCGCGGGACGGTGGACGCGCCTCGGCTCGAGCTCACGATCTTCTCCCGTGAGCCGCTGGTTCCCACGCATGTCGACGAGGCTCGCGAGCTGGTGGCGTCGCACCTGGGCGTGGGCGACGACCTCCGGCCCTTCTACGCCATGGCGGAGGGCGACCCCGTCCTCTCCGCGAGCATCGACTACAACTTCGGCGCGAAGGCGAAGCGCGCCTACTCGATGTTTGACGCCGTCGTCGACGTCATCCTGTTCCAGAACACAGCCTTCCGGCGCGCATACACGATGCGGGCCAACCTCGGTGCGGCCTTCGGAGAGCCCTTCCTCGCCGACGGGCGCGTCTACCACGCCTCGCCGACTGCAGAGCAACTCGCCGCCGCGCCGCTGGACGCGATCCGGGCGGCCAAGGTCGGCTACCGGGATCGCTACGTCAAGGGCGTCGCCGAAGCAGTGGCGGGCGGTGTCAATCTCGAAGCGCTGACGGATCTTCCCGGCGACGAGGCGCGGCGCGAGCTGATGCGCCTCCCCGGCGTTGGCCCGTACACCGCCGACCTGGCCCTCATCATCGCCGGCGGGCGCTCCGACGCCACGCTCTTCATGGACGTCTACATCCGCGAGGCGCTGCGCCAGCTCTACTTTGGCGGTGCCCCGGTCCCCGAGCAGGAGCTTCGAGAGTTCGCGAAGACCACCTGGGGCGTGTACCAAGGCCACGCGGGTCTCTACCTGACGACCAACACCGAGTCCTGGGCGAAGAGGCTCGGCGTCACCCTTCGGCTGCGGTCCGGCGCGCTGAGCGACCCCGACGAGCCGTCCTAAAGTCTCCCGTTGGCGCGCAAGACAGAGAGCGCGCTCACCGTCGCGTAGCCACGCCACTCCAGCGCCGCCGCTGGGGAGTAGCTCTGGAAGTCGACCGACCAGCCCCCGTCCTCCTCCTGCTCGCCTGCCAGACGTTCGAGGTCAGCTGCGACAGCCGATTCGTTGAGGATCGTCCGTGCGGGTCGGCCGGGCTCAGGGGCGAGATCGAGCGGCCGCAAAGCCTCGTCGGAGCGGCCGCCCGCGACCCGCAGCCGGCCATCGTCGGGGACGTACTCGGCGAGGCGATCGAGCATTGCGGGCGCGGAGGCTTCGCGGTCGTAGACGGCGTCGAGGAACCGCACCGAGAACGCGAGCTCGTACGCTGCGGGAGCTTCCTCGAGCACATCGATCGCCGCGAGGCAGCGGGTCGTCGCTCGGGTCAGCCACGGGTGGGCGGCGACAGCCGGGTCGTGTGCCGCGACGCGATGGGCATTCGCGGCCACGATCGACGTGATCTGGAGCGAGAACGCCTGCGGGTCGGCGTTTGCCCAGAACGGCGCGCTGCCGGCTGCATCTGCAATGGGGAGCGCGAACGGCAGGCCGCCGTCGGGAAGCGCGATGGCGTCGAGCCAGTCACAGAGCTCGGACGCCTCCCCTGCCGTGGCGGGCCCCACTTCGGCGAGCACCTCGAAGGCATGCAGCGCCGCGGCAGGCTGGCTTTCCGGCGCGCGGAGGTCGGGCTCGAGGCCGTGCCCGTAGCCTCCGTCTGGATTGCGGTAGGCGCGGAGCGCGGCAAGGGCAGGCTCGGCGTTGCCGCCGTCGAAGAGCTGCTCGAACCGCCGCCGGTCGAGGAGCCGCGCATGGCCCGCCATGAACCTCCGCGCGGCGGTGACATCAGGGCGCATTTCATCTAGACGGGTCGGAGGGCCAAGACTCATCGCGGTGGCTCGAGCGTCAGCGGCTCGTTGAATGGGCCGTACACGTGGTGCATGAAGTGCGCCGTCGCGACCATCCGCAGCTCGAGGGTACGAAGCGTCTGCTTGTCGAGCGCGACACTGAACCATGCGGGCGTGCGTGGATCGAAGAACGTGACCCGCCAGACCGGGCGACCGCGGACGATCTCCGAGCCGACCACGTGGGCGTCCCGAACGGCGCTCCAGAACGGAATCGGCTGTCGGAGCGGCGGCTGCTGTGAGGAGCGCTGCCAGGAGCCGGTGGGTGTCGCTCGGTCCCAGCGGCGGGTGCCGATCACGACCGCCTGAGGGCCTCCTGTGATCCGGTAGCTCAAGCTGCTCGGCGCCAAGGCGCTGTAGACCGTTCTGAGCACACGGCTCGGGCCGGAGGCGAGCCGCTCGCGCCAGACCAGCGTCTTCAGGCGTCGCCAGACCCGACCGGATCGCCGAACGAGCGCCGTGGCGTCGGGGGGCGGCCAGGTGCGCGGGAGGACGAAGGGAAACCGTCGCTGCTGCGCGCCGCGGCCGACTGTGACGGTCACACCTCTCGGTGCGCCTGTTTCGGCGGCGGCCGAATAGCAGCCGGATCCGCAAGGCTCTGCCTCTGCGCGAACGACTTGCCCTGTCGCGGTCGTGACGGCGAAGCCGAGCGGCAGTCCCGAAACGCCGGTTCCCTCGGGGCCTACCACCGATGACTGCAGCGACAAGCCTCCGCCGCCGGTGCTCGGGCTGACGGCGAGCGCGAGCGCATTCGCACCGTCCTCGCGCGCAAAGACGACGGCGCCGCTCGGCGGTGCCGGGAAGCTGGGCGCCTGCGGCGCTCGGCTGCGTTCCGTTGGAGCCGGCGCGGTGGAATCGTCGGATCCTGCCGGGAAGACGACGATCAGCAAGGCGATCAGACCTGCCGCGGCGAGAACGGGCAATGCCAGCTGCTTCATTGCTCTCTTTCTAACGGCACCGCGGATTCAAGCCGACATAACTTCATCTTCTGAAGCTACTATTTGGCGTGTAGCTTTCGAGAGAAAGGTGTGAAGAGCGTTGAGCACACTGCTGCTTGTACCCCTTGACGACATCGTCGTCTTCCCCAACATGAACGTCACCATCTCGGCCGACGTCGGCGACGAGGAGCGCGTCCTGCTCGTCCCGCGCCACGAAGGCGAGTACGCGAAGGTTGGCACGGTCGCCGAGGTTGCCGAGCGCGTGCGCCTGCCCGGCGCCGGTACGGCCGTGAACGTCGTCGGCCTGCACCGCGGAATCGCGGGAGCCGCCCACACCGACGCACTGGGCCGGCTCCGCGTCGAGGTCGAGGAGCATCCGGACGTCGAGCCGCCCGGTGTCAAGACCCGCGAGCTCGAGCGCGAGTACCGCGCCGTGGTCGAGGAGATCCTGGAGCTGCGCGGCGACGACGGACGCATCTCGGCTTTCGTCCGCTCGATTCGCGAGGTCGGCGCGCTCGCAGACACTGCCGGCTACGCCCCGGAGGCCACGTTCGAGCAGCGCATCGAGTTGCTCGAGGCCGTCGACGTCGTCGAACGTCTCGAGCTGTCCCTTCGCCTGCAGCGCGAGCGTCTGGCCGAACTGCAGATCCGTCAGCGCATCCGTGACGACGTCGAAGAGGGCGCCCAGCGTCAGCAGCGCGAGTACATTCTGCGCCGCCAGCTGGAGTCGATCCGCAAGGAGCTCGGCGAGGACGACGCCTCGGTCTCCGAGGACTACCGCCAGAAGATCGCGGAGGCCGACCTGCCGGACGAGGTCCGGGAGCAGGCCGAGCGCGAGGTCGGCCGTCTGGAGCGAATGGGCGACCAGAGCGGCGAGGCGTCAATGATCCGCACGTACCTGGACTGGCTGCTGGCCGTTCCATGGGGCACGCGCTCAGAGGAGCGGCTCGATCCGGTCCACGCGCGCGAGGTCCTCGACACGGACCACGCCGGCCTCGACGACGTAAAGGAGCGAATCGTCGAGTACCTGGCCGTCCGCAAGCTGCGGCAGGAGCGCGGCATCGCCGAGGACAAGCGCTCCGGCGCGATCCTGACACTGATTGGTCCACCCGGAACCGGCAAGACGTCGGTCGGCGAGTCGATCGCGCGGGCACTCAATCGCGAGTTCGTGCGTATGTCGCTCGGCGGCGTCCGGGACGAGGCAGAGATCCGCGGCCACCGTCGCACCTACATCGGCGCGCTGCCGGGACGGCTCGTCCGCGCGCTGCGAGATGCCGGGACGATGAACCCGGTGATCCTGCTCGACGAGGTCGACAAGGTCGGCGCCGACTGGCGCGGCGATCCATCTGCAGCGCTGCTGGAGGTGCTCGACCCGGCGCAGAACCACTCGTTCCGCGACCACTACCTCGACGTCGAGCTCGATCTTTCCGAGGTCGTCTTCATCGCTACCGCGAACATCGCGGAGACGATCCCCGGCCCGCTGCTCGACCGGATGGAAGTGATCCGCTTCGACGGATACACGGTCGACGAGAAGGTCGCGATCGCCCGCGGCTATCTGTGGCCGCGCCAGCGCGAGCGGGCAGGCCTCCTCGAGGAGGAGGTCTCGATCGACGACATCACACTCGAGCTGATCGTCAGCCAGTACACGCGCGAGGCCGGCGTTCGCCAGCTCGAGCGCGAGCTCGGCAAGCTGCTGCGGAAGACTGCGACGACCGTGGCGTCCGGCACCGCCGAGCCGCCGATCTCGATAAACGAGGCGGTGGTCCGCGACGCGCTCGGGCGGCAGCGCTTCTACCAGGAGTCGGCCGAGCGGACGGCGGTGCCCGGCGTGGCCACCGGCCTCGCGGTCACGGGCACGGGCGGCGACGTGCTGTTCGTCGAGGCGACCAAGATGCCCGGCAAGGACGGGCTCGTCCTGACCGGCCAGCTCGGCGATGTCATGAAGGAGTCGGCGCGAATCGCCCTCTCGTACGTGCGCTCGCACGCGGATGAGCTCGGGCTCGACGACAACGACTTCGAGGACGCGAACTTCCACGTGCACGTCCCCGCGGGTGCGATCCCGAAGGACGGCCCCAGCGCCGGGATCACGATGACGACCGCGCTGGCCTCCCTGCTCACTGGCCGGCCGGTGAAGCACACCGTCGGCATGACGGGCGAGGTCACGTTGCAGGGTCGAGTCCTCCCGATCGGCGGTCTGAAGCAGAAGGCTCTCGCAGCGCACGCTGCCGGACTGACCGACGTGATCATCCCCGAGCGGAACCGGGCCGATCTCGATGACGTCCCCGAGGACGTCCGCAACGAGATCAGCTTCCACCCGGTGATGAGCCTGGACGAGGTGCTCGAGCTCTCGCTCGAGTCGCACCCGGCGCATGCGCTGTCGTAGCTGCGCGCCTCTCCCCGAGGAGGTCCGCCGTGCGGCGGATCTCCTCGAGCGGCGCTGGACGGTATCGATCCTCTACGTCTCGCACGAGGGCGCCGTCCGCTTCAACGAGTTCCTCCAGGCACTGGGCAAGATCCCGCCGGCGACGCTGGCCCAACGGCTGACCGACCTCGAGGAGGCCGGCGTGCTCGAGCGCAGGGTGACCGACGCCCGCCCCCCGCTCGTCGAGTACCGCCTGACGGAGCGCGGGCGTCAGCTGCGGTCGCTCGTCAACGCACTCGCACGCTTCGCGGAGGCGGGCTAGACGGTTTTTGCTTCGCGCCGGCCGCGACGCCGGGCGCTTGAGCCGGCTGCGACGGGGCCGGCGGCTTCGAGTTCACGAGGACAGCGGCGGCGAGAAGTACGCTCATGGCGACAGCGCTCTCGCCCGCGATGCTGCGCGGCATCCAGCGCGCGGCCGTCGGGTGGTCGAGCCGCGGGCGCACGAACACGTGATGGACGCCGCCCCACGCAAGGGCGACGCACACCAGGGCGATCTTGACGAGCAGGACACGCCCGTAATCGGTGGTCCAGAGATCGTTCACGTGCGGGAGCCGCAGGACGCTGAGATAGATCCCCGCCGCCAGGAGAACCGCGATCAGCGCCGGTGCCAGCCGGGCGAAGCGGACGAACGCCGTACGACGGAGCTCGCCGGCCACGAGCAACCCGACGAGACCCCCGACCCAGAGGGACGCGGAAACGAGGTGCACCCAGTCCGCGAGCTTCGACCAGCCCGAGGAGCCGGCCTCGGCCGCCGAATGCCCGGAGAGCGAAAGGCCGGAAGCCAGTGCGGCTGCGAGCAGCAAGGCGGCCCAGAGCAGCACACGCCGGTCCGTCAGCCAGGCGAGGAACACGAACGCCGCGACGACGGCGAAGCCGAGCGTCATCGTGATGAACGCCACGCCGAACCGTGTTCCCTCAGCGATCGGCGAGAGATCGCCGTAGAGGAAGCGCTCGAACGGCAGCTGCAGGGCGTCTTGGGCGCGCAGTAGGAAGGCGAGGATTCCGACCTCGAGCACGCCGATGATGCCGATGCCGGCCAGGACCGCGAAGCGCTGCTCGATCGCCGGCGGCAGCGGGCCGTGCAAGACGATCATCCGAAACGCAAGCCCGCCGATGACGAGCGCGAAGCCGACGAAGTAGAGCCAGCGCACGATGTCCTCGCTCGTCGTCGGCCCCGAGGCGCCGTGCGCCGCGGTCGGCTCCGGCGCCGGCACGCGTACGCCGAACGTGTACACGCCCGACACGACGTGCCCGTCGTCGGAGACGACCTGCCACCGCACCGTGTAGGCGCCCTTCGCTAAGTGGTGCAGCGGAGCGAGCACGGTGCTTCCGTCGCCGAACGAGTGTCCCGGCCACGAGACGATGCCGCCGCGGGCGTCGTAGACGCGGACGGAATTCGACAGGACGGTGACCGGTTCGTCGAAGCGGAGCTCGATAGCATCCGGCGCGCGCTCTACCTCCTCCCGCGCGCTCGGGATCATGTGCCGGACGCTCGCGTGGGCAGCTGCCGAGGCCGGAGCTGCGAGCGCCGTCAACGCGGCAGCCGCGACGACCCATCTCATGGCAAGACCGGCCCGACGTCGCGTGCGGTGAAGATGATGACGGCCAGCACCAGGACGGTAAGCGCGAAGCCGACCTCGAGCCTCGCACGTCGCGGCACGAAGGTGGAGATGAGCGGGAAGAGGGCACCGATGATCACCGTCCACCCTGCAGCGTGGTGCACGAAGGCCGACCGTGACCAGAGCCACCCGTTCTGCTCGTGTATGAGGGATGCCGTTCCCGACACGACCATCGCGAACGGCAGCGTCAGCCGCCAGTACTGGCTCGTGAGCTTTCCGCGCACGAGGCCGAGATGGGCCGCTCCCGCGAGCATCAGCGCCTGCGCCCACGAACCATGCGCGAGCATGTGAATGGCCGAGTTCGTGAAGAAGACCATGACGGGCCACATGGCGAGACCCATGCCGAACACGAGTCCGGGCCAGAGGTACGCACGCCAGGAGCGCCGGTCCCAGACCTCGACGCCGACGATCGCGCGGGCAAGCAGACAGAGGCCGAGGAAAAGGAAGCCCGCAGCGAACAGCCAGTGGACATGTTCGGCGGGCGGTCGCATCAGCGGCGACTAGGCACCGACCGGTCGGCCTCGAGCAGGTCCCGGACGAGCCCGCGGGCCACAGCGAAGTGAAAAACGATGCCGACGACGACGACGAGCAGCGGCGGCTCGACGGCGAGCCACCAGAAGCTCTCTCCGTGGGGGTTCAGGAGCGTGACTCTGTAGGGCTGGAGCAGCGCCCAGACGACACCGGCCACGATCGTTGCCGGCCCGAGGGACAGAACGAGCCTGGCCACAGCGGCTTGCCGGGCACCGAGCTCGTGACGTGTCGCCCGGAAAAGCGTCACCCCTTTGGTATAGCCGAGGGCGCCCTGCCCGCGTCAGGGCGGGCAACGACTTGCTCCTCGGCGCCTGGCGGCTGGGCGGCCCCAGCCGCGACATAAGCAGGCCCTTGAGGCTGGGAGGCGCGGCAGGAAGCCGTACCATCCGGTCGTGCCCTACGACGAGGAGCTCGCGGACCGGATCCGCGATCTGATCGGCGGCGAAACCGGCCTGTCGGAGCAGAAGATGTTCGGCGGGCTCGCGTTTTTGATCTGGGGCAACATGGCGATCGCAGCCAGCGGCCAAGGCGGCGTGCTGGTGCGCGTAGACCCGGAGCAGTCCGACGAGCTCGTCGCGTCGACGAGCGCTCAGGTCATGGAGATGCGCGGCCGGCAGATGCGGGGTTGGCTACGAGTGAGCTCCGACGATGTCCGGACCAAGCGCCAGCTCTCCAAGTGGGTCGAGCTCGGCAGGGCATACGCCCGCTCGCTGCCCGCGAAGCGGTAGCCGGCGCCCTAGCGCCGCTGAGCGTTAGGGTCGGACAGCCGCGGCGGGGCGGATGGCTGCGCCTTCCGGCGCTCGGAAACCGTCGTTCCAAGAGGAGGCACTGCATGAGCAGCGAGATCCGTCCGTTCGAGATCGACGTGCCGCAGGAGGAGCTCGACGACCTGCAGCGCCGTTTGACCGAGGCGCGCTGGCCCGACGATTTGGTCGAGGACTGGAGTCGCGGCGTCCCGGTGGCCTACCTTCAGGAGCTCGTCAGCTACTGGCGAGACGGCTACGACTGGCGTGCCGCCGAGGCCGAACTGAACGAACACGACCAGTTCCTGACGGAGATCGACGGGCAGACGATCCATTTCCTTCACGTGCGCTCGAGTCACGAGAACGCGCTCCCGCTGCTGCTCCTGCACGGCTACCCGGGCTCGATCGTCGATTTCCGGCGGCTGATCGGCCCTTTGACGGACGGCGATCGCGGCGACGCCTTTCATCTCGTAATCCCGTCCCTCCCGGGCTACGGATTCTCCACGCCTCTCGGCGATCGCGGCTGGGAGACCAAGCGCAGTGCACGGGCGATGGCGGAGCTGATGCGCCGGCTCGGGTACGACCGCTACGGGATCCACGGTTTCGACATCGGCGCCGGCGTCGCCGGTGAGCTCGGCGGCATCGACTCGAGCCATGTCTTGGCCGTCCACGTCACGACCGACCCGGGAGCCCTCGCGCTGCTCGGTCTTCCGCTGCCGGAGGCGCCCGAGGGCTCATCCGAGGCAGATGAGCTGGAGCGTCTGCGGGAGTACCAGACCGAAGGCGTCGGCTATTTGCGCCTACAATCGACGCGGCCGCAGACGCTGGCCTACTCGTTGACCGACTCGCCGGTGGGACAGCTGGCATGGATCGTCGAGAAGTTCAAGGAGTGGACGAATCCGGCTGCCGAGCTGCCGGAGCAGGCCGTCGATCGCGACGAGCTCCTGACCAATGTAAGCATTTACTGGTTCACGAGGTCGGGTGCCTCGGCCGCGCAGTTCATCTACGAGGCAGCTCACGCTGAAGCCGACTGGGGGAGCGAGTCGACCACGCCGACCGGCTTCGCCGTGTTCAACACGCTTCCCGTCGTCCGCCGCACGCTCGACGCCGACCAGAACGCCGCGCACTGGTCGGATTTCCGCGAGGGAGGACACTTCCCGGCGATGGAAGAGCCCGCCCTGCTCACCGACGACCTGCGCACGTTCTTCCGGGGCTATCGCGCCTGAGCGGCAGCGACCCGGCCCGTTGCCTCAGTCCTTGATCTCGCGTACACCTCGGCGAAGCCTTGCCGCCAGCTCGGGTAGCCCAGCGTCAAGCCGAGCTCGCGCTTGGCCTTCGCATTGGAGGCGCCGTTGGACTCGGTTCCCAAGATGACTGCGGCTTCGCCGGCGATCAGCCGCGCGAGCCAGCGGGGGACGTGGCGGGGCGGCTTGGCTCCGAGCGCGCTCGCCATTACTGGCAGCCACTCGCGCACAGGGGCGGGCTCGTCGTCGACGATGTTGTAGATCGCCGGGCCGTCGTGTCCGAGCGCGAGCACGGTGGCCGCGGCGCCGTCGTCGAGGTGGATGAACGAGAAGACGCCGCCGCCATCGGCGACGATCGGGAACTGCCGCTTGCGCACAGGCTCGACCAGCCGGTCGTTCGCGGCGCCGTAGAAGCCGCCGTAGCGAAGCGCGATCCCGCCGGCGTCCGTGACCGCCTGATCAAGATAGCGCATTGCGGCGTGGGTCTCGCGCGCGGATGCGGGCGGGTTGGGGTCGAGTGGATCGTCCTCGGTCTTGACCGGTCCGCCATCGCGGGCGTAGCGCATGCTGGCGAAGCTCTGGGCAACGAACCGGGCGACGCCCGCGTCGCGCGCGGCGGCCAGCAGGTTGTCGGTTCCCTCCGTTCGAAGCCGGTTGGTCTCCGCGAAGCTGCGGTCGAAGTTGCGGGAGAAGCGCGCGTTCGCCAGCGCGGTCGCCTGGTGGACGATCGCGTCTGGCTCGGCGGCAGCAACCGCCTCTCGAACCGCCGCTGTGTCGAGGGCGTCCAGCAGGACGGGCTCGGCGCCGAGCGCCCGAAGCCGTTCCGCTTTGTCCGGTGAACGGGAGGTGCCGATCACCTCATGCCCTCGATTGATCAACTGAGGAATGAGTCGGGTGCCGATCGCACCGCTCGCGCCTACAACGAAGACTCGCATCGTGTTTCTCCTTTCCGTCACAAACGCGTCAGTTCGCGGGTCTACTTGTATGACCCGACTCAGCGGAGGAACGTGACACCGATGGACGAGCGCGAATGGCTGGCCGAACAATTCGAGGAGCACCGAACGCATCTCCGAGCCGTGGCCTATCGGATGCTCGGCTCGGTGAGCGAGGCCGATGACGCCGTCCAGGAAGCGTGGCTGCGGCTGAGCCGCACCGAGACGACGGAGATCGAGAATCTGGGCGGCTGGCTGACGACCGTCGTCGCGCGCGTCTCCCTGAACATGCTCCGCTCACGGAAGGTGCGGTGCGAGGAGCCGCTCGGCGTTCACATGCCCGAGCCGATCGTCGACCGCGCAGATGGGATCGACCCCGAGCACGAGGCCCTGCTGGCTGACTCGGTCGGCCTCGCGCTGCTGGTCGTGCTCGAGACGCTCTCACCGCCGGAACGGCTTGCGTTCGTGCTGCACGACATGTTCGGCGTGCCCTTCGATGAGATCGCGCCGATCGTCAATCGCTCGCCAGAGGCGGCACGCCAGCTAGCCAGCCGCGCGCGCCGCCGCGTCCAGGGCGAGAACACGGTCCCCGATGCTGATCTAGACACTCAGCGGAGAATCGTCGACGCTTTTATGGCCGCGTCGCGCGAGGGCGACTTCGAGGCGCTGCTCGAGGTGCTCGACCCGGACGTCGTGCTGCGCGCCGACCTCGGTCCCATGGGCGGATCGAGGGAAGTCCGTGGCGCGCGGGAGGTCGCCGGCCAGGCGCTCTTCTACTCGCGGCTGGGGCTGGTCGCGCAGCCGGCGCTCGTCAACGGCGCTGCCGGAGCCGTGGCTCTCCTGGACGGAGAGCCGTACTCGGTGGGAGCCATCACAGTACGGGGCGGGAAGATCGTCGCCATCGACATCCTCGCCGACCCCGACCGGCTCCGCGAGCTCGATCTGAAGATCCTCGACGACTAGGTCTCGCCCGATCTTCACGTGGTCGACAAGGGCTCAGCGTCCCCGGGCTAGTAACAACTTGTTACTTGAATCGGCGCTCGTCGGAAGTTGCGGCTGCGCAGGGCCCAAACCCGTCCTTGTAACAAGTTGTTACTTGTCTCCCTCGATCTCGCGCAAACGGTGGTCGAGGAGTTGCTTGAGCGCGGCGCCAGGGATTGGGTTCTCGGGCGTGAATCGGACGGTTCCCTTCGACAGGTCGAACCCTGCGAGCTCGTCGCGCGCCGCTTCCACCGCCTCTGGGCTGAACGGAAACACACTGAGGTGGTTCTTGCTTGCCCTGACGCCGAGCAACGGGCGCTGCTTGTACTTGAACGCCGGCAGCCCGTAGCTCGTCGCCTCCTCGGCGTCCGGCACTTCGCCCCGAACTACCTGGCGAATCCGTTCGAGCTCCGCCCTCTGCGGCTCGGGAACAGTTGCAAGGTATTCGTCGAACGACGACATCGGCTCGCCCGGTCACAGGCGGAGGTGCACATTGAATCGGATCGAGCCGCATCCCAACCTCCTTCGTTCGCTGAAACGGTCGGTCGGCCGCTCGAGAGATGGTGCGATCCCGCGCACTGGCACTGCCATCGCGCCTCCCTTCCCTCGGCCTTGTGTCCTCTTTCACTCCTCCCGTGCGGGGCTGCGTAAACAGTGGAACTCGCGTCGCGTCCAATCGCCGGGACGAAATTGGCGCTCTTTGCGACCTTTGCCGACGACTGACTCGCCACCACGGGATGGCCGGGTAGCGTGGCGAGCATGGACCCGCAGGGCCTCGCGGTCGAGACGCAAGGGCTCCGGAAGAGTTACGGCGAGGTGCGCGCTCTTCGCGGCGTCGACCTCCGGGTCGAGGCGGGGACGGTCTTTGGCCTCCTCGGGCCCAACGGCGCCGGCAAGACGACGGCAGTTCGTATCC
>JBKPGE010000174.1:0-7985 GCA_046729215.1 Actinomycetota bacterium | reverse complement strand
ACCCGGTAGCGAACGGCGCCGACTGACTCGTCGCGGCCGGCCTCGACGATGAGACCACGCTCGAGGAGCCCGGCGACCACCGAGTCGGCGGCGACTCCGCGGAGCCGCGCGATCTCCGGCCGCGAGCAGGGACCCAAGTATGCAATGACAGCGAGCGTCTCGAGCGCTGCCGCCGAGAGGCCGCGCTCGACGGGCCGCTCGAACAGCCTCCCGCACACCTCCGCCGCGTCGCGCGACGCGCGGAACGCCCACCCGCCGGCGACCTTCTCCAGCACGATTCCGCTGCGGCCTTCGGCGAAGCGCTCCGCGAGCAGGCCCAGCGCCGTCTCGATGCGCTCGGAATCCTCCCCGGCTGCTTCGGCCAGCTCCTCGGGTGACAGCGGCTGCGAGGCGACCACGAGCAGCGCCTCGAGCGTCCGGGCGAGGCGATCGAGGGGATTCGCGGCGACTAGGCGGAGCGGGCGGTCCATGCCTCTCTCCTTTCCGGTTTCGCGGCCACGTTCCTCTGTACCCGAATCGGCGCGAACGGCGCCGCTTGCGAGAGCTCGATCTCGCCCGCCTTGCGCAGCTCGAGCAGCGCGAGGAACGCGACTGCCTGCTCGACCCGCGTCATGCCCTCGACCTCCGAGTCGAAGTCGAAGCGGTTGCGGCGTGCCAGCAGGCCGCGAAACCGGCCGAGGAACTGCTCCACCGGCGGGAAGCGAAGCTCCAGGTGCGCGAGCGAGACGGCCGGCGGCTCAGCCGCCAGCGTGCGGAGCGCCGCCGCCAGAACCGCAGGATCTTGCTGCTCGAGCCGTCGCTCGGGCCGTGGAGCGAGCGGTGCGGGCCCAAGCCGGAAGAACCGGCCGCACTCGGCCTCAAGCCGCTCCGCGAGCCAGGCCGCGGCCTCTTTGATCCGGCGGTACTCGGCGAGACGTTGCGCGAGCTCTTCGGCTGCTGCCGCTGGGTCGAGGTCTTCGAGCTCCGCCCCTTCACCGGCGAGCAGCGCGCGCGCCTTGAGCTCCAACAGCGCCGCCACGAGCACGAGGAACTCCCCGCACGCGTCGAGATCGAGCTCGTCCCGCTCAGCCAGCCGCTCCAGGAACGCCAGGACGACCCCGGCCACGTCCACTTCGGCCAGGTCGAGCTCGTCGCGGAGGACGAGCGCAAGCAGCAGGTCGAAGGGACCCTCGAACGCCTCGAGGTCGAGCTCGAGCTCGCGGACGGGCGCCACGCCGCAGACGCTAGCTTCGACGCCGGACGCGACCCCGTGGAATCGCCATCGCCGGCCCCTTTGGCGGCTCCGGGCCGCGAGCGCGACGCAAGCCGCCGCGGCGCTCACGCAAGAACTGCCACCAGACGAAGAACGCCGTGGCCAGCACGAAGACCACGATCGACACCCAGGCGTTCAGGCGCAGCGGGCCGAACTCGTGCGCGGGATCGATCCGCAGCAGCTCCTCGAAGAAGCGGCCGAAGGTGTAGAGCATCACGTAGAGCGCGAAGAGCGCCGGCGGCTTGAAGCGGAAGAGGCGGTCGAGCAGGAGCAGCAAGAAACCGCAGATCGTGACGTAGATGAGCTCGTAGAGGAAGGTCGGGTGAAAGGTCTCCGAATCGGCGTACTGCAGCGGCCTGTTCTCGGGATCGATCTCCAGTCCCCAGGGAAGATCCGTCGGCTTGCCGAAGAGCTCCTGGTTCCACCAGTTGCCGATCCGCCCGATGCCGTGGGCAAACATCAGGCCCGGCGCGGCAGCGTCCATGAGCGCCCACGGGTTCTTCCCCGCACGCTTCGCCACGATGATGCCGACAACGGTGCCGAGGAGGATCCCGCCCCAAACGCCGAGCCCGCCCTTCCAGACCTCGAAGACGCCCTGCCACTTGGGGCTGGGGACTTCCGACCAGCTGGTGATGACGTGGTAGGCCCGTGCGCCGACGATTCCTGCAGCGACGGCCCAGACGGAGATGCGCAGGAGCAGATCCCAGTCGCCGCCGTCCGGGCCGGGGCGCTTCGTCCACCGCAGCCCCGTCACGACGATGCAGACCGCGATCGCGAGCAGCAGCATCAGCCCGTACATGTGGATCGTCACGGGCCCGACTTCGAAGAAGCCGCTCGAAGGCGACGGAATCGACGCGATCACGCGCGGCATTCTGCCGATACCGTTCGACGCGCGCCGCGGGTGTCCCGCGCTTGGCTAGAGGAGGATCTTCAGCGCGAGCTCTGGCGCGCAGCCGCGCTTCAGCAGTTTGACGGCCCGATGGAGGTCGATGTCATGGCGAGCCGCAAGCCGCGCCGCAGCGCGGTGGCCGTAGCCCGCGCGCTCCAGTTCCTCGATGCGCCAGTGCTCGATCCGGTTGAGCTCTGTGTCTTCGAGAATGTGGACCTGCGTCTCACTCATCGCGTTTACCTCCTAGCCGCTGCTGTATTTCCACAATTCGGCTCGGGACCGCGCGCGGTTCTCCCCCACACGGGGGTTAGAAGTAAAGATTTCGTTTGGGCGAGGGCCGGCCCCATGGAGGGCCGGCCCTCTAAACGCTAATGCGTGGGCGCCGGTGCGCGGACGCGAAGCCGCCGTTGAAGCAGGAAGAGCAGCCCTGCAGCGCCGAGCAGAGCCGCGAACACCGCCGTCGCGGTCACCACGGGAAAACCGCCGCCGTCCGTGCCGCCCGTACCGATCGTCACGTTCGGGAACCCGTGCGTCTTGGCGCCGCCGTACTGCGTGAAGCCGTCGTACACCGAGTACGACCAGGTGCCGGCGCTCGGGAAGACGACCTTGGCGAGGTAGACACCGGGCTCATCGGTCGCCGTCGCCTCGAACGTCTTCGACGTCGACCCGTTCCGGATCGTGACCGTCGGATGGAGACCGGAAAGCGGCGTCATCCCATGCTGGAGGATCGTCACCTTCGCGTTCCAGGTGTCGCCGGGGCCGATGCCGTCGTCCGGCGGCCCAAGGCCGGCCGTTGCCCACCCACCGGCGAGTGCGCTCGCCGGAACGGCCAGGGCCGCGAGCGTTAGTGCGAACAGAAGCTTCCTCATCGCCACCTCCTAGGAGTTCATCCGCTCTACACCGGCGGGGGGCAGATGGTTCCGCCTAACGCATCGATCGGTAGATCCGGAGCGCCTCGGCCTTCGAGACGTCCGCCTCGATCCGAATCGTCACGCCGTCCGGCCGCTCGAGGATCAGGACGTTGCCGACCAGCCGCTGTTCTCCCAAGCCGGGAAGGAAGAGTACGTGCTCACCGCCGGAGAGCCAGGCACCGCGGGCTCCGTCGGCCGTGATGATCTGCAGGTTCGTCTCGTGGAGGAGCTTCTCGAGCGTTCCGGTCCCGATGATCTGGGTGATCAGCAGCTTCGGGTTGTCTTCGGACCCGTAGAGGAACGACACCTGGCCGATCTCCCCGCGGAAGTACGTCTTCGGGTCGTCGAGACCCTCGATCGTCGGCACCTTGATAGGGAAGCTCGCGCGCTCGCGCGCCTCGGAGAGGCTCATCTCCTCGCCGAGCCCGAGATCGCCGGTTCGCTCGAGCTTCGGGAGCTCATCGACGTAGCGGACCGTGACGCTGCCGATGCCGAGCCAGTCGAGGATCGCGCTTCGCGCTTGCGGGACGGCCATCACCGCTGCGACGGCCACGACCAAAGCGGCCAGCGCGATCACGAGCGGGCGTCGCCAGGCCACGGGCCGCCGGCCTTCGGCGAGCCGCTGGCGCACCGGCGCCTGCAGTTCGGGCGTGTCGGGATAGTCCAGCTCCCGACCGATCCGGGTGAGTGCGAGCTCGAGCTCAGACATCGTCTGCCTCCATATGCTCCCGCAGGTGCGCGAGTGCCCGCGAGAGACGTGACTTGACGGTTCCCTTCCGCAGCCCGAGCGTCTCGGCCGTCTCCTCCTCCGAGAGCTCGAGGAAGTAGCGGCAGGCGACGACCTCGCGCTCCTCTTGGCGCAGGCCGTTCACGGCGTCGAGCAAAGCTCCGTGCCGCTCGGAGTCGAGCACAGACATCTCGGGGGACGGGGCCGCGCCCCCCGAGGGGACTGCCGCCGCGGCGCGCAGTGCGAGGTTCACGCGCCGGCCGGCCGAGCGGCGGCGATTCCGGGCCTCGTTGGCCACGATCCTCAGCAGCCAGGGACGCAGCTCGGCCCCGCGGCGGAACCGCCCGAGCGCGTAGAACGCCTTGACGAAGGCGTCCTGGGCCGCGTCCTGCGCTTCAGCCGCGTTCCCGGTCAGCAGGTAGGCGGTCCGGAAGGCGATGCCCTGGTATGCGTGCACGAGATCTCCATAGGCGTCCTGGTCGCCGCGCCTTGCGCGCTCGATGAGCTCTTGCTCGGTCAGTGGTCGGCCCACCACTGTCCCTTCTACACCGCAGCGCCTTGAGGGGTTCCGACAGGATTGGCGCATCGCCGCATACATCCTCAAACGACTGTTTTCGACGGTGCTCCTCGTCCTCGGGACGATGCTCGTCACGTTCGCGCTCATGCGCGGGATGGGAGGAACGCCGTTCTCGACACCGCTCGAGCCGCATTCGGGCGTCCCGCTGCCGGTCGAGCTCCAGCTCCGCGAGTTCTACAAGCTGGACGAGCCCTGGTTCGTCCAGTACCTGAACTACGTCAAGCACGTCTTCACCTTCGAGTTCGGGCCCTCGCTGGTGCCGCCGGCCCGCTTCGGTGCTGAGAGGGGGAGCGTGGACGAGGTGATGAGGGACAAGTTTCCCGTCACGCTGCAGCTCGCCGGTGTCGCGAGCATCTTCGCGGTCGTGCTCGGGATTCCGCTCGGACTGGTCGCTGCTCTGAGACGGCGCTCCATGGTCGATTACCTCGCGTCGTCCCTCGCCACAGGGCTGCTGGTCGTCCCGATCTTCCTCTTCACCTCCCTCTTCGCCCGCTACCTCGTCTACGGCACCGACCTCTTCCCACTGGGCTGGGACGACTGGCGCACGCGTCTGCTCGCAGCGTTCACGCTCTCGCTCGCCCCGATCGGCTACGTGGCGCGCCTGATCCGAGCCGCGATGGTCGAGACCCTGCAGGAGGACTACGTGCGGGCTGCGCGCGCCAAGGGACTGCGCGTGAAGCGCGTCGTCTTCGGGCACGTGCTGCGCAACTCCCTGACCCCGTTCCTGGCCGCCGCGGCTCCCACGATGGCGCTGCTCGTCACCGGCGCCTTCTTCGTCGAGCAGGCGTTCGGGATCCCGGGCGCCGCCCAGGACCTCGTCGCCGCGGCCGAGCGGCGGGACTACCCGATGCTGATGGGCCTGACCGTCGCGGTTGTAATCGTCGTGGCGCTGGTGAACCTGGCGGCGGACGTCGCCGCAGCCCTGCTGGATCCACGCGTCCGCGAGGAAGTCACTTGAGCCCGGTCGTTCGCCGTTTCTCGCGGAACGGGCCGGCGCTCGTGTCGATGGCTGTGCTCGCCATCCTCGTCGCGTTCTGCGTGCTCGTGCCGATCCTTTCGACCCACGACCCCTACGCGCTCGACTTCACCCAGCAGAAGAATGGGCCGAGCAGCGAACACTGGCTCGGGACGGACTTCTTCGGCCGGGACGTGCTGGTACGCCTGGCGCTTGGCGGTCGGGCGTCGATGCTCATCGCAATCGCCGCGCTCGCCGTGGCGGCGCTGATCGGCGTCCTCTACGGATCCATCGCGGGCCTCGTCGGGGGACGGATCGACAACGTGATGATGCGCGTCCTCGACGGGGCCTTCGCCCTGCCGCGGTTCGCGATCCTCGTGAGCATCGTCGCCGTCCTGGGGCGGCATGGCAGCACTTACTGGACGCTCGTCTTCGGGCTCGCGATCGTGAGCTGGATGACGACCGCACGGCTCGTGCGCGGCGAAGTCGTTCGCCTCAAGCAGACCGCGTACGTCAACGCCGCGCGCTCGCTCGGGGCCAGGCGGCTCCACCTCCTGCGGAAGCACATCGGCCCGAGCACCGGCGGCATCGTCACGATCGCGGTCTTTCTCGAGCTGCCCGGGCTCGTTCTGACGGAGGCGCTGGTGTCGGCACTCGGGCTGGGGCCGAGCGACGCGACGTGGGGCAACATCGCCTGGCTTGGGATTCAGGAGGGACAGCTTTCCCACGTTGCCTACGTGAGCGCCGCGCTGGCGATCTTCGCCATCTGCGCGAACTTCATCGCGGACGGTCTTCAGGAGGCGCTCGATCCACGCGCAGAGCTGGCCGTCCCGGAATCGCGGCGAGGCGTTCTCGCATAGGCTCGAGGGGTCATGACCACGGCGATCGTCGGCGGAGTCGTCGGCGCGATCGCGGGTGGCGCGATCGCAGCAGTCCCGGCGTGGCTGGTCGCCAGAACGACCGCGATCGAAAACTTCTTCGGGGAAGGCGAGCGGCGCAACGTGGGCGCTCGAGAAGGCTAGGAGTTCCAGCGGTTCACAGTCAGACGCCGAACACCTCGCGGGTGAGGTCTCACCGCTCTCAGACACCCTCGGTATGCGCATTGAGCGCCTGGCTGAACCGGCGAAGAGGTGGGCCGCGGAGCACGAAGCGGGACACCTGGAGGAAGCCAAGCAGGCCATGGCGGACTTCTCAAGGCAGGCACGCTTCGCCGGCTTCGGTCGCTAGAACGTTCGAGCCCGTTCGGCAGCAACCGCGTCGACATCGCGTCGAGGCACGCGACCCATTTCGAGGCGCCCCTTCGACGGGGTCAGACCCCGTCACGAGGCTGCGAGTCTTTCTCCACAAACCGGACATGACTGCGGCGCCCTCACCGCAGAGTCCTGCCGTTCTGTGGAAAGGCTGCGCACTTTTGTTCCACATTTGCTTCTGCCTCGTCACGGGGTCTGACCCCCAGAAGGACCCGGCGAAACGGGCCTGGGAGCCTGGCTTTGGCCAAGGCCGGATGAGATGGCTACAGGTTTCGCGCCCGCTCGGCGGCGACCACGTTGCCCTTCTGCTCGTACAGCTGCAGCGCCTCCTGGACGACTGGGACCGACTCCTCGTTGCGCCCGGCCGTCCGTAGCACCTCCGCTAGAGCCATGAGCGCGTCACCGTGTAGGACCAGGAAGTCCGTCTCCGAGGCGAGCTCCACGGCTTCCCTCGCGAGCCTTTCGACGCCCTCGGACTCACCCTGCCGCGCGAGAAGCTTCGCCCGCACCGCCCGCCACTGCACACCCGCCGAGAGATCGTCCGGCGCCGTCGACTCCTCGCTCACCTTGCTCAGCTCGAGCGCTCGCTCGTTGCGGCCCTGCGCGTACAGCGCATCGGCGAGTTTCGCCGCCAGATCGGGGAAGTTCTGGGTCTCGCCCATGTCCTCGAGGACGCCGAAGCCCCAGCTCAGCTCGCGCTCCGCGGCGGCGGGGTCGCCCGCGAGCATTTCCACGATCCCATAGGTCTCCGCGGCGGAGGCCGCCGTGACCCGCAAGCCGAGTTCCTGCACGAGCGCCTTGTGTTCGGCGACGAATCTCCGGGCCTCGTCGAAGTCCCCGGCCATAGCATTGAGACCGGCGAGCGCGCGTAACGCAGACGCCTGGATCCGCCGTTGCTGCTCCGGCTCCGCGAGGATCTCCTCGCACACCCGAATCGCCTCCGGCACCGCCATGGGGCCGAAGAACGACGCACCGACCGACAGGTTGAGGCTCTGCGCTTCGCTGCGTGCGTCGCCCGCGCGCCTCGCATGCTCGATCGCCCGCTCGAGCGCCTCCACCGTGGAAGCCGCCCGGCACCGGAACCACGGAGCCCAGGCGAGAAGCTCCCAGACCTTCGCCAGCAGACGGTCGTCCCCCGCCTCCTCGAACGTCTCCACAAGCTGCTCGGCCTCGCGGACGACCTCCTCGGTCACCTCCGGATCCGTCAGCAGCCGAAGGCGCAGGCGAATCACGAGCGCCCGCGCCTCGAGCACGCGATCTCCGGCCTCCGACGCCCCCTGGATCACCTCGTCGAGCACGGCCTCGGCCCGCTCGAAGTCTCCAGTCTCCCGCAGCGCCTCGCCGAGGTCGGCAAGCAGCTCGACGCGCCCCGCCGCACCGGGCTCGAGCAGCGCCGACGCGCGCGACAGGAGCCCGACAGCCGC
>JBKPGE010000173.1:0-9962 GCA_046729215.1 Actinomycetota bacterium | reverse complement strand
TTCCAGAGCCGCTCGAGGAAGTCGATGTCGCGCTCGATGTCCTCCGCGGACGCGCCTTCGGCGGCGGTGCGGACGATCAGGCTGCCCTGCTTGGGACCGACCTGCTTGAGGATCTCCCGCAGGCGCGCGCGCTCCTCGTCGGGCAGCCGGCGCGAGACGCCGAAACCCTCGCCGCTCGGGACATAGACGACGAAGCGGCCGGGCAGCGAGATCTCGGTCGTCAGCCGCGCGCCCTTCGACTTCATCGGATCCTTGACGGCCTGGACGAGGAGCTCCTCGCCGCGCTTCAGCAGATCCTGGATCCTGCGGCCGTGCCTGCGACCCTCGAGCTCGGGTGCGACGATCTCGTCCACGTAGAGAAAGCCGTTCTTCTCGAGGCCGATCTCGACGAAGGCCGCCTCCATTCCGGGCAGGACGTTGTCGACCGTGCCCTTGTAGATGTTCCCCGCGATCGAGCGGCTCTCGTCCCGCTCGAGATAGACCTCGGCGACCTTTTCGTCCTCGAACACGGCGGCCCGCTGCTCGGCGACGTCGACTGAGATGAGGAGCTTACGCTTGGCGGGCGGCCGGACTCGCGGCGTCGCGGTCCGGCGACGAGTCGTGCGAGGGGCGCGACCGCCCTCACGGCGCGGCTTCTGTTCGGCGCGCCGAGGCTTCTTTTCCTCGGTGCGAGCCGGTTGCGTTTCCGCGCGCTCCGCGGGCTTCCGCCGATTGCGGCCCCCGCGACTGCCTCGACGGCGGCGTTTCTTGGTCTGAGTCTCAATGCCCGGCTCTGCGGGCGGGGTCTCTACGAGCTGTTTGGTTTTGGCCCGCTCCTGCGCGGGCTCAGGCTGGGATGGGCGCTTTCGGCGCCGAAACCACTGGAGCAAACGAAATCCTTTCGCGTAATTCCCGCGCGCGCACTCCGAGGTGCGCGCTGCGAGGAAATGGACTGTGCAAACTGCATAAAGCTTTCCTGCAGGCTAGCAGCCGTCCTCGCCGCCCCAAGCACGCCCCGGAGCGGCTCACGCCGCCGCCGGCCGGAGCTTCGTGCGCCTGGTGCGGATCGCCCGAAGCCGCTGTGAGAGACGCGCCCAAGCCCAGGGCTCCACCTCGAGGTAGCGGGTCGCACTTTGGCTCTTGGTAGCCGCGAGGTATTCGAACCAGGCGTCCGCTTCTTCGATCAGGAGCAGCTCGTGTGGATCGCGCCTCGATGCCATGGCCGCGATGCTAGGACCGCCATCGGACGGACCTATCTGCGGCGCACGGCGATCGCCTGGAGCATCCCGATGGCGAGCAGATTTGTGACCATCGAAGAGCCGCCCACGCTGACGAACGGGAGCGGGATGCCTGTGATCGGCGCGATCCCGATCGTCATCCCGACGTTCACGAACACCTGGAAGAGAAGCGCGAACACAATCGCTCCCGCGACGGTGGCGCAGAACGGGTCTCGAGCGGTCGCGATCACCCGTATCCCCCTCCAGAGCAGCAGGAGATAGAGCGCGAGGAGAATCGATACACCGACGAAGCCGCGCTGCTCGGCAAGGGAGGCGAAGACGAAGTCCGTGTGGTGCTCGGGGAGGTAGTCGAGGTTCGTTTGCGTCGCCCCCGCCACCCCGCGCCCGGCGGTACCACCTGCCCCGACCGCTGTGATCGACTGGTTGATGTTGTAGGCCGCTCCCTGCGGGTTCTCCGAGGGATGCATGAAGGCCTCGAGCCGCTCCCGCTGGTAGGGCGCGAGGATGTTCACGCCGAGGGACGGAGCGAACCAGAGCACCGTCGCGCCGATGACCGCGGCGATCGCCGCGAGCAGGGCGAGGTGCCGCCACGGCGTCCCCGCGAAGAACAGGCAGGCCGCGAGGATCGCGCCGTAGGAGAGTGCCGTGCCGATGTCCGGCTGCATGAACACGAGCACCGTGGGAACGGCGGCCCCTCCGACGGCGACGAGCGTTGTCCGCAGCCGGCCGACCTCGCGCGCGCGCGCAGCGAGCAGGCCGGCGAGGAACAGCACAAGCAGCAGTTTTCCGAACTCGGAAGGCTGGAATCGGAAGAAGCCGAGCTCGATCCACCGCGTCGATCCGCGAGCGTCGCTTCCGAGCGCCATCACGACCAGCAGCAGGGCGATCATCAGCCCGTAGACGACCTTGCGGTAGCGGCGGTAATAGTCCGGATCGATGAAGAGGACGCCGATCATCCCCACGACGCCGACGAGGGCGAACACGGCTTGACGAGTCACGTAGTACTCCGGGTCCCCGGGCACGTCGAGACGCGTGATCCCGTCGATCGCCCAGAGGCCGAACGCGAGGAGCCCGGCAGCCGCGGCGAGCATGATCCAGTCGAGCCGACGGAGGAAGGCGATCGCGCCGGTGGCCTCCGCTCGCCGGCGGCGAACGCGTGGTGTGAGTGGGGCTGCGTAATCGGCCATTAATCCGAGGGGACGTACTGCTGGGCCGCTGCCTTCGTGCCGAAGTAGTTCTCGAAGACCTTCAGAGCGGCGGGCGCCGCCGCCGTTCCGCCGTGGCCGCCGTTCTCGATCACGACGCAGACGACGAGCTTGGGCGTCGAGTCGGTCGGCCCGTAGCCGCACCACCAGGACTGGTCCCTCATGCCCGAGAAACTGCCGATCTCGACGTACTTCTCGGCCGTCCCCGTCTTGCCGGCGATCGGCACCGGGAAGCTGCCGAAGACACCTGAGGAAGTGCCGTAGCTGGCGTGCGTTGCCTCGTACAGGCCCTCACGGATGGCGCGCAGCTCGTCCGGCTGCACGTTCACCTGACGCGGGGCCGGCGCGAACACCCGCCTCGTCGCGCCGCGGTTCCCGGGCTGCTCGACGCTCGACACCAGGTGCGGCGTGATGAGCTTCCCGCCGTTTGCGATCAGCGCGTAGAACCGCGCCATCTGGAGCGGCGTGACGAGGAGATCCTTCTGGCCGATCGCCAGCTGCACCGAGTCGCCGGACTTCCAGAGCTTGTCGATCTCGCTCTTGAACGTCTTTCGGCGCCACTGCGGGGTCGGAAGCAGCCCCGGCTCCTCGCCGCCGACGTCGAGGCCACTGGCCCTGCCGAAGCCGAAGGCGGAGGCCCACTTCTGCAGCGGGCTCCCGTACTGCGCCGGGAGACGGTAGAAGTCGAGACCCAGTTGGTAGAAGTAGGTGTCGCACGAGGCTGCGATTGCGTGCGGCATCGTCATCGCCTCGTTCGCGTACGGGTTCCAGTTGTTGAACTTCGTCCCGTCGATCTCCATCGACCCCACGCAGGAAAGCGGCGTGTACGCCGAGACGAGACGCTCGCGCATCGCCGCTAGAGCGGTCACCGGCTTGAAGGTCGAGCCCGGCGGATAGAGGCCGGCGATCGCGCGGTTGAGCCCGGGGTAGTTGGCCGCTTTCGCCGCCTCCGCATCGATGAGCGGCTTCAGGTCCTTCTGCTTCGGCCTACCGACGTAGATGCGCGGGTCGAAGGTCGGGTTCGACGCGAGCGCCCGGACCGAACCGTCGCGGGGGTCGAGGGCAACGATCGCGCCGCCGTTTGCCGCCCACTCGGGCGGATCGCCGTTGCGCGCGGTCTGGATCCCATAGATGAGCGCCTTCTCGGCGGCCCGTTGCAGCTTGGCATCGAGCGTGAGCCGCAGCGCGAGCCCCTGCTGGAAATAGTCGCTGTAGCGCGGCCTGCCGCGCGGGCGACCGAGCGAGTCCACCCGGAGGCTCGCGAGCCCGGCGCGGCCGCGCAGATACCTGTCATAAGCGGCCTCGATCCCGCTCTGGCCGACGTGATCGCCGTTGCGATAGCGGCGGCTCTTGACCTGCTCCGGCGTCACGGATCCGACGTGGCCGAGCAGCTGGGCGGCGATCGACCCGTACGGATAGGAGCGCAGGTACGTCCGCTCGATCGTCACCCCGGGGAACTCCTGGATGCGCTCCTTCACGTACGCGACGACGTCGTTGTGGACACCCTCGGCCAGCGTGACGGGCTTCAGTGGGTCAGCCCGATGTTGCTCGCGGAAGGTCCTTTGGAGCTCCGCCACCGGGATGCCGAGAACGGTGCTCAGCCTGGCGAAGACGAGCGGCCGTGTTCGGCGCGAGAGACTGGCCGGCCAGACGCGGACGACGTTCGCAAGCTTGTTCCCGACGAACGTGCGGCCGCGATCGTCGTAGATAGGCCCGCGCGGCGCCTCGATTCGAATGGTGCGCAGCTGGTTGTTCTGAGCGGCTGCGAGATAGCGCTCGCCTGAGAGCACCTGGAGCGCCCAGAGCCGGAAAAAGAGGACCGCGAAAGCGAAGAGGACCAGCGCCCCGAGCACGCCCAGCCGCAGCGCGATCTGAGGCGTCATCCGGTACGGCGACTCGACGCGCGGATCTTTGGGCAGGAAGCGTGTCCTCGGCGGCCGGATGCGGCTGATCGTGCCCATTACTGGGTACCGAGCTCGACTTCCATGGCGGGGCGCGCACCCTGCCGGGCGAAGATTCGGCGGCAGAGCGCGTACACCGGGATCGTCAGGAGCAGATTCAGGACGATTTCCGCGGGCAGTGCATCGACGAGGCCGGCGCGCGCGGACACGGGGTCCCCGAGCACGTAGTGCATCGCCAGGCTGCCGAGCGCGAAGAGGACGGTGACGACGGCGACCGCGAGGAGCGGCGCATGCGCGCGGTCACGCCCCGTCGTCTCGCCGTAGCGCCCGATCCAGTATCCGGCCAGCGTGAGGAGCAGCGAGCTCAGTCCGAGCGTCTCGAGGTCCGCCGCATCGAGCAGGAACCCGGCGTAGAAGCCGACGACCGCTCCGAAGACTGCCCCGCGAAGCAGTGCGACCGCGGTGAGCGTCAACAACACGAGGTCGGCCGTGCCGCCGGCTGGCTCGATGGACGACACGATCGCCGACTGGAGGACCACCGCAACGAAGAACACCCCGGCGGCCTTGAGGACGTCGGAGGCCACTAGCGATCCTTCGGGACGAGTACGAGCAGCACGTTGAGGGACGAGAAGTCCGCGAGCGGAGCGATCTGGACGGCCTGGTGGATGTCCACATCCGTCTGGCCGACGCTCGTGACGACTCCGATTGCGATGTTGCGCGGGTAGAGCGACGGGAGCCTGGCCGATCGGCGTCCGGCGGTGACGATCAGGTCGTTCTCCCTGACAACCTTGTCCTTCGGCACCAGGTCGAGGATCAGCGTCTCGCCGGCTCCCTGGCCGTGGCTGACCAAGCCGTAGGTCCCCGTGTAGGCATCTCGGCCCGCGACAGAGAAGTCACCGTCGGTCAGGAGCGAGACCTCGGCGGTCTTCGAGGTCGTCTTGGAGATGTGCCCAACGAGGAAGCCCTGGCTGTCAGTGACAGGATCGTTGAGACGAATCCCGGCACTGCGTCCCGCTGAGATGACGAGTTGCTGCTGGAACTCGTTGGCCCCATACGAAATGACCTCGGCGGCCACCTGGTCGTAGCCCCTCGGATACATCGGGCCCGAGCGGAACTTCAGCGCGCTGCGGAGCTCGCGGTTCTCCTGCGCCGCCGTCGTGTTCTGGATCGCCTGCTGCCGCAGCGCCTGGAGCTGTTGCCGCAGTGCCTCGTTCTCCGACTTCGCGTGGAAGAAGCCCGCAACCCAGTCGTAGCCGTCCTGGAACGGCCGCACGACGCGTTCCGCGCCGAGCTGGAAGGGGCGCAGCACACTGGCCGTAACGCCCTGGACGCCATGGAGGGCGCCGTTGTCGGACTCGCGGAAATAGCCGGTGATCAGGATGAGCGACAGGGCTACGAGCACCCCGGCGACAACCCGTCGGCGGAGCGCGTTCCGAGACCGAGCCGTGGAATATGCGGGGGCGGCAGCCCGCTGGACGGTCGAGCCCAGTGCCGCCAGCCGCAGAGAGCGGTTACGTGGCACGGGAGATCAGTTTAGGAGACTGCACGGAGGGGCTTAGCGAGTAGACGGTTAAGGCGTTCGCATGCGACGTTGACCATAGAGGTCATGCCGCTGAGGCATCGCTGGCGATGCCGATTGGAGGAAGTGCCGGCTTTGCCGGTGCGTCCGTCCACTTTGCCGGTGCGGCCGTCTCAACGCCGGTAACCGTTGCGGCTCTTGGCGCTCTTGGAGCTCCGCTGCATGACCTCTAGGAGCTCGAGGCTTCGACCCGAGCCGACGGCGACGCAGGTGAGCGGCGACTCTGCGAGCTGTACGGGCATCTGGGTCTCGTGTCGGAGGCGTTCGTCGAGGCCGTTCAGGAGCGCTCCCCCGCCGGCGAGGACGATTCCCCGGTCCATGATGTCCGCAGCAAGCTCCGGGGGTGTCTTGTCGAGCGTGGACTTGATCGCGTCGACGATCTGGCCAACCGGCTCCTCGAGCGCGTCGCGGGTCTCCTCGGAGCTGATGATCACGGTCTTCGGCAGTCCCGTGAGCATGTCGCGACCGCGGACTTCCGCCTGCACCTCGTCCTTCATCGGGAAGGCGGAGCCGACCTCGAGCTTGATCTCCTCCGCGGTCTGGTTGCCGATCAGGAGCTTGTACTCCCGCTTGACGTGGCTGATGATCGCCTCGTCCATCTCGTCTCCGCCGACGCGCATGCTGACGGAGACGACGATCCCGCCGAGCGAGATGACGGCGACCTCGCTCGTTCCGCCGCCGACGTCGACGATCATGTTCCCGGTGGGCTCGGAGACAGGGAGCCCGGCCCCGATCGCAGCCGCCATCGGCTCCTCGATCAGGAACGCGTCGCGGGCGCCCGCGTTTCGCGTGGCCTCTTCGACCGCCCGCTTCTCGACGCCGGTGACGCCGGAAGGGACGCAGACCACGACCCGGGGGTGCGCGAAGCGATGCTGGTGGACCTTCTGGATGAAGTGCCGAAGCATCTGCTCGGTGACGTCGAAGTCGGCGATCACGCCGTCCTTGAGCGGGCGGATGGCGGAGATGGTCCCCGGGGTGCGGCCGAGCATGCGCTTTGCCTCGACCCCGACCGCGTGCACCTCGCCGGAGGCGTGGTCGATGGCGACGACCGACGGCTCCGACAGCACGATGCCGCGACCGCGGACATAGACAAGCGTGTTTGCGGTGCCCAGGTCCACCGCCATGTCGCGGCCGCCGAAGCCGTTGAGATAGCTCAGCATCCCCATCTCCCGAGCGCCCACTCTAGCTACCCGAATCCGTAAATTCCGCTGAAACGTGCTGCAAGCAGTCGGGTGAGGAGTGCTGCCGGCAACCCGACGACGTTGAGGTAGTCGCCGTCGATCCGCTCGACCAGCGAGGCGCCGAAGCCCTGGATCGCATAGGCGCCGGCGCGCTCCTTCCACTCGTCGGCCGCCAGGTACGTGGCGATGTCCCGGGCGGTCAGCGGCCGAAAGGTGACGCTCGTCGTGTCGGCGTGCAGCTCCTCCCAGGCCGGCGTCAGGACGCAGAGCCCCGAGACGACGTGGTGGGTCCGGCCGGCAAGCGCTTCGAGCATCCGTTCCGCGTCAGCGGAGTCCCTCGGCTTTCCGAAAACCCGCCCGCCGAGGAACACGGCCGTGTCGACGCCGAGCACTGGGCGGTCTCCGGCCTCGCCCGCGACGGAGCGCGCCTTCCCGCGTGCATGCTGCTGGACAAACGTGCTGGGGTCAGACCCCGCCTCGAAAGCGTCACGTTCCTCATACGGAGGTGTGACGACGTCGAAGGGGATGCCCAGCTGCTCGAGGATCGCGCGCCGCTGTGGAGATCGGGAGGCGAGAAGGATCGGCGGCGCGACCGGGGCGCTCAACGCGCTTCAGCGCGGCTCGACGCCGAACCAGAGCCCGATCTCCCGTTCGGCCGACTCCTGGGAATCGGAGCCGTGAACGAGGTTGTCGGGCATCGAGAGCGACAGGTCGCCGCGGATCGTTCCCGGCGCCGCGTCGGCCGGGTTCGTCGCGCCCATCGTAGTCCGGACGGTCGAGATCGCACCCTCGCCCTCGACGACGAGCGCCAGTGTCGGGCCGGACGTGATGAACTCGACGAGCTCGCCGAAGAACGGCTTTTCGACGTGCTCCGCGTAGTGCTCCTCGGCGAGAGGCCTGTCGACGATGACGATCCGCGCTGCCCGCAGCTCGAGCCCCCGCCGCTCCAGCCGCGCCACGATCTCGCCCGCGAGCTGGCGTCGCATTGCGTCCGGTTTGACGAGTACGAGTGTCCGCTCGACGGCCATCGAGCGCGAGACTCTACTGACCGGGCCGTTCCCTCCGAGGAGCCGGCGGGAACTCGATTGTCGTCGGCGTCTCGACAGGCGTTTCGCAGTAGGGACAGACCTGCCAGAGCGTCTCGAGCGGCGCCTTGCAGTTCACGCAGGCCTGACGGAGCTTCGTGGTGCAGACGGGACAGACGAGGAACGTGTCGTCGACGTGAGCTCGACAGACCGGACAGTGGAGCTCGCGGCGGGCGAGCCGCTCCTCCATCGCCTTGATCTCGAGCTGGCGCTCGCGAACGTCCTCGAGGTACTCGGGCGGCCGGAAGAGCATGTAGATCAGCGCGCCCACGATGGGTACCAGCCCGAGGATTGTCGCGACCGCAACCAGCCACGGGTCTTCGATCCGTCGCCTCGCGTCCTTTAGGACCCAGTAGGCGAGCGCGAGCCAGAAGATGACGAGGAAGAAGATGCCGAGGTTGCGGGTGACGTCCCAGGCGTCGGAGCCGAAGAAATCGCGGCTGCTCTCGAAGAAGTCGTTCACCGTTTACCTCACAGCAGGAGCTGCCCGACGACGTAGCCGGCGGCGAAAGCGAGCCCGACGATCGTCAGCACCACGGCAGCCACGAACGCGAACACGCTGAGCCGCTCACCGAGCTTCGTCATCGTACGCTTTCTTCCTGCGGTTGTCGCCCGTGGCATCAGGAGAGATCGGCTAGGAGATACAGCGAGCCGGTCACGACGATCCGCCCATTCGTGGATTTTCGCGCGCGCGCGAGCGCCTCCCTCGGGTCGGGCTCAGGATCGACGCGTTGGAAGTGGCGGGCGGCGAGGCGGGCGAGCTCGAAGGCGGAAAGGGCGCGCTCGTTGGTCGACTGCGTCGCGATCAGCCTCGGAGCGAGCTCGGCGAGATCCCGGAGCATCGCATCGGCATCCTTGTCGGCGAGGATCGATGCGACGACGACGTCGTATCGCTCGGTGAGCGCTGTACGTAGCCATGCGGTTCCGCCCGGGTTGTGCGCGCCGTCCCACAGCTCGCGGCCGCGGCGCTCGAGCCGGCCGGGGAGCTGCACAACCGGCTCGCTCTGAATCGGGCGGCCGAGAAACGCCCCCGCTGCTTCGAGTGCTCCTCCTGTGACGATTTCCGCGCTCTTCGGTATCAGATGGTCGTATCTGTTGTCCGGTCGGACAACTACCCTGGCCGCATGCGCAACTGCCAGCTTCTCGCCGGCGATCTCTTCCGGCGTCTCGCCGAGTACGTCCGTGTGCTCAAGCGCCACGTTGGTGAGCAGGACGACGGGAGCATCGACAACGTTGGTGGCGTCGAGCCGTCCCCCGAGCCCGGCCTCCACGACCGCGGCATCGACCTCACGGTCCGCGAATTCGGCGAGGGCCGCCGCCGTCAGCGCTTCGAACTGCGTGGCGCCGAGCTCTTCCGCGGGCCGACGTATTCGAGCGACCGCCTGCTCGAAGTCGGCCTCGGCGCCGTCGACCCAGATGCGCTCCGACCACCCACTGACGTGCGGCGAGGTGTAGGCGCCCGCTCGCCTCCCCTCCGCCTGCAAGAGAGCGGCGATCGTCCGAGTCGCGGTCGACTTGCCGTTCGTCCCGACAACATGAATAGCCGAGTACCGCCGCTCCGGATGGCCGAGCTGCTCGAGCAGCTGTCGCATGCGCTCGAGTCCGAACTCCTCGGGCCAGGGGCTCAGCGAGGCGATCCAGGCCGTCGCCGGGCGTGCGCTAGCCGCGGAGAGCCTCGAGCTCACGCCGGTAGCGGGCGAGCTTCTCCCGCTCCGCCTCGATGACATCGGCGGGCGCCCGCTCGACGAAGCGCTCGTTGGCGAGCATGCCCTCGGCGCGCGAGATCTCCTTCTG
>JBKPGE010000172.1:0-2717 GCA_046729215.1 Actinomycetota bacterium | reverse complement strand
TGCGATCGAGGGTGAGCTCTAGGTCGCCCGAGTCGCCGAGGCGCCCAACGCGACGAGGACGGTCCCCGTCACCCAGCGCTTGACGCCGAGGTACCAGCGGCTCCGGCGAAGCAACCCGCCGGCCGTGCCCGCGGCGAGCGCCCATAACGAATCTGACGAGAGCGCGATAACGGTGAAGACCAGGCCGAGCACCAGGATCTGCAGCGTCGCCGCCCCTTGGGCTGGATCCACGAACTGCGGCAGGAAGGCGAGGAAGAAGAGCGCCGTCTTCGGGTTGAGCACGTTCACGATGACGCCGTCGCGGAAGATCTTGCGCAGCGCCCGTGGTGGCCTGGCGGCGACTTCGGCTACCTCCTCGCGCGTCAGGAGTCGATGGATGCCCAGGAGGATCAGGTACGCCGCGCCCGCGTACTTGACGACCGTGAAGGCCGTCGCGGAAGAGGCCAGCAGCGAGGACAAGCCGATCGTCGCGGCGGTGACGTGGACGAGGCTGCCGACGCAGATCCCGAGGGCCGAGACGAGCCCGGCGAAGCGGCCCTGGTCGACGCTCCGCGCAACGATGTAGATCACGGCGGGGCCGGGAACCACGGCGAGGGCAAGCGCGGCCGCCGCGAACACGGCGAGTGTGCTGAGGTCGATCACGCCGTAAGCTTGCCGGAATGGACGCGGTCGAGAACTACGCCGACCTCGCACGGCGGAACGACTACTTCTGCCAGACGATCGTGACGGGCGAGCACGCCCAGCTCGTCGTGATGACGATCCAGCCCGGTGAGGACATCGGCGAGGAGACGCACGAGGGCGACCAGATCCTCTTCTTCGTCGAGGGCGAGTGCGAGGCGGTGCTGGACGGCCGGTCCAGCCGGGCAGGCCCCGGCGACATGGTCTTCGTCCCCGCCGGGACGCTGCACAACTTCATCAACACGGGCTCGGAGCCGCTACGGCTGGTGACCATGTACGCACCGCCGGAGCATCCCGACGGGACGGTGCACCGCTCTAAGGCCGAGGCCGAGGCTGCCGAGCACTAACTACCTCACAGCGATCCGGAGCCGTGTAGGTTCCGCGCTGTGCTGAAGCGGATCTCGCTGGTCGCCGCCGTCTTGGCGCTGGCGCTGACCTCCATGGCCTTCGCCTGGGACCACGACGACGACGAGTTCGCGTGGCAGGACACGCCGACCGGCTCGACTTCGAGTCTGCGCGGATTGTCGGCGGTCAACGCGAAGACGGTCTGGGCGAGCGGAAGCCTTGGCATGGTCCTCCGCACGGTCGACCGAGGTCAGACGTGGGCTCAGGTCGGGCCACCCGGGACCGAAGCTCTTCAGTTCCGGGACATCGAAGCCTTCGACCGGAACCATGCGGTGATCCTTTCGATCCCATTGCCCACCGCGACCGATTCCCGGGTCTATGTGACCTCGGACGCGGGTGCGCACTGGCAGCTGGCGTTCCAGAACGACGATCCGAACGCGTTCTACGACTGCATGACGTTCTTCGATCGGCGGCACGGGCTCGCGCTCTCGGATCCCGTTCACGGGGCGTTCAGGATCATCGCGACCGAAGACGGCGGGCACAGCTGGCGTGTGCTCGATGCCGATATGCCGCCGGCGCTGCCGAATGAGTTCGCCTTCGCAGCCAGTGGCCAATGCCTGACGTCCTTCGGGAACCGCGATGCGTGGTTCGGCACCGGTGGTGCCGCAGCCCGCGTCTTCCACTCGAGCGACCGAGGCAGGAGCTGGGACGTGAGCTCCACGCCGATGCACAGCGATGACACGGCGGGGATCTTCGCCCTCGCGTTCCGCAACCGCGAGGACGGGCTGGCGGTCGGCGGCGACGTGGAGACGCCTGAGGCATCGCCGGACGCGCTCGCACTCTCGCGCGACGGCGGAGACTCCTGGAACCTCATCTCGGACGCGCCAAACCAGTACCGCTCGGGCGCTTCCTGGCTGAACAAGCGCACGGCCATCGCCGTCGGGCTAACCGGAAGCGACGTCAGCTTGAACGCCGGGCGCAACTGGACGCCGTTCGACACCGGCAGTCTCCACACGGTGGACTGCGTTCACGTCACCTGCTGGGCCTCCGGCGCAAACGGCCGGGTCGCTTATCTCATCACGGACGACGACTGATCCCTAGCGTCGCGCCGTACCGATGATGTACGGGGCGGAGGTGATCGTCAGAAGCGACGATGAGTGGAAGCCTCGGTCGTGCTCGTCGATCTGGAAGCCCGCCTCGCGGATTGCCGCCGTCGTGTCGCGCGTCGTTACGCAGCCGCCGAGCGCCCGCGTCCAGAAAAGCGCATCGACGACGCGCTGAAACCAGCGGAACGCTGCATTCTCGGACCGGACGTGCTCGTAGAACCGGAGCTCACCGCCGGGTCTGACGACCCGGTGCAGCTCGGCGAGCGCCGCGGCGGGCTCGGGGACGGTGCAAAGGACCCACACGGCGACGGCGGCGTCGAATGCTCCATCGGCCGCCGGCAGGGCCTCGGCAGTCCCGTGGACGACATCGATCGGCACCTCCGCTTCACGCGCCCGCTCCGCTGCGACCGCTCGCGCCGTTGGGTCGGGCTCGACGGCCAGGACGCTTTCGACCTCCGGCGGGTACAGCTCGAACGCCCGTCCGTCGCCGCAGCCGACCTCGACCACCCGCCCGCGTACGCCGGCGAGCAGTCCGCGGCGGTGCTCGCGCGCCCGGAGATCGGGCTTGCGCTGCTCTCTCCGCTCGAG
>JBKPGE010000171.1:0-5520 GCA_046729215.1 Actinomycetota bacterium | reverse complement strand
AGGGCGGCGTGATCGTGAACATCACGTCCGTCCACGAGTACGTCCCTCGGCCGGGCTTCGCGCTGTATGCGCCGGCGAAGGCGGCGTTGGGGATGCTCACGCGCGCGCTCGCAATCGAGTTGGCGCCGCGTGTTCGGGTTGTGTCGGTGGCGCCGGGCGCGATCGCCACGGAAAGGAATGTCGAGGCGGAGTCGCTGCGCCCCGAGATCCCGCTCCAGCGGACGGGGTCGCCGGAGGAGGTCGCCGCCCTCGTCGCCTGGGTCGTCTCGGACGAGGCTTCGTACGCGACGGGCGCGAGCTTCCTGCTCGACGGCGGCTTGGTCCAGCAGGTCTTCGACCACCCGGCCGGCTGAAGTTCCACTCTCGGCACGAAGTCGGCACCCATCAGTGGGGCTTTCTGTGGTTCCCTGCGCCCCAGGGATGACCAACCCCACCCACCCAAGGGGGAGCGGGCGCGGGCCTCGCCGCGGCCGCGGCAGCGGCCACGGCCACGGCCTCGACGACCGCAAGCCGACGATCCGCCAGATCTACGCGCTCGCCGCCGCTCTGTCCGAGCGCCTCGGCGAGGAGTTTCCCTCAACCGCCGCGCAAGCTTCCAAGCTCATCGAGCGGCTCCGCACCGAGAGCGGGCACCCCGCCCCACGGCTCGAGGACACCCGTCGGCGCGGGCGACCCTAAACCGGCTCAGCTACGAGGTCTTGGCGGCTTGCTTGGCAAAGCGACGGGCGACCCCAAACGCGCTCATAACTCGCTCGTTCAGCGGATCCCCGAGGCTTACGCCCATCGCATCGAGCCACCTCACAACTTGGACCTGCGACGGCAGGTCTCGCGGGGGCGGCGGCATCCCGCTGTCGAGGTCCTCCCGGATCGCCCGCAAGTACGCGGAAACCTCCGTTCGCGTCTCCTCGATCCAACCATTCTTCCGTTCCTTCCGCGTCGGCGGCTGCGCAAGCTCGTCGATCGCGCCGGCAAGAGCGGCCTGAACATCGCCGAGCGACGGGTTCAGCGGCGGTCGAGCCATGAAGAGCCGTCAGTCTAGGCGCGACTCTTTCCACGCCCGGTACTGCTCAGGCAAGCACACCGCGCACGGCCGGTATCCGGCTGCGATCGCCGTCTCCTCATCCGCAAAGAACACGCGATGACGCACGAGATGGCCTTTCGCGAGCCAGCGCAAAGCCGACGGGCAGTCGAGCCGGCCGTAGATCCGATTGCGCCGGTGGCCTCCGAGCGTCCCGGGAACCCGCGACGTGAACTCGACCCCGTCGGCCCCGACCAGCCGATAGAGCTTCCGACCCGCCACGCACACACCAACGCACGCACGCGCCGTTCTGTGAGGTCGCTAAGGCGTCGGCCCGACCGGCAGCCAGCTCGGGTCGAACCCGCCGTCGACCGCGCCGCGCAAGACCTCCCGCACGTCCGGCTCCCGCGCACGCCGCACGCTTCGGAGCACCGTCAGCTGACGCTTCCGCGCCGCCGTCGCGAGCTCCTGGAACTCGTAGAACGACGGCTTGCGTCGTCCGCCCGCCGACACGAGGCCCGACTGCCAGCCGTTCGCCCTCACCTCGTCGCGCGCGAGGAACCAGAGCAGCATCTCGATCCGCGGATTGCGTCGCGCGATCCCGTACGCCTCACGCATGTAGAAGGCCTGCGTGCCCCACGCGACCCCGAAGACGTGGTCCGGCGGGCTCGTCTCGTAGGCGTACTCCGTGATCCAGATCGGCTTCCGCCCGTACAGCCGCGTCACCTCGCGCACAAGCTTCCCGATGTTCCCGAGCGTGATCGCCTTCGGGTTCCTCGGCTTCGCGCCCGGCGGCAGTTGGGGGTCGCCGGAGTACGGGTGATGCGCGTACGCGTCGAAGTGGCGCATGCCGGCCGCCTTCGCCGCCCGTAGGAACCCGATGGGCGCGACGGACGGGCGCTTCGAAGCCGGCGCGTTGTTCCCACGCGCGGTGGTCACGCCGCACGCGACCTGTTCGCCGCGCAGGAGCGTCAGATGGATACCGTCATAGACGGCGTTGCAGATCCGCGCGTAATCCCGCGCGCTCTGGCTCACCCAGTGCCCTCGAGACCTCCGCCACTGCGGCTTCAGGCCGAGCGGGATGTTCGGCTCGTTCCACGCGGTCCAGAGCGAGACCCGGGGCAGCACGACGCCGTCGCTCCGCCGGTACGTCCCGCTGTACCGGGTTGCGGCGGCATAGGCGAAGTCCTGCAGCCGCTTGAAGTTCTGCGGCGCGGCGTTCGGCGTCCTGCCGTTCGCCCACCAGGGCGTGGCATAGATCGTGAAGAGCACCTGAATCCCGCGGCTCGCCGCCGTCTGCGCCGCGCGGTCGTACGGACCCCAATCGTAGGCGGGGTCGGCAGGATTCGTGCCGACCCTCGGTCGCCGGTCGCGCGCAACGCCGAAGGGCCCGCCCCAGCCGAGCATGATCCGGACGACCTGAGGGCGGAGCGCGCCGAGCGTGTTGCCGAACTGGGCCTGGCCGCCGAGCGCCTCCTGGGTGTCGACGAGCCCGAACTGGAGCCACGTCGACGCGCCTGCAGGCGTGGCGAACACTCCCGCAGCGACAAGCGCGACGAGAGTCGCACGGCGCATTACTTGAAACGTATCGCGATTTTGTTACGGCAACTTGAATCCGGGTAGGTGAGATGAAACCAATCGAAGAGGGGGTCATCCAATGGCTGAAGTCAAGGAAGCAATCGAGGTCAACGTTCCCGTCTCGACCGCGTACAACCAGTGGACGCAGTTCGAGGAGTTCCCGAGGTTCATGGAGAACGTCGAGTCGGTCAAGCAGATCGACGACACCCAATTGCGCTGGGTCGCCGAGATCGGCGGCAACCAGGAGGAGTGGACGGCCGAGATCACGCGGCAGGATCCGGATGAGGTGATCGCCTGGCGCGCGATCGACGGGAAGCCCAACAGCGGCGAAGTGCGGTTCCAGCCGCTCGGCGCGGACCTGACGAGAGTCGACGTCAAGATGACCTGGGAGCCGGAAGGCTTCCTCGAGGCGGCTGCCGACAAGGTCGGCGTCGACACCTACGGCGTCAAGGCCGACCTCGAGCGCTTCAAGGAGCTCGTCGAGAGCCGCGGCATCGAAACCGGCGCCTGGCGCGGCGAGGTCCTCGAGGGTCAGCGGCTAGATCAGTAGGAGGAGCGACTATGCGGGCGGGCTGCTGGGGCCCGCCCGCCGGTCGCGTTCTGCGATCCAGGCGGCGAAGCGTCCGTGTGCCGACGCCAGCCATGCGGCGAGCTGCGCGTCGAAGGCGGCGATCTCCTCACGAAGCTGAGAGACGCGGAAGTCGAGCAGGCGCTCCGCGTCGCAAATATGGGTCGCGAGCGACGAGCGCTCGACCGAGGCACCGCATTCCGTGCAGGGCACGAAGGCCGACTGGGGGAAGGCACCGAACACTGTAAGTGGTTAAACGGCAAATTTGGCACTCGAGTTGTGCCGAAACGGTCAGGCTTTCGTAAAAAGATTACGAGCAGGCGGGCCGTAACGGCCCGCCGGCTCCGCAAGTCAGACGCTGACGAGCTCGCGCTCGGGCTCAGTCTCCGGCTCGGGCTCGATCTTCGGCTCGGGGACGTCGCGCTCGTCGACGACCTCGAACGTGCGGCGCGCCTCGTCTTCGCGCCGCTCTCTTTCCCTCAGAAAGTCCCAGTACTCCAATTTGGACGAGTGGCACATGCGGCGCTCACCTCCTCGATTTGAACAGTAGCTCCGCGCCTACCAAGACGTCGGTTGCACCCGTGCCGAGGGTCCCCCTCCCGGCACTGGCGCAGGCTGAAGGCGACGAACCTAGGGCCGCCTTTCGGCCGCCCTAGGTTGTCCAAAACGGCTGGCCGTAACAGGGCTACTTCCGGCGAAGCACCCAGAGCCCGGTGTTCATGTCGCTTGCGTAGATCAGGCTGTCCTCGACCACGACGCCCCAAACCTGTGGCGTCTGCGACAGCACGCCGCGCTGCGAAGGCTTGACCGGGTTGTGGCCCGCCGGCGGCACGAAGTAACCGATCTCCTTGAGGTCGGTCGGCACGCTCGCATCGACGATCCGGACTCCGTCGGAGTACCACGAGGTGTACACGTCTGTTCCGACTATGAACGGGTTGTGGATCGTGTAGTCGCCCGCGGCCTTGTCACCGATCGCCAATGAATTCGGCGTCCGGAAGGACCCGATCTGCTGGGGCGAGGCCGCGTTGGCATAGTCGTAAACCCGAAGGTAACCCCAGCCCTTCTCGATCGCCGGGCCTGAGTTGGGGCAGAAGTCCTCGTCAGCGGTGAACAGAAGCTTTCGGGCATCGTCGTAGTTCGACGAGTGCCCGTCCCCGTCCGCGTTCGCGGGATACACGGTCCGGCCCTCGAAGACCGGTGTGGACGGGTTTGAAAGGTCGAGCTTGATGAAGCCGGAGTCCCAGTAGGACAGGTAAACGGCCGTCCCACCTTCGCTCGGCTCGGCTCCGTGGCCGTAGTTGGCGTCGGGATCGCACCCCTGGCCCGCCGTCCACGGGCCGCCGGCATCCTGGACGCCCCAATCTGAGACCTGAGTGGGGTTCGCGGGATCGGTGATGTCGATGAGCCGAAAGTCGCCGTCACCGTTCTCGTCGCGGTAGCCCGACGGTGTGGTCGAGTCCGGATAACGACTCGTCGGCACGGTCGCATACGCGTAGGTGTGGCCGTTCACGTGCCGCTCGACCTCGAATTCATGCACGCCGCGTGTGCAGCACGCGCTTCTCCAATAGCCGATCTGTTCCGGATCCGCCGGATTGGAGACATCCCAGAGCATCAAACCGCGCTCCGCGCCTGAGTCGTAGCGAGTTCCTCCGCACCACTGAATGCCGGCTGCCGCGATGTCGCGACCATCGTCCGCGGTGTAAACGACGATGTCCTCCGCCGACGTTCCGGCCGGATTTTGCAGGGTCGAGACCTGCATCGCACTTGATCCTTCAACCTTGATCACGGCGACCCCGTTCCTCGGGTAGTCGGGGCAGAAGCGGTTCTTCGAGCCGTTTGCCCAGTCCTGGAAGCCCCAATGCCCGACGTAGGCGTAGCCCTTATGCGCCCAGACGTCCCCGTTGAAGCCCCGGTCACCGATCGAGTTGTGCGCGACGACCTCCAGGTTCGACGAGATCTGCATGTCCTTCTGGCCGCCCTGGTAGGTCTTGTTGGACTGCTGAAGGAACTGCTTCTCGTCCTTGAGCAGTTCGTCATCGTTCGACGGCGCGGTCAGCGCCACGCCCACGAAAGCCAGCGCCGCGGCCGCGAGGCCCAGCGCAACAAGCGCCTTTCGCTTCAGCATTTCGCTCCCCCTCGAATCGCTTGCGAATCGCGCAAGCATTGGTGGGTTCGAACCCTGTGGAAAACCTCTCCGGCGAGGCGTAGAGTCGCCCGAAATTCGGAAGGAGGGCCGATGCACGTCGGGATCACCGTCAACGGCGTCCAGCGGGACGCCGACCTCGAGCCGCGAACCCTGCTGGTCGACTTCATTCGCGACGACGTCGGGCTGACCGGCACGAAGATCGCCTGCGAT
>JBKPGE010000170.1:0-3269 GCA_046729215.1 Actinomycetota bacterium | reverse complement strand
CCCTTAAGGACGTGGAGTGTTTACACGCGCCGAAAGGCGTCGGGGGCACGGCGTCCATGCACCCGGACATGGCACGCCGTCGCCCGCCCCGGCCAAGGTCAGGGCCGCAGGTGACCCAAGACGCGAAGCGGGCGCTGCAAGAAACCCGCCGAAACCTAACGGCAACCCATCGAGTCTCCCGCGCATGCCAAAAGTAGTCAAGGCCGCCCGTGTCGCACGTTCGATCACTGCATAATCAGACTGCTGAGCAGTCCTTCGAGTGCGGTCGGCACTCGAACAAAAACCCCGCTCAGGCGGTTTTGGAGGTGGAGCGTACTGGGATCGACCCGGTGACCTCCACCTCGCCAACTCGGCGCGAGCGTTCGCGCCGGTTCGCGCACGTGCGGCTTAGTCAGCAGTTACGCGCGATCGAGCTCCCCCACCATCTCGGCGGCGCTGCCAAAGGTACGAGGGCCGGAGTGGCCGGGATGCTCGCCGACTACCTCGCCAGAGCAGACTCAGCGACTCGTATGAGCATTGACCCGTTCGAACTCGCCTCGCGATTCAGGGCGAGGAGGCCGTCGTGAGCCGAGGTCAAGTCACCGGTCCGCTTTGTGAGGCTGATCCTCTTCTGCCGCCCTGTAAGACGTACGACAAACGTGTCGTCTACCTCGCCTACCGCCCACAGAGCTGATCACGGATAGTCGACGACGTAGACAGGGACGCCGATCCTGGTCACGTCCGCCGGGCCACCGACGCCGTTGACCACGTGGTCGATCGTGCCGGCGCTGAGGTTGACGGTCATGACGTGGTGCAGGTGCACGCCCGGGGTCTCGGGGACCTCGAAGCCGTTCTCGGTGTGGATCGCTGGATTGTTCCTGTTGAAGACGTAGACACCCCCACCGTCGAGCAGATGGGTTGTCACTCCGTCCGCGACCTTGTAACCGGCCCAGCCTTCGACGTCGCCGTGCATCCAGTCCGCCTGTGTCGGCGGGTCGTACGGCAGTTCGTTCTGGTACAGGATCGTCCTACCGTTTTCGCCGTTCCAGAGGGTGTTGTACTCCTGGAAGTGCTCGACGAACAGGCCGGTCGCCGTCACGTTGTCGCCGTTCACGACGAGGCCGTTGCGGCCGGTGTTCGTGTTCCAGCGCTGGGTGTCGGACAAGCCCTCGACGCCGTGGTCTGCACGCCAGACCCAGGTGTGGTCGATGAGGACGTTGTCCCTGTTGACCTCGAGCGCGATTTCGGCCTTGCCGATATGCGGCCCGCCGACACGGAAGTACACGTCAGACAGCGTCGTCGGGTCGGACCGGTCGTTCTTCTTGGGGCTCGCGTTGCCGTTCTTCTTGCCGACCTGGAGGAGCACCGGCGACTCGACGGTGCCGGCGTCGATCGTTACGCCGGCGACGACGACGCCGGGAACGTCGGCAATCGTGAGCGGGATTGCGCCGTCGACGGCCGTGAGCGTCGCGTGCCCGAGGCCGAGGACGACGGTGTCCGCCCGCTTGACTGAGATGCTCTTGCCGACGTCGTAGACGCCGGGGGTCAGCAGCAGGTTCACGCCGCGGGCGAGCTGGTTGTTGATCGTCTGCACCGAGTCCGACGGCGTGGCGACGACGAAGTCGCTCAGGGGGATCGTGCGTCCGGGGGTCATGCCTTTGGCCCAAGTGATGCCGCTCGTGTTCGTGTGCGCTGAAGGGACCCGGATCGCGTAGTCGCCCTCCGCATTGACGAACAGGTACGGCTTCTCGCGGCTGACGGGCGTCGCCGCGAGGGTCGTGTACGGCGGATTCGGGAACGTCGCGTCCGACGGCGCGCCCTCGACGCCCGCGAAGACCTGGTTCCACACGGCGTTCGACCAGCCCCCGATCCGGCTGTTGCGGATCAGCCACTGCTGCTGCGAGCCGTTGATGACGAACGGCAGGCTGGAGTCCGCGATGAAACCACCGCTTGCGAACTGCGGCCCGGCCGTGCAGTAGTCCATCAGCGAGACGTTGCCGCCGGAGATGTTGAGACGGCGCATCGACGAGGCCTGGGAGACCGCCCAGAAGTTCGCAGAGGCGCGACAGCCGTCCTGCCCGCGGGCGTTGATGTTGAGCGAAAGGTTCGAAAGCGTCCGCCAGAAGTTCACGAGCGCGTGGCAGTCGGTCGTGCCCCCGTCGGCAAAGCAGCGGTTGTACACCTCGATCTTGCCGTTGATCGTCACGTCCGTCGGCGAGGCACCCAGGCCGGCGACCTCGGTGTAGTAGCCGACCTTCATCTGCAGCGGCTCGCTGCCGCTGCCGTAGACACCCGGCTTGAACAGCAGCGCGTAGCGGTTCGTGCCCATTTCGGCGTTGACCTGTTGCGCGTAGATCGCGTCGACGGCCGCCTGAATCTGGCTGACCGGCATGCTCGGGTCGAAGATCAGGACGTTCGGCCCGAAGGGATTCGCCACAGGTGCGGCGCTCGCGGCGGATCCACCGCCGCTCGCACTCAAGAGGAGTGCGACCAGAACGAATGCGAGAGAAAGAAGCCTCGACCGAACCCCCAACATGGGAAACCTCCTGGCTCTTCGACCGTGAGCCGGGAACCTAGCGATCGGAGCCTTACACTGCTCGGCCGTCCGTCCAGGAACTTCTCGACGCGATCGGCCGATCACGATCAGGCAGCCGGCGAGGCTATGCCGTGTCCTCGAAGGCTTCGATGATGCGGGCGAGGATCCTGTTCGCCGTTCGGAGGTCCCGCGTCCCGATCCGGTCGCCGAGCGCGTTCGCCCATTCGCGCTGAGCGGCTCGGATCCGCCGCAGCGTCGAGCGTCCGTGCGGCGTCAGCCGGACGAGCTGGGCGCGACGATGCGCGGGGTTCTCCTCGTAGCTGACGAGGCCGTCGCGCTCGACCAGGTCAGCCACGCGCTGGACGCTCTGTCGGGCGAGCGACCACGCGCGCCCGATCTGGGCGACTGTCATCGGTCCATCTTCGACGGCCGCGAGCACGCGCCAGCGCGCGGTCGTCTGACCGGCCGGCTTTGAGAGTTCGTCACCGGTGGCTTTCAGCATCCCGTCGAGGCGGAAGACGTGCACGACGAGCTCGCTGAGCGCATCGCCTGCAGGCGTGCGCTCAGACGTCGCGTCGGCTTGATCGACAGCATGCTGTCGTTGTGCTAGTCTTCCCATCGGACAGCATTCTGTCATATAGGGAGGGAGGTTGCTCCGGTGACCAGCGCGATCGAGACCGAGATCCGCCCGTTTCGGATCGACGTCATGCAGGATGAGCTCGACGATCTCCAGACCCGACTCACGAGGACTCGT
>JBKPGE010000169.1:0-2422 GCA_046729215.1 Actinomycetota bacterium | reverse complement strand
TACCCACGTGTTACTCACCCGTTCGCCGCTGTCCCCAGTCCCGAAGGACTGGTTCTCGCTCGACTTGCATGTGTTAAGCGCGCCGCCAGCGTTCGTCCTGAGCCAGGATCAAACTCTCCGTGAAGAAGTGATTGTCACGTCGATTCCCGAAGGAATCGGTTGGACAGCTTCGTCAACGATGAGCCTGAAGCTCAAAGTACGCCTCTCGGCCGAAGCCGTGAGGCTGACAGGTTTGAGCCTGCGTCCTCGAAGAAGGACACAGGTCTCGGCGTTCGTACACGCTGTTGAGTTTTCAAAGACCGTCGCTCGCCTGACGGCGTAAAAAAGCCTCCGACTCACACCGAAGGCCCCAAGATGATCCGAACGTTCCGCTCGTATCAGTCTCGCTAGGGCTCTCCAGTCGTCGAGTTGCAGGGACTTTTGAACACCACCCGGACGGGCAGCCCGGGTATGGTAGCAGCGTCTAGGGGCCTGTCAAGCGGGCAAATCGGCGTTTTCCGGCCTGCAGAAGGGCCCCTTCGAGGGCCGCTCGAGGGACGTCGAGCTCGGATGCGACCTGCCCGTTCATGCGGACCGCGCCGTGGGAGATCAGACGCCTCGCCTCGCTTGTCGACAGCCCGAAGAGCGAGGCCATGAGTGCCGGCAGATGTACCGGGTCGCCGGGAGGAAGCGGGGACTCGGGAACGTCTTCGGGTGCCTCTCCCTCGCGCACCACGCGCGTGAAGTGATCCTCGGCAGCCCGGACGGCCTCGACGCCGTGGTAGAGCTCAACGATCTCCCGCGCAAGGCCGAGCTTCGACTCCATGGGATCGCCCTCGGCGGGGTCTCGGTCAAGCGCCAGGCGCCACCACTGATCGAGTGCGGAATCGGGGATCGACATGACTTTGCCGAACTGTTCTTCTGGTGGCTCATCGATACCGACGTAGTTGCCCACTGACTTCGCCATCTTCTCGACGCCATCGGTGCCGACGAGGAGCTCGTAGGTCATCACTGCTTGCGGCTCGAGCCCGTAGTGCTGCATCACGTCTCGTCCCATCAGCAGGTTGTAGAGCTGGTCGGTTCCACCCACCTCGATGTCCGCCTCAACCGCGACCGAGTCGTACCCCTGCGCGAACGGGTACAGCAACTCGGAGACGGAAATGGGTTCCTGGGCAGCAAACCGCTTCGCGAAATCATCGCGCTCGAGCAGCCGCGCGACGGTTCCGGTACGCGTTAGCCGGACGATCTCGGCGTAGTCGAGCTTGCCGAGCCACTCGCCGTTGAATCGAATCTCCGTGCGATCGCGGTCAAGGATCTTGAACGCCTGTTCCGCGAAGAGCTTGGCGTTCTGGTCGAGCACTGCGTCTGGAAGAACCTCCCGCTCCTTCGACCGCCCAGACGGATCGCCGATGCGTGCGGTGTAGTCGCCGACGATCAGAACGGCGATGTGTCCTTCTGCCTGAAACGCCGCCAGCCTTCGCAGTACCGACGCAAAGCCGAGATGAATGTCCGATCCCGTCGGGTCGATTCCAAGCTTGACGCGAAGCGGCCGGCCGAGGGCGAGCTTGCGCTCGAGCTCGCCTTCCGGCAGAACATCAACGGCGTTCCGGGTTAGCTCAGCGACTCCCATCCGGCGACCGAGTGTAGTGGCGCCGCAGGGGCCACTACACTCCCCCGATCTTGCGTTTTCGCCGTCGCCGTGAATCGTCGACGCCGAAGAAGAGCCGCAGGATCCGGAAGTTGCGTCTGCTCGTCTTGGCGCTCGCGCTCTTCGTCCTGGCGTTGTCGTCGTTTTCCTTCGGGTTCGTAACCGCGGTCCGCGGAGCGATCCCGAAGCTCGACCCGTCGAGACAGAAGAACCAGGTCAATACGAAGATCTACGACTCGACCGGCCATGTCCTCGCGGTGCTGCGCGGGACCGAGAACCGCGTCCTCGTCGACTACGACAACATCGCGCCCGTGATGAAGCAGGCGATCGTCTCGATCGAAGACCGCCGTTTCTTCGAGCACCGCGGCGTCGACGTGCGCGCGATCGGCCGCGCAGTATGGGCAGACCTGAGCCACCAGGGCGTCGTCCAGGGCGGGTCCACGATCACCCAGCAGTTCATCAAGAACACCTACGTGAAGAACCAGCGGTCGATCGGTCGAAAGCTCCGCGAGGCGGCGCTTGCCTGGCAGCTCGAGCAGCAGTGGTCGAAGAAGAAAATCCTGACCGCCTATCTGAACACGATCTATTACGGAAACGGCGCGTACGGCGTCGACCAGGCTGCGCTCACGTACTTCGGCCACCACGCGAAGCGGCTCACGCTCGCCGAGTCGGCGCTGCTCGCCGGCCTACCCGCCGACCCGAGCCGCTACGACCCGGTGACGAACCCGAAGGCGGCGCGCGAGCGCCGGCGGACGGTCCTGCGCACGATGCTCGAGCTTCGCTCGATCACGCCCC
>JBKPGE010000168.1:0-4439 GCA_046729215.1 Actinomycetota bacterium | reverse complement strand
CGGCCTCGGCGATCGCCGCCTTCAGCTCCTTGACGGCGGCCGGCCCGGGCTGGACGTCGTCGTCCTCGTCATAGGGAGGCACGGCCTTGAGGTCGCTCCACTGCTCGAACTCCACCTCGTGCGGCAGCAGTTCGGCCGCCGCGCGAAGCAGCTTCGTGTTGTAGGAGTCGGCCCGCAGGCTGCCGGAGATGCCCAGGATCTTCATCGGGAGTTACTCGGCCGCCCTGAGGAAGTAGAGCTCGGCCAGGATAGTGACCTCGTCGCCGACTGCGGGCTCGCCGGTCGGCAGCGGCATGTTCCAGCTGACGCCGAAATCGTGACGATCGACGGTCGTCGAGAGGACGAGACCGATTCGCTCGCGTCCGAAACCGTCGACCAGGGGAGCCGTGATCGTCCCGATCACCTGGACGTGCTTGGTTACGCCCTTGATCGTGAGGAAGCCGTGCGCGGAGACCGCCTCGGCGCCGAGATCGATGTCCTGCGCCGAGAAGATCAGCTCAGGGTGGCGCTCGGCGTCGAAGAAGTCAGGCGACTGAAGATGCGTGGACAGGTTCTCGTCCTTGACGTCGACGCTCTCGACCTTGGCGGTTCCGTTGAGCGTCGCCTGCGAATCAGTGACGACGAGCTGCGCGTCGGCCTCGCGGAACTGACCCTTGAACGTGCCCGAGAGGTAGGAAATCTCGAAGCCGATGGAGGAGTGGACCGGATCCAGCTGCCAGGTTCCGGCGAGGGATCGGCGAATCTCTGTCGTAGTGCTCATTGTGAAACTCTCCTTGAGTGCGCTATAGTTGATGGCTCAAGCAATAGTAGCGAGGAAAGATTGAGTCGTCAAGTGTTGTCCACACAAGTGTCTCGGCCGATGGTCGCGTGGGTACGCCTGCTTCGGGCGCATGCCTCGATGACCCGTGCGATGAACGCGGATCTCCTCAACGAGCACGGCTTGACGATCAACGACTTCGAGGCGCTGATGCACCTATCGCGAGCCGAGGACGGCCGCATGCGCCGCGTCGATCTCGCCGAGGGCCTGCTGCTCACGGCTTCCGGCGTCACGCGCCTGTTGGACGGGTTAGAGGCGGCGGGCTACGTCGAGCGAGCCGCCTGCGCGAGCGACCGGCGAGTGGTCTACGCGGTGATCACCGACGCCGGCCGCGAGAAGCTCGCAGCCGCATCGACGTCCCACGTGGTCGGCGTGTCGTCAATGCTCCAGGAGCGCTTCGACCAAGAGGAGCTGGCGCAACTCACCGAGCTGCTCGCCCGTCTGGACGGCGACGAGAGCCCGATCGACGAAGACTGCGGCACCTAGGCCTCCGGCTGTAACCATGCTGCGGTGAGCGCGACCGCACCTGCCCGCGCACCGCGGCTGACCGCAACCCTTCGCCAGACCGAGCGCGTCACGGCGCTCGAGCTCTTCTTTGACCTCGTGTTCGTGCTCGCGATCACGCAATGCACGGCGCTGATGGCCGGCGAGCCGACGTGGACCGGGCTCGGCAAGGGCGTGCTCGTCCTCGGAGTGCTTTGGTGGTCGTGGGTCGGCTACGCGTGGCTAACGAGCGTCGTCGATCCGGAAGAGGGCGCTGTGCGCCTCGTGATGTTTGTCGTCATGGCCGCGCTGCTCGTTGCGGCGCTCTGCGTCCCGGATGCCTTCGGCGACACCGCACTGCTCTTCGCCTGTGCGTACGGAATCGTCCGCTTCGGTCAGATCGCGCTGTTCCTGCTCGCGAGCCGCGACGATCCGGCGTTGCGTCGATCGGTGTCGGGGCTCGCGGGGGGGACGGCGCTCGGCGTGGGCCTCCTCGTCGCGGCCGCATTCACCGACGGCTGGGTGCAAGGCGCCCTCTGGGTCCTGGCGCTCCTGCTCGACATGGGCGAGCCGTACCTGTTCGGTTCCGAGGGCTGGAGGCTCAGGCCGGGCCACTTCGCCGAGCGGCACGGCCTGATCATCATCATCGCGCTGGGCGAGTCGATCGTCGCGATTGGCGTCGGGGCAAGCGGCGAGGTCGACGCCGGTGTCGTCGCCGCAGCCACGCTCGGCGTGGCGGTCGCCGCGGCGCTCTGGTGGCTCTACTTCGACGTGGTGGCCCTGATCGCAGAGCGCCGGCTGAGCCAGGCCCCTGTGGGCCGCGAGCAAAACGAGATCGCCCGCGACTCGTACTCGTATCTCCACTTTCCGATGGTCGCCGGCATCGTGCTCCTCGCGCTGGGACTGAAGAAGACGCTCGCCGATATGGGTGAGCCGCTCGACGTCGTCCCCGCAACGGCGCTTCTCGGCGGGACGGCGGTCTATCTCCTTGCACACGTCTCCTTCCGGCTTCGCAACCTGCATACGATCAACAGGCAACGGCTCGCGTGCGGGGTCCTGCTCCTCGCGTTGATTCCCCCGGCCGTCGAGCTGCCGGCGCTGGCCACGCTGGCGATCCTCGCGGGTGTGCTAGCCGCGCTGATCGGCTACGAGGCGATTCGGTTCGCGGAGGCGCGCGACCGCGTCCGCCATCAGCTCGCTAGCGATCTGACCTCCGATTGAGCTCCGCAACACTCCAGCGTGCGCTACCGTCGAACGATGAGCGCGCCGCAGCGAGTCGGCCCGCGTGAGTACGCCACGGACGAAATCGTCGTCGAGTGGCATCCGCAGCTGTGCTTCCACTCCCAGAACTGCGTCAAGGAGCTGCCGGCCGTCTTCGATTCCGCGCGCCGCCCGTGGATCGACCCGAACGCAGCAAGCGCCGACGAGATCGCGCGCGCTGTGGACGGTTGTCCTTCGGGCGCGCTCAGATGGCGCCGTCCCGGCCGCCAGGTCATTCCGCCTACGGGCACGATCGAGATCACTCCCTCGCGGGATGGGCCGCTGCTGGTGAGGGGGCCGATCCGCGTCGTGTTGCCGGACGGAACCGAAGAGGAGCTCCCGAGAGCCGCGTTCTGCCGCTGCGGGCAATCGAGCAACAAGCCGTTCTGCGACGGGACCCATCGAGCGGTCGGTTTCCGGGCATGAGACATCGCTTGCGATGTCTCCTTCAGGCCGTACGGGCTCTGCCCGTGCGGCCGTCTGCAATGACGGTCGACACGTGGGAAGTCGGAAGGTTCGCTAATGAGTGACGAACAAAAGCCCGTCGTCGTCACCGACAACCGTGAGGAGCGCCGGTTCGAGGCGCGCATCGACGGCGAGCTCGCCGGCTGCCTCTTCTACCGCGAGCGGACTGGCGAGATCATCTTCGTGCACACGGAGGTGGCCGACCAGTTCGAGGGTCACGGCGTCGGCGGTCGGCTTGTTGCCGGAGCCCTCGACGACATTCGTGGTCGTGGACTCACGGTGACCGTGTGGTGTCCCTTCGCCCGGGGCTATATCGAGCGGCACCCAGAGTACGCGGATCTCGTCGCGTCCCCATGAGGCTCGCGGCCCTCGCGCTCGCGGCGCTGGCGCTCGCGGGTAGCGCGGCTGCGGGAGTCACCCGGCTCGACCGCCAGGGGACCGTCCTGCTCGACGGGCGCAAGGTGTTCCCGATCGTGCTGGCGAAGGGGCCGCCGGCCGCCGGGCTGCCGGAGGTGGCTGCGGCGGGAGTGAACTTCATCAAGGTCGGGCCGGCCGCCGGCTGGACCGACGCCGACGTCGCGGACGCCATCGGCTGGAACCGTGCGGCTGCTGCGACAGGGATCAACACGTGGATCAACCTGAGCGCCTTCAGCTGGGCCCACCCGGGCGGATGGCGGGAGGCGCAGCTCCGCCGCGTCGTCGGCTCGCTGAAGGCTGACCCCTCTGCGAGCGCGATCGGCATGTGGAAGGGCGCCGACGAGCCCTGGAAGGCCAGGATCCGCCCCGCCTGGCTGCGGTTCACGTACTGCCTGGCAACCGGCCGGGGCCGTCGGGGTTGGTGTGCGGGGCGCACGCCGCTCGACCGCAACCACCTCTGGGTGACCGTCCAGGCAGCCCGCTCGGGCGTCTGGAGCCTCGAGCCGTACAGCGCGGTCACGGACATCCACGGCGTCAGCCAGTACCCGATCGCGATTGGCGACCCTGACCCGGACCTCGGCCAGGTGGGCCTCTGGACTGACGTGTTGCGCTGGGCGACGCCCAAGCGCTCGGTGTGGACGACGCTGCAGATCTGCTGGGCCTGGAGCTACGACGCCGCCGGCAATGTCGCCCTGCCGACCCGCGAGCAGGAGCGCTTCATGATCTACGACGCGATCCTGAACGGCGCTAGGGCGCTCGCGTTCTTCGGCGGCCAGAATCCGAAGTGCTGGGGGCAGCTGGATGCCGCGGGAGGCTGGAACTGGACGTTCTGGGAGCGCGTTCTCGAGCCGCTGGTGCGTGAGATCGGCGCCCGAAGCGCAATTGCGCCGGCCCTCGTGGACCCGGCCTCGACGCGGGTGCTCGAGACGTCGGATCCGTCGGTCCACGCGATCTCGCGCCGCGGCGCGGGTGCAGACCTGTGGGTGATCGCGGCATC
>JBKPGE010000167.1:0-10609 GCA_046729215.1 Actinomycetota bacterium | reverse complement strand
CTGGCGGCGACGCCCTTCCGGCGGCGTTCGCCACTCCGTCGTCACGTACCCGAGCCGACGGAGGCGATGGAGCAGTGGGTAGAGCATCCCGTCGGTCCACTCGAGTTCGCCCCCGGAGAGCGCACGTACCCGCTTGAGGATGGCGTAGCCGTAGCTTTCACCATCCGCCAGGATCGCGAGCACGAGCGGTGTCGCCGAGGCCGCGACTAGGTCCTTGTCGATGTGCACGCCCGCCCTCCACGGATCGAAGTACTATGCATAGAAGCACAAGGTACATCAACCTTCCGGTCGTCCTTCGGAACGCCGTCGAGATCGAGGATCCTCTGAGGGTATCTCTCGATTTCGTGGAGGCATACTGGCGTTCCGACGCCAGCGACCCGTCGCGATCGGCGTCGTTCGACGAGTCGGACCTCAGGCTGGCGAACCGGGGCGGCGCCCGCATCTCGGCAGCCGAGATCGCGGCGATCCTCCAGCGGCGCCCCGCGATCGAGCAAGCCCTACGGGCGATCGCTCCCAATGCTTCGCTGGCAGGAGCGGCGAAGTCAGTGCCGTGGCTGCCGCTGAGGCAGCTCGTCGACGCGTTCGCGGACATTCGAGGGGTCGGCTTCTCGAAGATGACGAAGGCGCTGCACCCAAAGCGCCCGGCACTGATCCCCATGCTCGACAGCGTCGTCCAGGAGTATCTGGAGGACGACGACCTCGGAACCCAAGCTCCGTTTGGAGAGCGCGCGCTCGGGCTGGTACGCGGCTACAAACGCGACCTCGACCGCAATCGGCCGGCGCTGCGCGCCGTCCGGCAGGAGCTCGCGAGGCGGGGCTACGCGATCACCGAGGTGCGGATCCTCGACCTGCTGATCTGGTCCGTCGAGACCGCGGCCTGATTGCGCTCACGCCTCACTTCAGAAGTGTTCGTGGTGTCCGAACTGGGGAAGAGGCTGCGCTCGACGAACCAGGTGATGGCGGAGATGCGGTCGCCCTCGCGCGTCAATGACCCTCGAGGAGATGGCTAACGTGGCGGTCTTCATGGCTTCCGATAAGGCGAGCGGGATGACGGGAACTACCGTCAACTTGACAATGGGAAGCCTGGATGACTAGCGGCTGAGCGACCGCGGCTTTGCTTAGAGTCTCTTGGGTGGGCGGGGCGAGCCGGATTCGGAGCCTCGGCGATCGGGTGCTGGCGCGTTTGGCGCGGATCGGCGCGGATCCACACGACGACGACGACGCGCGCGCCGGCAAGGCGCTCCTCGTGCTGATCTCGGTGTTGATCCTGCCGGTCGCGCTGCTCTGGGCGGCCCTGTATCTCGCGTTCGGGTCGCCGGTGGGCTGGGTGCCGCTCGTCTACTTCGGCGTCCTGCTGGCGAGCATCGGCGTCTTCTCCCGGACACGGAACTTCGCTCAGTTCCTGCTTGTCGGCCAGGTCGCGATCCTGCTCGCTCCCACGCTGTCGATGATCCCGCTGGGCGGCTTCCTCGACTCCGCGGGGGTCGGCCTGTGGGGGATCCTCGCCCCGCTCGGGGCGCTCGTGTTCAGCGACGTCCGAGCCGCGGCTCGCTGGTTCGTCGCGTGGGTCGTCGTGTTCCTCGGCTCCGGGATCGCCGGAGAGTTGCTGGGTGGCGTGTCGCCGGCCGTCCCCGAGTGGTTCACGAGCACGATGCTCGCCCTCAACATCACGGTTGGGGGCACGATCGTGTTCACGCTGCTGGCGATGTTCGCCGACCAGCGCCGGAACGCGCTCGCGGCGCTGCGAGTGGAGCAGGCGAGGGCGGAGAGCCTGCTGCTCAACATCCTGCCGCAGTCGATCGCCGACAAGCTCAAGGCCGAGCCGCAGACGATCGCGGACCAATTCAGCTCGGCGTCGATCCTCTTCGCCGACGTCGTGGACTTCACCCCGCTCTCGGAGCGCCTCCCGCCGGCCGAGGTCGTCGGCGTGCTCGACCACGTATTCAGCCACTTCGATGTGCTCGCCGACCGCTATGGGCTCGAGAAGATCAAGACGATCGGCGACTGTTACATGGTCGCCGCGGGCGTCCCCTCATCCCGGACCGACCATGCCCGCGCGCTTGCCCTGATGGCGCTCGACATGCAGGCAGCGATGCGCTCGGTCGACGAGGTCGGGCATCTCGGGCTCGAGCTGCGCGTCGGGATCAACTCAGGCCCGGTCGTGGCCGGCGTGATCGGCCGGAAGCGGTTCCTGTACGACCTCTGGGGCGACGCGGTGAACACCGCAAGTCGCATGGAGTCCCACGGGACGCCGGGGCGGATCCAGATCACCCGGGCGACGAAGGAGCTGCTCGAGGACGAGTTCATCTGCGAGCCGAGGGGGTCGATCCCGGTCAAGGGCAAGGGCAAGATGGAGGTCTGGTACCTCGTGGGTCGCCGAGCGAACACTGCCGCCGAACCCCCTCCCCATCCGGAGCCGATCGCGTCAGCCGTCCCAGCGGACGGCGATCCGCCCCTCGATTCCTGGTAGGGGCAAGGACTCCGCTTCCGCCTCGACCGCTTCGCGTTCCGCCGACGAGAGCCGGCGCCAAGGCTGGATCGTCACGTTCGCCTGAGCCCGTCGCCACGTCCCGACCATCTCCCCAGCGACGAGTACGGCGCCCGGCCAGACGCGCGAGGTCCACAACGCGTCGCGACACGCGGCGTCAGGGACTAGGAGCTCGCGATCGACTCCTTGGAGGAGGTAGTACGCGTCGCCGCTGGGGAGGAGCCGTGCGGCGACCGCGGGCCCCGAAGGCGACCGAAACACCGGCTCGTCGCGGCTCAGGATTGAGGCGTCGCCGATCGGTGTTCGCACCGGCGTCAGGGACCGGGCGAGCGCGTCGAATGCTGCCCCGGCTTGTGCGTCCCCGATGCCCGCCCATGTGGCGAACGCAGCCGGTGTCGTAGGCCCGAAGACATGCAGGTACCGCCGCGCGAGCTCGCGGCGAGCGTCCCGCGGGTCTACCTCGGGTTGCGGCACCGTCCAGACCGTCGGCGCTCGTGCGCCCTCCCAACGGATCAGCACGGTGCCGGTCGGTGCGGCGTACCGGAACCGATTCGGGTTTTCGCCGAGCCCGCTTCCCGCCTCGCGGTCGGTCATCCGCTGACCGTCGAGGAAAGCGTGGAGGCGGCTGGCCATGTCCATTGCGACCTGCCGGCCGCGCGCGTCGTCCGGCAGCCTCCCGAGCGAGAAGACCGCGCGGTCGCGTGCCGGCACGACGTACGTACTGAAGCGCGGCCCCCAGAGCTGAACCAGCGATGGATCCTCCCAGATCGACGGGTGTGCCCCAGCGACACGCGCGTGGATCGAGAGGAGCGCGGCGCGAGGCATGCTGTCCTGGAGGCCCGCCCACGCCGCACGCCGGAGGGACCGCGAGCCGGGCGGGAGCCGCTCGTCGAGCGCACCGACGTGCCGTCGGAACGCAAGGATCTCCGATCGCGTGAGGTCGAGCCGAGACCTTGTCAGCTCACACCTCTACCGCGAACTTCGCAATTCTCGCCTCGGGAACCGTCACGGCGGGAGGCTACCGAGGGCAGTGGCCGCGATCGTCCCGAAGCAATCGGCACTTCCTCGCCGAGCCGCCTCAAGCCGAGTGTCCAAATCACATCGCGGCGCTCGCCGCGGACGAAGGGCGACGGGCAGATGGACGGCGGGATGCAGGCTTCGCACCTCGAGGGCGGGTCGGAGCTCGTCGGCGATCGGTTACCCCGCGCGCTATGGACCGCTGCACGGAACATGTTGGACGTCTGCGTGCCGTACGTGATCCAGCTACCGTGGCGAGCGCTGCGCCCTCGAAGACGCAGGTCATTCCGGCCCCTCCAATCGAGACGGCGCACGGGCGGCGAGTGACATGTCCCCTTCGGGCGTGCGACCCTTAGCTACGAACGGATTTTCGACCCGAGGGGAGAGATCGATGACAGATCACAAGGTCGTAAGCCGCGAGGAGTGGGCCGGCGCCCGGGAGGAGTTGCTCGCCCGCGAGAAAGAGCACACACGCCTGGGCGACGAGCTGGCGCGGCAGCGACGCAAGCTGCCCTGGGTCCGGGTCGACAAGGAGTACCGCTTCGAGACCGACGACGGCAGGCGCACGCTGGCGGAGCTGTTCGACGACCGCAGCCAGCTGCTCGTCTACCACTTCATGTTCGGCCCGAGCTACCAGGCCGGCTGCCCGACCTGCTCGTCGATGGCCGACGGCGTGGACGGCGCCGTTGCGCACCTCAAGGCCCGCGACGCGACGTTCGTCTTCGTCTCACAGGCACCGCTCGAGAAGCTACAGGCCTACAGGCGGCGGATGGGCTGGAGCATTCCCTGGGTGTCGTCAGCCGGCGGTGACTTCAACTTTGACTTCGGCTTCTCGCGCAGTGAGGAGCAGACGCGCGCGGCGATCGCGCCGATGCTCGAGGCGGGAGCGCCGCCGATCGTCGACCACAATGCTCGCTCGTCTGGCACCGACGCCCTCGGCTATCTGACCGAGGCGCAGGGCTTGAGCGCTTTCGTCCTGGAGGACGGGGCCGTCTACCAGACCTACTCGGCCAGAGCCCGCGGTGTCGAGTTCCTGATGACCTACTACGGGATCCTCGACCGGGCGCCGAAAGGCCGCGACGAAGGCGACGCGTTCCAGCTCTGGATCCGCCGGCACGACGAGTACTGACCTGTTGCAAGATGGCGTGCAGATGAGCACGCTCACGCCCGACCTCGAGCGCGCCCCCGCTGCGTACGCCGACCGCTCCTAGCTCGAGGCGTACGAGGCGTTCGCCTGCGCGGACGAGGCCGAGCCCCTTGCCCCCGAGGACCTCGAGCTGCGCGCGACGACGGTGCGCATGCTCGCGCGAGACGACGAGGCGATCTAGGTCCTCGAGCGGGCGCATCATGTCTACCTCGAGAGGGGGGAGACGGCCCGCGCCGCCTACATGCGCGGGCTGGATCGGCATGACGCTCTTCTACAACGGGGCGGTCGGTCCCGCCGGCGGATGGTTGGCACGCGTGGACCGGCTGCTCGAGGACGTGCCCCGAGGAGTCGGTCGTGCACGGCTACGCCTTGTTGCCGGTCGCGTTCCGCCACGAGGCTGCGGGCGACCTCGAGGGTGCGGTCGCGACTGCCGCCAAGGCAGCAGAGATCGGCAAGCGCCACGGCGACCCGGAGCTGATGGCACTCGCGATTCATGCACTTCGTTCGCGTCGATGCTCATCGCCGGTGCCGGGAAGGGATGCCGAACGAGTCGCGCGCCACATCGTGAACGAGCGCCCGCCACAGTCGACGCCAGCCCGGACGAGGTCGGACCGGCAACCGCATCGTGAGGGAGGAACGGCCGCGTGGCCGACCCTGCCCCTGCGAAGCGAGAAGCGGAACGCAGAGGACCTCCGTGGAGTCGACGGGCCTGGCTAGGACTCGAGCGGGTCGCGGTCGTCGAGGCGCTCGTAGACCCGCCGCGCCTTCCCGACCTCTTGACGTGGGAGAGCGCCGTGGGGGACGACCGAGACGAGGGTCCGTAGCCGGAGCCGCTGCTCGAGCCGCGATCGCAGCTCAGAGCCGACCGCGTCGACGTCACCCTCTCCTGCCAGCTCGGTGCGGAGCTCGAGCTCCGGCATCGCTTGGCGGCGGTCGAGCACGATCGCGTACTGATCGCCGACGGCGGGATGCTCGAAAACGACCTCCTCGATCTCGCTCGGGAAGACGTTCACTCCGCGGACGACAAGCATGTCGTCGACTCGTCCCGAGAAGCGCGCGATGCGCCGGTGCGTACGGCCGCATGCACACGGGCCCTCTACGAAGCGCGTGACGTCGCCCGTCCGGTAGCGCAGTACCGGCAATGCCTCCTTCGTCAGGGTCGTCAACACGAGCTCGCCGGCCGTGTCCGTCGCCTCGCCTGTCTGGGGATCGACGACCTCAGGCAGAAAATGGTCATCGAACACGTGGAGCCCGCCCTTCCCCTCGCGACACTCGGCGGCGACGCCGGGGCCGATGATCTCGCTGAGGCCGTAGATGTCGCAGGCGTCGATGGCCCAAGCCGCCTCGAGCTTCGCGCGCATCGCCTCCGACCACGGCTCGGCGCCGAAGACGCCGTAGCGCAGATGGATGCGACGCCCGGCGCCGCGCTCCGCGAGCAGCAGCGCAAAGCTCGGTGTGCACGCCAACCTGCCGCACCGAGATCCTCGAGCAGCTGCAGTTGCAGCTCGACGTTTCCCCCGGAGGCCGGGACGACGGTGGCGCCGAGCCGCTCACCGCCGTAGTGCAGCCCGAGACCGCCTGTGAACAGGCCGTAGCCGTAGGCCACGTGGAGCACGTCGTCCGGCCGCCCGCCGGCGGCCGCGATCGAGCGGGCATTTACATCCGCGAACAGCTCGACGTCCGCGCGCGTGTAGGCGACGATCGTCGGGCGACCGCGGGTTCCCGAGGAAGCGTGGATGCGGACGGTCTCCGCAAGCGGCACCGCGAGCGTCCCGAACGGGTACTCGTCGCGGAGCTCCGACTTGACCGTGAACGGCAGCTCGGCGAGTGCCGCATCCTCCTCGATGCCCTCGAGCTTCGCACGCCAGTAGCGCGAGTCGAATGCCAGCAACCGCCGCAACAACGCCCGCAGCCGCACGCACTGGAGCTCTGCCCGCTCCTCAACTGGCTGCGTTTCCAAATCCCTGTGGAACACAAGCCAAATCTAAGCTTGCGCGAGGCGTCTAATCGGTGGGGCGCGACGCCGTTTGTTCTCCGGGCTTCCGAGCTAGCGGCGGTGGCGTCGCCGCGCGCGGCGCGGGCTCGGCTCAACCACGAACGCAACACTGCTGATAACGCCCGCGAATGAATCGAACTCGATCGCTTTGCCGGCGCAGCGCCCGACCGGCTTCTGGCCCCGCATGAACGCTAGGCCCGGCACCTCGATCCGCTCGCCGTCGTCGGTTCGCAGCGCGCCGAGGTCCTTGACCTCGTTGAACCACAGCATCGTGCCGCGTATTCGCATCGGGACCGGGCTACCCAAGTCGGTACACGATTCGGCCGCGTTCCAGGTCGTACGGAGACAGCTCGATCCGCACGCGGTCGCCGAGCATGATGCGGATCCGGTACCTCTTCATCCGTCCGCTCATGTAGCCGAGCGCCTCATGGCCGTTGTCCAACTGAATGCGGAACATCCGGCCGCGTAGAGCCTCCGTGACCTCGCCCTCGAACTCGACCTTGTCGCCCTTCTCGTCGCTCATCGTCACTCCGTCCGTAGAGGGTGGGGCCGCGGCCGAAAGGGCTGCGGCCTACACGCACGAGCTACGCGACCGGAGCCACGTTGGTCGCCTCGGGACCCTTCGAGCCTTCGCGCTCCTCGAACGAGACCCGTGCGCCCTCGGCGAGCGACTTGAAGCCGTCGCCGGCGATGTTGCTGTGGTGCACGAACAGGTCCTTCGAGCCTTCATCGGGAGTGATGAAGCCGTAACCCTTGCTGTCGTTGAACCACTTGACGGTTCCGTCTGCCATGAAAAAACACCTCCCACACTTCGTCACGAACGGGTGAGGAAGGCGCCGGAACGCAAACCGAACTCGCTCTGATTCCGCATTGAGGCTAGCAGGCCTCCATCGCACCCGCCGCGCCGAGTCGGCCTTCGCAACCAACCGTAGACGTGAGCAGCTAGAGCCACATGCGCGTCGTGAACCCTCGTGGCGATCGGAAGAACTCGATCCTCCACGTCAGCTGCCGGGCCACCCAGAGGCCGGTGCCGACTCCTTCTCGCGGCGTGAGGTAGCCCGCCGCGGGGTCGTCGAAGCCGCTGCCTCGATCGACGACTTCGCAGACGAATCGGCCCTCTGCGCGCCCGACGCGGACGTCTTCCACGCCGCTTCCGTGTTCGATGGCGTTGGTGACGACCTCGGTCGCGGCGAGGAGCATGTCGAGCACCTTCGCTTCGGTCACGCTTTCGTTGACCAACTCGCGTGCCAGCCGCTCGCGGAACTCCTCGACGTTGCGGCCAAAGCCGATCGATCGAAGGTCTGACAGAGCCGCAGGCTCAGGTGTGACTGCACGCAGGAGACGATCGGGATCCTCATAGTGCTCGCTCGTGTTCCAGGTGTCATCGGCGACCACCTCCGGATGGGTTCGCCACACGCCTTCGAGCATGCGATCCGATAGCTCATTCGCGTTGTACGTGCACAACACCCAGGCCGGTAGATGACCGAACGAGCGGTTGAAGACCGCCTCGTAGCCGATCCAGAGATCCCACTCGCGCGGATCCGGGCCGAACTGGACATCGGCGACGGCGCGTAGCTTGGGGGTCTTCCGGAGCTCAACGGCGTAGACCTTGTGGTAGGCGGCCAAGGTTCGCGCGGGCCGCGTGTATGCCGAGCTGACGTCGACGAAGGTCACATGTGCAGCCTCGGGCCCAAGCGCCTCGCGCATTACGGTGAGGCCAGGCTTCGTATGCGCGACAATCGCCCCCTCCCCCGCCTCGAGGCCGTACTTCAGAAACGCGACCGACCGCCTGACGTACTCCTCCTGGGAGTCGTAGACGAACGCGTCATGGCGCAGTTCTGTGCCGTCCGAGCTCATCCGGTGATCGGTCCACATTGCATCGCCCTCCGTTGCTTCGACAGATGCAATAAGCCGGTCTACGTCGGGATCAAGGGGCGGGCTGCGCGAGCGCCTCGCGCAGCTTGTTCAGCCCGCCAAGCTCGATCTGCCGAGCGCGTTCGGCCGTAAGACCGAGCGCGCCGCCGATCTGGTTCAGCGTCTGCTCGGGTTGGCCGAGCCCGTAATGGGCCCAGATCACCGCCCGCTCGCGCTCGTCGAGCCGGTCGGCGAAGTCACGCACCTCGCGTATCTCGATGCTGTCGAGCACTTGCTCGTAGGCCCCTTCGGCAACGGGATCGACGATCATGTCGCCGACCGTCCCGGTCTCAGCCTCAGCGCCGAGCGGTTCTTCGAGCGCGCGTGGCTTTCGCTGCGTCGCCTGCAAGCTCTCGAGCTGCGCCGGCGTAAACCCGGTTGCGCCGCTCAGCTCCTCATTCGTCGCCTCGGTCCCGTGAGTCTGCCGGTACTCGTCGGATGCACTCCGGATCCGGGCGAGATCGCGGACCGCGCGGTCGGACAGCGCAACCGGGCGCGAAAGGTCCGCGACAAGCTCCTGCATCGCCTTGCGCACCCAGAACGAGGCGTACGCCCAGAACGGCGTCTTTAGCTTCGGGTCGTACCGCCGCGCGGCGAACAGCAGGCCCGCGACTCCCTCCTGAACCAGTTCCTGGAGCTCTACGCCGGCGCCCGTGGGGAAACGATGGGCCAGTCCGGCAATTGCCGGCAGGAATCGAGCGACCAGCTTCCGGCAAGCGTCCACGTCACCGGATTCGGCTGCGATGACCAGGTCGCGCTCTTGGCGTGGCGTCAGCCGGTCGGTATCACTCACTGATTGATTGTCACAGCCATGCGGCGCCCGAGGCATCGTCCCTTTGGGTTGACGCGACAACGGCTTATTGGGGTCGTACCCCCTAGAAGCCGCGACCAAGCGAGGCGACATGAACCCCACGCAGGCACCGCCCGAAGGCGCAACCGACGTCCGGCCCTTCCACGTCTGGGTGCCGGAAGAGGGTCGCTCCGTGACGAAGGGAGGTGGTTCATGAGTAGTACCGTCGAGACCGCTACCGAGATACGCCCCTTCCACGTCGACATTCCGGACGAGGCACTGGACGACCTCCGTCGACGCATCGCGGCCACGCAGTGGCCAGAGAAGGAGACCGTCGCCGATCAGTCGCAGGGCGTGCCGCTCGCAATGATTCAGGAGCTCGCGCGCTATTGGGCGACCGACTACGACTGGCGCAAGTGCGAGGCGAAGCTCAACGCCCTACCGCAGTTCGTCACGGAGATCGACGGGCTCGACATTCACTTCATCCACGTTCGTTCGCAACACGAAGACGCGTTGCCGCTCATCGTCAACCACGGGTGGCCGGGCTCGATCATCGAGCAGCTGAAGATCATCGATCGACTGACCGATCCCACGGCACACGGCGCGAGCGCATCGGACGCCTTCCATGTGGTGATTCCGTCGATGCCGGGCTACGGGTTCTCAGGCAAGCCGACGAGCACCGGCTGGGGCCCCGAGCGCATGGGCCGAGCCTGGTCAGAACTGATGAAGCGGCTCGGCTACGTGCACTTCGTCGCCCAAGGCGGCGACTGGGGTGCGTTCGTAGTCGACTGGATGGGCGTGCAGGAACTCGAGGGATTGCTCGCCATCCACACCAACATGCCTGCGACCGTTCCAGCCGACGTCGACAAGGCCTCTCTCGCCGGGGACCCCCCGCCATCCGACCTCCCAGCCGAGGAACGACGTGCCTGGGAGCAACTGCTCAGAACCTACGAGCAAGTCGAATACGCCAGGTACATGGCGGCGCGGCCGCAAACCTTGTACGGCATCGCGGATTCGCCCGTTGGCCTGGCCGCCTGGCTTCTCGACCACAACGATGCTGACGGCCAGCCGGCTGCGGCGGTCGTCTCTGCTCTGGACCGGACCACGAGCGACACCGGCGAACTGACACGTGACGAGGTCCTCGACAACATCACGCTGTATTGGCTGACCAACAGCGGGGTCTCTGCCTCTCGCCTCTACTGGGAATACAAGGGCGGCTTTTTCAACACGAAGGGCGTCTCCATTCCAGTGGCCGTC
>JBKPGE010000166.1:0-1958 GCA_046729215.1 Actinomycetota bacterium | reverse complement strand
CTGCCGGTGCGCGTCGACCACGCGATGGCGGCAGGCGCCGGCGCGGAGCTCTACGTCGTCGGCGGCTACGGCCCCGGATCGGCGGCCCGGGCGACCGTCTTCGTCCTCCGCAGAGGACGCTGGAGCGCGCTGCCGTCCCTTCCTGCCCCACGCGCGGCCGCCGGCATGGCAGTTGCCGGCGACAAGCTCTACGTCGTCGGCGGCGTCGAGGCTCCGGGGCGCCTTGCCCAGGATGCGTTTGCCTTCGACTTCGATAACCAACACTGGTCGCTCATCGCGGGGCCAAGGCCGAGAGAGCACCTCGGAGCGGCCGCTCTCGGCGGAGTGGTCTACGCCGTCGCCGGCCGCACCGGAGGGTTGGACACGAATCTCGACATCGTGGAGGCCTACGACGCCGCAGCGAACCGGTGGCGCGCGATGCCGCGCGTGCCGGGCCGGCGCGGCGGCACGGCTGCGGCCTCCGTTTCAGGACGTCTGGTCTCGGCGGGCGGAGAGGAGCCGGGCGGGACGATCCGCACGGTCTTCGCATACAACCCGGGCACCCGCCGCTGGACCAGCCTCCCGAACCTCCCTCGTCCTCGCCATGGGCTCGGCCTGGTCGGATACCGCGGCCGCGCTTACGCACTCGCCGGCGGCCCCCAGCCGGGCCTCACGGTGAGCGGATCCAACCAGGTACTAGCGCTTCCCCGGTGACGTTGCCACCCTGCTGACGCGCGAAAAGCAAGCCAGGTTGCGGACTCAGCGCGTGTTCATATTCAGGAATATGGGCGCGCGCTGAGGCTCCAGACTGGCGCCGCTTTGCAGCCGTCAGGAGGCTGGATGACGTTGCCGGGGAAGCGCTTAGGTCTGGGGCCGTAGCCCGGTGGCGACCATCCGGCGTCCATCACGCCTGTAGACGACGTCGACCGAGTCGTGCTTCCGGTAGGTGCCCGCGACGCCGAGGAAGATGCTCGTCCAGCGCATCGCTCCGAGCTTTCCCTCCTCGGCCAGGGGACGGTTGAAGACGAGGGTGCGCCCGTGAACGCTGTAGTCGCGGCCGGCTTCCTGCCGGACGCCGTTGACGTACACCTCGAAGTCCTCGGGGACGTCCGGCGGGAGGTCGACGCGCGCTTCAGCCATGTGAGGGGAGTCTCGATGTGGTCGCCCTGGTGGTCACCCTCGTAGAATGCCCGAGCCCGTGGCAACGGCCGCCCTGCTCGCCGCCTCAGGCTTGACGCCAGTCAGGCCGGAATCTCCGAACGCGGAGCGGATCAGCGACGTGTTCTGGTTCATCACGTTCTTCGCGATCGTGATCTTCCTCGTGGTCGCCGTTCCGCTGGTCGTCTTCATCGTGCGCTACAGGAATCGGGGCCGTTCCCGGCACGAGGAAGGCCCGCAGGTCATCGGCAACACGAACCTCGAGATCGCGTGGACGGCGGCGCCGGTGATCATCCTGGTGCTGATCGCCGGCTTCACGCTCTACAAGCTTCCGGGCATGTCCCTCGAAGCCAGCAACGAACTCGAGGTCCAGGTCGTGGGCCGCCAGTTCTACTGGCAGTACCGCTATCCCAACGGCGCGGTCGCAATCAACAAGCTCGTGGCGCCGGCGGATCGTGTGGTCAAACTGCGCATCACGGCCCCCGACTACGACGTGATCCACAGCTACTGGGTGCCGGCGCTCTTCGGAAAGATGGACGCCATCCCAGGCAGGACCAATCAGGTCGAGTTCAAGGCGACGACGGTGGGGACGTTCAAGGGCCAGTGCGTCGAGTTCTGCGGGCTCCAGCACGCGGCCATGAAGAACGAGATACAGGTGATCCCGGCCGAGCAATTCGACACATGGGTCTCCGAACAGGCCTCGACGCAGGCGTCGGGCCAGTCCGATCTCGGCGAGCAGGAGTTCGAAGGGGTTTGTGCGACCTGCCACGGCGATCAAGGGCAGGGGTTCATCGGGCCGGCGTTCAGCTCTGCGACCGTCT
>JBKPGE010000165.1:0-5562 GCA_046729215.1 Actinomycetota bacterium | reverse complement strand
TGCGATCAGCTGCTCGGTCGGAACGACTCCGCGCGCCGCCTTCAGGCCCTGGAGGAGGAGAACTTCTTCGTCGTTCCCCTCGACCACCACCGGGAGTGGTACAGGTATCACCACCTGTTCCGGGACATGCTCCGGTCCGAGCTCGAGCACGTCGAGCCGGACCTGGTCGCCGTGCTGCACCGGCGTGCGGCGTCATGGAGCGAGCAGAACGGGCTCCCGGAAGCCGCGATCGAGCACGCCGCCGCGGGTGGAGACCTCGACACCCTCGCTCGGCTGATCGGCGCGTTCTCGATGCCGTTCTTCAGGAGCGGACGCGTCGTCACGGTGGAACGCTGGTTCGGATGGTTCGACGAGACAGAGTTGCTCGTCCACTATCCGGCGGTTGCGGCCTTCGGCGCCTGGGTCCACGCTTTGCGCGGCCACGCTGAAGACGCCGAGCGTTTTGCCTACGCGCTCGAGCACTCCGACCCCGACGCCCCGATGCCGGATGGAAGCTCCTCGCTCCGGGCCTGGGCGGCGCTTCTGCGGGCCCTCTTCTGCCATCGGGGGGTCTCTGCTATGCGCGCGGACGCGGAATTGGCCCTCGAGGAGCTGAGCTCCTCGAGCTTCTGGCGTCCAGCCGCCCTCCTCTTCGTCGGCGTCGGGGCGCTCCTCGAGGGCGAGGTGGAGCGAGCGGAGGAGATCTTCGCCGAGACCGGCGAGGAAGCGGTCGGATCGGGAGGCCTCTACGCAGGCGTCGTCGCCCATTCGGAGCTAGCGCTCTTGGCGCTCGCGAGGGATGACCTGGCCGGAGCAGAGGTCCAGCTCGCTCGCGCGAAAGAGTTTCTCCAGAACCAGCCGATCGAGGAGTATCTGCCGGCTGCGATTCAGGTGGCCGCTTCAGCGAGGGTCGCGTTGGCGAAAGGCCAGGCGGCAACAGCTCGGGAGCTCCTCCTCGGGACGACGCGTCTGCGCCCCTACCTGAGTCGTGCGGTCCCGTGGTTCGGGGCCCAGACCAGTCTCGAGCTGGCCCGATCACACCTGGCTCTGGCGGACTCCGACGGCGCACGGACGCTCCTTCGCGAGGCCGAGGACGTCATCCAGCGCCGGCCGGATCTCGGGACGCTGCCGCAGCAGGCCCAAGAGCTCCGTGCCGAACTGGCAAACGCGGTCGGTCTCCAAGACGGCTGGGCGTCGACGCTGACCGCGGCCGAGCTGCGCTTGCTGCCGCTTCTGACAACGCATCTCTCTTTCCGTGAGATCGCCGAGCGCCTCTACGTCTCGCGCAACACGGTCAAGAGCCAGGCGATCTCGGTCTACCGGAAGCTCGGTGCCTCCAGTCGCAGCGAGGCGATCGAGCGCGCCGTGCAGCTGGGGCTCGTCGACGTTCCAGTCTCCGCGGCCCGGGGTTTCACCCCCTAGGGGTGATGCGCCGCGTCGGCCAAAGGAGTCCAATGGACCGACGAACGCGGTGGACGACTACAAGGTGACGCTACGCAAGATCGCGGTTCGCGATGACCGCTACATCGACGCACTGCTTCAGAGCGATCGGACAAGCGCTACGCTGGCCGGCCTCGACGACCGGTCACACGCTCTGATCAGGATCGCAGCGCTCGTGGCGTCGGACGCTCCGGCCCCTGCGTACATGAATTCCATCGAGGCCGCTCTGCGAGCGGGAGCCTCGTACGAGGAGATCGTCGGTGTCCTTGTCGCGGTTCTCCCGATCATCGGCATCGCCCGAGCTGTCTCCGCCGCCCCGAACCTCGGCCTCGCCCTCGGTTACGACGTCAGCGAAGCGCTCGAGGTCGCGTAGCAGACCTCATGTGCCGCTGGCTCGCCTATTACGGTGATCCGATTCCCATCGACGCGCTGCTGCTCCGGCGGAAGCATTCGCTGATCGACCAGAGCCTGCACGCGGAGTTGGGCGCGACGACGACGAACGGCGACGGGTTCGGCATGGGTTGGTACGGCAACGGCGACGAGCCGGCGGTGTACCGCAGTGTTCACCCGGCTTGGAACGATCGCAACCTCCGGGAGCTCGCCGCACACGTCTCGTCACGGCTCTTCTTCGCCCACATTCGAGCCTCGACGGGGACCGCCGTCCAGGAGACGAACACACATCCGTTCCGCCACGGCCGCTGGCTCTTCATGCACAACGGGCTGGTACGCGAGTTTCCGCGCCTGAAGCGGGACATGCTTCTGGCCGTCGATCCCTCGTTGATCCCGTCGATCGAGGGCTCGACCGACTCGGAGCTGCTCTTCCACCTGGCGCTCACCTTCGGGCTCGAGGACGACCCAGTCGCTGCGCTCGAGCGGATGGTGGGCTTCGTGGAGGACCTCGGTGAGCGGCACGGTGTGGAGAACCCGCTGCAGCTCTCGGTCGCCGTGACCGACGGTGACCGCGTCATCGCAGCCCGCTACTCGAGCGAGGGGAAATCGCGATCCCTCTTCTTCAGCACCGACGCGCGGGCGCTCAAGCAGATGTACCCGGACATCGACGAGTTGCAGCTGATCTCAGACGAGGCGCGCGTTATCGTCTCGGAACCCCTCGGCGACCTGGCCGGCGCCTGGAACGAGGCGCCGGAGTCGCACATCGGGATCGTTCAGCCAGGCGCCGATGAGCTCCGAACCTTCACACCCCGCCGCCCTTAGTACGACCAGCGAGATCCGCGACCGCGCCGGAAGACTCGTCGGCGGGCCGGTGAGCCGTGGCGATCTCGCGCTCAGGTTCGCCCGGAGCCGCGCCTCGTCGGTCGAGGTGCACGTCGAAGGACGGAACTTCTATCCGCCGATGCTCGCTGACATCTTCTCCGCCGTATCCTCGGTCCACATCAATCAGTTCGGCTTCCGGCCGGGGCGGGTCGGCGACGCCTTCGCAGAGGCGCTCGTCGCGAAGGCGGCCGACGGTGTTCCCGTCCGGCTCGTCATCGACCGGCAGGGATCCGACCCCGACAAGAGCTCGCTGGCGTTTTACGAGCGGCTCACGGCTGCCGGGATCGATGTGTGCGTCATCCGCGCGACGAAGGCCCGGGTACCGGTTGGGCCGCTCGGCGGCGACGGCACGACCGGCTGGAACCTGACCGGCCTCGGGCACATCGATCACCGCAAGTTCGTCATCGTCGATGGCCGGCTCGGCTGGATTGGCGGAGCCGGCATCGAGGATCATTTCGAGGACGGCCGCTTCCACGATCTCTTCCTCCGGGTCACCGGACCAGTGGTCGGGCAGCTCCAACTCGTGTTCCTCGCCAGCTTCCGGTGGCTCGGCGGCTCGGTCCCATCGGAGGACCTCGAGACGCTCTTCCCGGAGCTCGAGGCAGGCCCGGACGCCGTTCCGGCGCTCGTCCTCCACAACGCGCCAGGTCGCTACCGGCCGATCACGGAGGCCATTGCAAGCTTGCTGGACAGCGCGAACAACTCGCTCGACGTCGTCAACCCCTACGTCACCGACCGCGGAATGATCCGGCGCATCGAGCAGGCGGCTCGCCGAGGTGTCCGCGTCCGCCTCTTCGTCCCGGCGGACGCGAACAACTGGGCGTGCGCGGCCGCGCAGCACTTCCATCACGCGAAGCTGCTCGACGCGGGCGTGCGCATCCTCGAGTATCCGACGATGCTGCACGCGAAGGCATTCGTGCGCGACGGCGAGGAGCTGCTCGCGGGCACCTGCAATCTCGAGGCCTGGAGCCTCAAGCGCTTCTTCGAGATCAACCTTCAGGTCTGGTCCGAAGCTGTCGCGTCCCAGTTTGACGAGCGGTTCTCCGCCGAAGCCGAGGCGGTGTCGTCGCCGGGCCGGCGGCTCGACGGGATGAAGGAGCGGGCGAAGGCGACGGCGTTCGCGGCCTTGTCTCCGCTGCTGTGAGGTCACCGCGTTGACGAGCACAACCGCGACGCAGGAGCTTGTGGGTGCCGCTCGGCGGAAGTTCCTGCTCCCGCTTGCCCTCGCTCAGTTCATTTGTAGCTTCGCCGGCTCGAACATGAACGTGATGATCAACGACATCAGCGATGACCTGGACACGGACGTCCAGGGCGTGCAGATCGCGATCACCCTGTTCTTACTGACCATGGCGATCCTGATGATCCCCGGCAGCAAGTTGACAGACCGCTGGGGTCGGAAGCGGTGCTTCATCGGCGGGCTCACGCTCTACGGAATCGGCGCCCTGCTGAGCGCCATCTCCCCGGGTCTCGGCGTCCTGATCCTCGGCAACTCCATCTTCGAGGGCGTCGGCACGGCGCTCCTGATTCCCCCGGTCTACATCCTTGCCACGCTGGCGTTCGACGATGTGACGTCGCGCGCCCGCGCCTTCGGCGTGATCAGCGGGATGGGAGGCATCGGCGCGGCAGCCGGCCCGTTGATCGGCGGTCTGATCGCCTGGGGAATCAGCTGGCGTGCGGCGTTCATCTTCCAGGCGTTGGTGGTTGTGGCGATCGTTCTCCTCAGCCGGCGGATGGTCGATCCGCTGCCGGCGGACCCGACCCGTCCCTTCGACGTGGTCGGGGCGATTCTGTCTGCGGTCGGCATGTTATTCGTCGTGCTGGGGATCCTGCAGGCCGATAGCAACCGCCTCCTCTTCGTACTCTTCCTGGCCGTCGGAATCGCGCTCCTGATCGGGTTCTTCCTCTACATCCGCGCACGCGAACGAGCGGGACAGGAGCCGCTGCTCAGCACCGGACTGTTCAGGAACCGGACGTCGAATCTCGCCCTGGTCACGCAGAACGCCCAGTGGCTGATCCTCTTGGGAACGTCTTTCACCGTCGCCGTCTACCTCCAAACTGTTCGCGGATACAACCCGATCGAGACCGGCGTCATCTTCACGGCGGCGACTGCCGGCGTCCTCGTCTCTTCCCTCGCCGCGGAGCGGCTCGCCCGGAGGCGCCCGCAGAGGACCTTGATCATGGCGGGCTTTGTCGTCACGGCGGCCGGCATCGGGCTCTTGATCGGGCTCGTGTACGCCTGGTCAAATGTGGTCGCCTTCGTGCCGGGGCTCCTTCTGATCGGCTTGGGCATCGGGGTGATGCTGACTCCGTCGGTGAACGTCGTGCAGTCGAGCTTCCCCGAGGAGCTGCAGGGGGAGATCTCGGGACTATCCCGCAGCGTGTCCAACCTGGGCTCGACCTTCGGGACTGCGATCGCAGGCACGATCCTCGTCTCCGGCCTGACCACGGGTGCGTACGCGCTCGCAATGTCCTCCCTTGCCGTCGCGGCGGTGCTCGGTTTCGTTGCTGCTGTGTTCCTGCCTTCGAATCCCGCGTCGCAGACGGTTCCGGAACAGTCTTCCGCATGACGAGCGCCGCAGAGGCCGCACCGTCAGCACGAGCGAGCGGAGCGACGCTCGTGCTGCTCACGCTCGCGGCCGGGCAGTTCCTGATGACCCTGGACACCTCGGTCATGAACGTCTCGATTGCGACTGTCGCCAAAGACGTCGGCACCACGGTGACCGGGATTCAGGGTGCGATTACGGCGTACACGCTGGTAATGGCTGCCTTGATGATCACCGGCGCCAAGATCGGAGCCCTGATCGGCCGGAAGCGAGCGTTCGCGATCGGCTGCGTCATCTACGGGTGCGGGTCCTTCACGACTTCGATCGC
>JBKPGE010000164.1:0-2524 GCA_046729215.1 Actinomycetota bacterium | reverse complement strand
CCGCGGATGCGTGGGCTAGCAGCGGCTTCTGCGCGACGACCGCGCCGGAGTAGAACGCGGCCGCGGCGACGCACAGGGCGGCGCCCCACCCCGCCGCTACTCCTCGCTCGGAGGTCGCGAGGCCGATGATCACGACGCCCGCGAACGCAATTGCGCATCCGACCATCAGCGTTCGCGGGAAGCCCTCGTGGAGCAAGAACCCAGCCAGAACGGCAATCAGGATCGGCCCGACGTTGACGAGCATCGCCGCGGTCCCCGCGTCGACACGACGTTCGGCCTCGTTCAGGGCGATGTTGTAGAGCCCGAACCAGAGAACGCCGCACAGGAGCAGAAGCGGGAGCTGAGAGCGCCCGGGGAACCGGCCCGATCGCGTCAGGACGAACGCGCCGAGCACAACGCTTCCGATCGCGAGCCGCCCGAGGGTCAGCGCGCCGGGCGAAAGGTCGTCGCCCGCAGCTCGAATCCCCACGAACGCCGACGCCCAGAGGACGACCGTGATGAGCGCCGCGAGCAAGGCCACTACATGTAGAACGAACGACGGCGGGCCTCTGTGAGTTCCGTCAGCTCAGAAAATCTCCGGGCACCAGGGGTAGCGGTCGGATCGGAAGAGCGCGTCTGCGCGGTCCAATGCCCCTGCGGCCAGCTCCTCGACCCGACCCGCCCGCGCCAGCTGGCCGAAGGTAAAGCCGCCGAGATAAGCGGAACCTAGGGCGGAAACGTCGAGCCGCAGCTCCGGCTCCTGTGTCGTTCGGGATGTCCCTTCCGGGCTGACCTCCCAGCCGCCGGCGTTCCACGGACAGAGCTCGTCGGCAACGTCGAGGAAGACCGGCTCGCCGGGCTTGTACGTCCTTGCGTTCAGGGCGGCCTCGACGTCGACGAGACGGACCCAGAGCCCGTCGCGCTGGTCGAAGTGCAACTGCCGCGGTTCCCGCAGCAGCAGGAAGAGCTCATGGTCGAGCGGTAGGAGTCCGGCGCGGACACGGTCCATCCAGTCGATCCCGATGAGAAAGCTCCACAGCTGACGGGTCGCCTCGGGCGAGTCGCCGATTGCCTCGATCACGCGGGTGTAGCCGTTTGGGATCCCGCGCTCGGCGGAAAAGTGCAGCCGGTATAGCGCATAGCCGGCAGGCCGGCCGTCGAGCTCGAGCAGCGCGCGGACCATCTCGCCGCCACCCTCCCGCCCCCACTGCGGATCGGTGAGCCGCCGCGACCGCCACCACTCCGGTGTTCGGACGAACATGCCCGGATGCCGTGCGGCGGCCCGGCGCTGGATCTGGCCGAACGCCCGACGGCCTCGTCCACATCAACGAGCCGGATCCTCCCAGTCGGCTCGAAGTCCCTGTAAAAGGAGGCGCGGTCTCGGCGAAGCTCGACGTTGCCGCTGAACGACGCGATGCCGTAGCCGTAACGGCCGTAGAGCGCGTCCTCCGATGCCCACAGATACGCCATCGGCTTGCCGCGCTCGTGGATGTCGTCGAGCTGGGTGCGCATCAGGCCCCTGAGGATCCCGCGGCGGCGATGTGTCGGCAGGACTCCGACGAGCGTCACGCCTGCAGCGCGAACGAACCCACCGGGCACGCCGGTCTCGAACGGAAACGCCGCGCCGCTCCCGACGATGACGCCGTCGTCGAATGCGGCGTGGATGCGCTCAGCCGGGAGCAGACGCCCGAGCCGCTCGACGAAGTCGGGGTCGGGCTTGCTGCCGAAGTAGTGGAAGATCGGCGTGACCACGTCGGGAAACTCCTCCGGCGCGGCCGCCCGGATCTCGAAGCTCAACCTAAGCGCTCCAGCGGCGCGTAGTCGAGGACGAGCCTCCGGTCGGCTCCCTCACCGGCGAAGCGGACCGAGACGACCCCGCCGGGCTCGACCGCAGTGACGATCCCCTCCCCGAGCGTCTGGTGGCGGACTGAGTCTCCGGTTGCCAGCTCGGGCGTCTCGCCGCGCGGCTGGATCTTGGCCGTTGGCGATCCGTATCCGGACCACGACGCGGGCCGCAGGCGCTCGCGGTGGATCTCCTCCTGCGGCAGCTCGTCGATGAAGCGCGAGGGAAGGTTGTAGTTGCGGTTGCCGTACAGGGCGCGCGCCGAGGCGTGTGTCAGGCTCAGGAGCTCCTTGGAGCGCGTGATGCCGACGTACGCGAGCCGGCGCTCGGCCTCGAGCGAGTTTTCGTCGAGCGAGCGAGGCGTCGCCGATCCCGCGGCGTGGGCGGTTGGCGATCCGCTGGAGGCTGACGGCGTCGAAAGGGTTGTCGATCACCTGGAGGTAGGCGATCAGGTCCTTCACCTCGGCCCGCTCGTAGAAGCGCGGGCCGCCGATCACCTGATACGGGATCTCGTTCCGGACGAGGATGTCCTCCAGCACGCGCGATTGGGCGTTCGTCCGGTAGAAGACGGCGATTTCGCTGCCGTTGACGCCCTCGTCGACGAGGCGCGCGATCTCCGAGGCGACGAAGCGCGCCTCGGCGTGCTCGTCCTCGACCTCGAGGACGCGCACGGGCTCGCCGTCACCGAGGTCGGACCAGAGG
>JBKPGE010000163.1:0-29024 GCA_046729215.1 Actinomycetota bacterium | reverse complement strand
CGCATGCCGAGCGCCGTGGGTTACCAGCCGACGCTCGCCACCGAGATGGGCCAGCTGCAGGAGCGGATCACCTCGACGCGCACCGGCTCGGTCACGTCGGTGCAGGCGATCTACGTCCCCGCCGACGACCTCACCGACCCGGCTCCGGCGAACACCTTCGCCCACCTCGACGCGACGACGGTTTTGTCTCGGGCGATCGTCGAGCAGGGGATCTACCCTGCCGTAGATCCGCTCGACTCGTTCTCGCGCGCGCTGCAACCGGGCATCGTCTCGGACGAGCACTACGAGACAGCCACTCGCGTGCAGGAAGTGCTCCAGCGCTATCGCGACCTGCAGGACATCATCGCCATCCTCGGCATGGACGAGCTCTCCGACGAGGACAAGCTCGTCGTCCAGCGTGCTCGGAAGATCCAGCGCTTCCTCTCGCAGCCGAACTTCGTCGCCGAACAATTCACCGGGACGCCCGGCGAGTACGTGAAGCTCGAGGACACGATCAAGGGCTTCCAGGAGATCCTCGAGGGCAAGCACGACGATCTGCCCGAGCAGGCGTTCTACATGGTCGGCACGATCGAAAAGGCCGTGGAGAAGGGACGCCAGCTCGCCGGTGAGGAGGAGCCGGAGGAGAAGCCCGAAGAGCCTGCCGCCGAAGAAGAGGCGCGCGAAGCCGAGCCCGTCCCGGCTTAGGGGTAATGGCTCAAGAAAGGCGGACGTTCGCCCTGTCCCTCGTCACTCCCGAGGGGCCGGCGTTCGAGGGCGAGGTCGAGATGCTGATCGTGCCCGGCGCGGCCGGTGAAATCGGGATCCTCGCGCGGCACGCGCCGCTTGTCGCCACGCTCAAGGCGGGCGGAACGCGGATCCACATTCGGCGCGACGAGGAGGTCCGGGACTTCGCGACCGGCCCTGGATTCTTCAAGGTCGAGCAGGACCGCGCCCTGGCGCTCGTCGACGACGCGGTCGACGCGCGCGAGATCGATCAGGAGCGCGCGAGGAAGCAGCTCGAGGAGGCGCAGGCCGAGCTCGAGCGGGTCGAGCGCGGCGAGACGGAGGCCGACCGCTGGCAGGTCGAGCAGCGGATCGCCCACGCGCAGAACCAGCTCGACGTATACGCGGGCGGCGGCACCGGCCGAATCCGGCCTGTGGCGCCTCCTGGAGGCTAAACTCGGAGCAGCGGAAAGCTTTGACGGTAGCTTGGCGACCGCTTTACCAAACGCCTAAAGAGCCACGGAGCCTCGCTCCTGACCTCTTTGGGCAGGAGTGTTTTCATGAAGGCGACCATTGATCAATTCCGAGAGCTTCTGGACGAGCGCATCGTCGTGCTCGACGGTTCGTACGGCGTCCTCATTCAGAGCACCGTGCGCGGTGAGGACGCGTATCGCGGCGAACGGTTTCGCGATCACGCCCGCGACGTCGCCGGCGACCCCGATCTCCTCAACCTGACCCGCCCGGACGTCGTTCGCGACATCCACAGTTCCTACCTCGCTGCGGGGGCGGACGTCGTCACCACGAACACGTTCACGGCGACGTCGATCGGCCAGGCCGACTACGCGCTGGAGCCATACGCCCACGAGATGAACGTCGTGGGCGCGCAGCTCGCTCGGGAAGCGGCGGACGCAGTCGACCGCCCGGCGTGGGTCGCCGGCTCGGTTGGGCCGCTGAACGTCTCGCTCTCGCTGTCGCCCAAGGTTGACGACGCGACCTACCGTAGCGCCACGTTCGACCAGGTTCGAGAGGCGTACGCGGAGCAGATCCGCGGGCTCGTCGAGGGCGGCGTCGACATCCTCCTCGTCGAGACGATCTTCGACACCCTGAACGCCAAGGCGGCGCTCGTCGCGGCGCGGGAGGTCGCGCCCGAGCTCCCCCTCTGGATCTCGTTCACCGCCGTTGATCGGAGTGGACGCAACCTGTCCGGCCAGACGGTCGAGGCCTTCTGGCTCTCCGTCGAGCATGCGGGTCCGCTCGTGGTGGGCGTGAACTGCTCGCTCGGCGCGACTGAGATGCGCCCGTTCGTCGAAGATCTCGCGCGCGCGGCGACGACGTACGTCGCCTGCCACCCGAACGCCGGCCTCCCGAACCAGTTCGGCGAGCACGACGAGCAGGCGAGCGACACGAGCCGCTTCCTCGGCGAGTTCGCGCGCGAGGGGCTCGTCAACATCGTCGGCGGCTGCTGCGGCACGACCCCCGAGCACGTCCGGGCCATTGCGGACGTGTCCAGGGGCCTGGCCCCTAGACAGGTCCCGGCGAGACGGGCGAGGCCACGCTTCAGCGGGCTCGAGCCGTTCGAGATCGGCCCCGACACCGGGTTCGTCATGGTCGGCGAGCGGACGAACGTGACCGGCTCGGCGCGGTTCCGGAGCCTGATCGAAGCCGATGACTTCCAGGGCGCCGTCGACGTGGCGCTCGAGCAGGTGCGGGGCGGCGCGAACCTCGTCGACGTGAACATGGACGCCGACCTCCTCGACTCCGAGTGGGCGATGACGACGTTCTTGAACGTGATTGCGACCGAGCCGGAGGTCGCGCGCCTGCCGATCATGGTCGACAGCTCACGCTGGCCCGTGCTCGAGGCCGGGCTCAAGTGCTTGCAGGGCAAGGGCGTCGTCAACTCGATCAGCCTCAAGGAAGGCGAGGAGCCGTTCCTGGAACAGGCGCGGATGATCCGCCGCTACGGCGCCGGCGTCGTCGTCATGGCCTTCGACGAGCAGGGCCAGGCGGAAACGGTCGAGCGCAAGGTTGCGATCTGCGAGCGCGCGTACCGCCTGCTGACCGAGCAGGCTGGCTTCCCGGCGGAGGACATCATCTTCGACTCGAACGTCCTCGCCGTCGCCACGGGGATCGAGGAGCACGACGACTTTGCGAAGAACTTCATCGCGGCGCTGCCGCTCATCAAGGAGCGGTGTCCCGGAGTGCGGACGAGCGGCGGCATCTCCAACCTCTCCTTCTCGTTCCGCGGCAACGACGTCGTCCGTGAGGCGATGCACGCCGCGTTCCTCTACCACGCGATCCAGGCCGGGCTGGACATGGGCATCGTCAACGCCGGCCAGCTGGCCGTCTACGAGGACATCCCGGCAGAACTCCTGGAGCGTGTCGAGGACGTGATCTTCAACCGCCGCCCCGACGCGACCGAGCGGCTAGTCGAGTTCGCCGACACCGTTCGAGGCGAGGGGACGAGGCGCGAAATCGACATCGCCTGGCGCGATGCACCAGTGGAGCAGCGGCTCTCGTACGCGCTCGTCCACGGGATCGTCGACCACATCGAGGCCGACACGGAAGAGGCGAGGCAGGCCCGCGATCGACCGCTGGACGTGATCGAGGGCCCACTGATGCAAGGCATGCAGGTCGTCGGGGATCTCTTCGGAGCGGGGAAGATGTTCCTCCCACAGGTCGTGAAGAGCGCTCGCGCGATGAAGCGCGCCGTCGCCTACCTCGAGCCGTACATGGAGGACGAGAAAGCAGCGGGCCGCACGCAGGGGAAGGTTGTCCTGGCGACCGTCAAGGGGGACGTCCACGACATCGGCAAGAACATCGTCGGCGTCGTTCTCGGCTGCAACAACTACGAAGTCATCGACCTCGGCGTGATGGTGCCGGGCGACCGGATCCTCGACACCGCGGTCGCCGAGGGCTGCCACGTCGTCGGGCTCTCTGGCCTGATCACGCCCTCGCTGGACGAAATGGTCAACGTTGCGCAGGAGATGGAGCGGCGCGGCCTCGACCTGCCGCTCCTGATCGGAGGTGCGACGACCTCGAAGCAGCACACAGCGGTGAAAATCGCGCCCGCCTACGGTTCGCCGACGCTCCACGTCCTCGACGCCTCGCGCGTCGTGGGCGTCGTCTCCAAGCTCCTGGACGACGGACGCCGAGCCACGCTCGAGCAGGAGAACGTGGAGCTCCAGGAGCGGCTGCGCACACAGCATGCGGAGAAGGAGCGCAAGCCGCTCTTGCCGATCGAGCAGGCCCGCGCGAACCGGGAACAGGTCGATTTCGACGAGCTTCCCATTCCCGGGTTCACCGGAACCCGAGTCGTCGAGCCGGCGCTCGAAGAGCTCGCTCCGTACATCGACTGGCAGTTCTTCTTCCACGCCTGGGAGCTCAAGGGCCGCTTCCCGGCGATCCTGGAACAGCCGGCCGCGCGCGAGCTCTACGACGACGCTCAGGAGCTCCTTGCGGAGATCACTCGCGACAAGCTGTTACACGCGCGTGGAATCTATGGGTTCTGGCCGGCGTCGGCCGAGGGCGACGACATCGTGCTCGAGAACGGGACGCGGCTGCCAATGCTCCGGCAACAGTCCGCGTACGGCGACTCGCGACCGAACCGGAGCCTTGCGGACTACGTCGCGCCTTTCGGCGACCACATCGGCGGCTTCGCCGTGGGGATCCACGGGGCTGACGAGCTGGCGGAGCGCTACGGGGCCGAGCTCGACGACTATCGCGCGATCATGGTCAAGGCGCTCGCCGACCGCCTCGCCGAGGCCTTCGCCGAGTTCCTGCACGAGCGGGCGCGGCGGGAGTGGTACGAAGAAGGTCCAAAGCTCTCCAGCGACGAGCTGATCGCCGAGCGCTTTCGCGGCATCCGCCCGGCCTACGGCTACCCGGCCTGCCCCGACCACAGCGAGAAGCACAAGCTGTTCGACCTCCTGGAAGCGGAGACGGTTGGGCTCGAGCTGACGGAGACGTTTGCCACCTACCCGGCAGCGAGCGTCAGTGGGATCTATCTCGCGCATGCGAAGGCGCGCTACTTCTCCGTCGGCCGGATCGCGCGCGACCAGGTGGAGGACTACGCCGCAAGGAAGGGAATGACCGTGGCCGAGGCCGAGCGTTGGCTACGCCCCAATCTGGCTTACGAACCGGTGACAGCTCCCGCCGTCGCCTGAGCTATCCTCCCCGCGTGGCGCCCGCGAGGGCGTTTCGCGCATTTTCACAATGAGAACGACGCTGAAACGAGGAATCGGGCGCGCCGCTGAGGTCGACGGTAACGGCCGCGGCCATGGACCCCCGATTGCGCTGACGCCGATCACGCGCTACGAGCAGCCCGGAAAGCGCCGGGGCTTCCTCGCAACGATCGGGCGGATCGTCTTTCTCCTCTTCGCAGCGGCGTCGGCGCTTCTGTTCGGGATCGCCGGCGGCCACTACCTCGACTTCGAGCAGACGGTGGTCGACATCGACCAGAGCTCGAAGCGCAACCCGCAGCTCGTGAAGGCCGCGAAGAAGCTCGACCTCCAGCTTCCAGGACGACCCGCGATTGCGCTGGTGATCGGGACTGACTTGCGGCGCTTCGCGAGGGGTGACGAGCGGGGTGGGATGCGCTCGGACACGGTCATGCTTCTGCGCGCCGATCCCGAGCAGGGGACGCTCTCGATGCTGTCGATGCCGCGTGACCTTGTCGTCGACGTCTACTGCCCGGGGCGGGCCCCAACGCGCGGCCCGATCAACTCGGCCTTCGGCCAGTGCGGCATCGAAGGAACGCTCCAGACCGTCAAGCATCTGACGGGGCTCCCGGTCCACTACCTCGTCACGGTCGACTTCCGCGGCTTCATCCAGCTCGTCGACAAGCTGGACGGCGTCTGGCTCGACATCGATCGCCGTTACTTCAACGACAACTCCGGCGGGGGGCCGACGTTCCCGCCGATCGACCTCAAGCCCGGGTATCAGCGGCTGACCGGACGGGAGGCGCTCTCCTACGTGCGCTTCCGCCACACCGATTCCGACCTCTACCGCATCGAGCGCCAGCGGCTCTTCATGAGGGCGCTGAAGGAACGGCTGTCCGACTCCTTCAACCTCCGCACGTTGCCGCGGCTGATGAAGGTCGTCCGCCAGAACGTCCAGGTCGGGCGGGGCGGTGGCAAGTCGCTGACGCCGGACACAGTGCGCGGCTGGGCGTTCTTCGCTGAGGGGCTCCCGGCGGGCCGGATCTTTCAGTCCCGGATCGAGGCCCTCGTCGGCTACAACCAGCTGACGACGGATCCGTCGAACATCCAGGCCGCCGTCGAGGAATTTCAGACGCCCGACGTAGATGCCGGCGAGAAGGCGACTGCGGCGGCGCTCGGCCAGCGGCTCAGGCTCAAAGGCAGCAACGCACCGCCGCCGGGTCGCACCTCGATCGTCGTCCTCAACGGGAATGGGATCACCGGCTCGGCTGCCAACGCCACGTACCTGCTCAGCCGCCGCGGGTACAAGACACTGCCTCCGCCGGAGGGCGTGCTCGCGAACGCTCCTCGCGCTCTATGGCCGTTCCGGACGACCGTTTACTTCGACCCGGCGAAGCGCGGCTCGCAGGCGGCGGCCAGGGCGGTTCGCAACCTCTTCGGCTCGGCCGACGTCAAGGGGGCGATGCCACCCACGATTGCCCCGTTCGCGAACACCGCGATGCTCGTGGTCGTGGTCGGACAGACCTTCCATGGCAATCTCGCCCCTGCACCGGTCGACCGGACGCCCAAGCGCAGGCCGCCGAACGTCACCCGCAACCCGAGCGCGAGCCTGAGCTACCTACGCCTAATCAAACGCCGTGCGGGCTTCCCGCTGATGGTCCCGAGCCTCATCGAGCGGAGCTCCTCGATCGACAGCGAGAAGCCGGTTCGGGTCTACCCGATCACCAGGGACGACCACGCCGTGCGACTGACGTTCCGAACCGGAGCCCAGGAGTACTGGGGCGTCGAGGAGACGACGTGGGACGATCCGCCGATCCTCGACAGCAAGAACGTCACGAGACGAATCGGCGGCAGGGAGTACGACCTCTACTTCGACGGCTCGGACCTGCACATGATCGTGCTCAAGACCGACGATGCAACCTACTGGGTCGTGAACACGTTGCGCGACTCGCTGTCGAACGAGACGATGCTGGCAATCGCGCGCGGCCTGCGGCCGCTCGACGCCCCGAAGCCGAAGCCCAAGAAGAAGGCGAAGAAGAAGCGGCAATGAGCAAGGTCGGCATTTTCGGGGCCGGTTGGGTCGGTCTCGTCACCGGCGCCTGCTTCGCCGAGCTCGGGCACGACATCGTCGTTCGCGACGTGCTGCCCGAGAAGATCGAGGCGCTTCGGAGCGGCGAGATCCCGATCCACGAGCCCGGGCTCCCGGAGCTCATCCAGGCCAATCGAGAGCGGTTGCGCTTCACGACCGACCCCGCCGAGACCGCGGACGGCGCCGACTTGCTCTATGTCTGCGTCGGGACGCCCTCCACCTATGCCGGAGACGCCGACCTGTCCGCCGTCTGGAGCGTTCTCGACGACCTGCCGGAGGTGGCCGGCAGACCCGTGCTGGTGATGAAGAGCACGGTTCCCGTGGGGACGGGAGAGAAGGTCCGCGCCGCACTCGACGCGCGCGGCCTCGAGCACGTCGGCTATGTCTCGAACCCCGAGTTTTTGTCGGAAGGGACAGCCGTGCACGACTTCATGAACGCTGACCGGATCGTCATCGGCGCCTTCGAGCCGGAGGACGGCGACGGCGTCGAGGCGCTCCACCAGAAGCTCGACGCGGCCGTCGTCCGGTCGGATGTCGCATCGGCAGAGATGATCAAGCTGGCCGCGAACGCATTTCTGATGACGCGCATCAGCTTCATCAACGAGATCGCGAACGTCTGCGAGCTGGTCGGCGCCGACGTCGAGGAGGTCGCCCGCGGCATCGGCCTCGACCATCGGCTCGGCCCTCATTTCCTGCGCGCGGGAATCGGCTACGGCGGGTCGTGCTTCCCGAAGGACGCTTCCGCGCTGAAGCAGCTCGCATCCAACTCCGGGTACCACTTCCAGCTTCTCTCGGCGGTCATCGAGGTCAACGAGCTCCAGAAGCGCCGCGTGATCGCGAAGCTGCAGAAGCATCTCGGCAAGCTGCGTGGCAAGCGCGTCGCTTTGCTCGGCCTCTCCTTCAAGCCGAACACCGACGACATGCGGGAGGCGCCCAGCATCGTGCTCGCCTCGCGCCTCCTCGCCGAAGGCGCGGAGGTGCGCGGCTGGGACCCGGTTGCCCGTCCAGGTGAGCTCTTGAAAGGCGTTGACGTCCGCGACTCCGTCCTCGACGCGGTTCGGGACGCCGATGCCGCCATCGTTGTCACCGACTGGGATGAGCTGCGCGACCTTGCCTCTCTCGAGATTCGGGAGGCAATGAGGACGCCGCTGATCGTCGACGGCCGCAACCTGCTGGATCCTCGGGCGGCCCAGCAGCAGGGCTTTGCATACGAAGGCATCGGTCGGGCGAGCTCATCGTTCTCGGGCCTGCCCGAGACGGCCGAGCCCGAACGCGAGCCCGCCTAGTTAGATGGCCGAGGCGATCATCCTCGCCGGCGGAAAGGCCGAGCGGCTCGGCGAGGCTGCCGAGGGCCGGCCGAAGGCGCTCGTGGACGTGGGTGGGCGGCCGCTCGCCGCGTATCAGATTGCGCTGCTGAAGCGAGCGAGCGTCCGGCGCGTCATCTTCAGCGTCGCCGCGGGGCAGGAGGAGCTGTTCGAACGGGAGCTCGAGGGGCTCGGCGTCGACGTCGTGGCCGTCGGCGAGCCAGAGCCGCTCGGGCGTGGCGGCGGCCTGCGGCTCGCGGCCGAGGCTCGGGAAAGCGACGGGCCGGTCTATGCCATGAACGGCGACGAGCTCTTCGACCTCGACCTGAGCGAGCTGTACGGGGCGCACGAGGCGAAAGGCGGCGCCGCGACGATCACGGTCGCTCCACTCCGGAGCCATCTCGGCGTCGTCGAAGTCGACGGCGACGATGTCGTCCGTGGCTTCCGCGAGGCGCCGGAGCTGCCTTTTTGGGTCAACACTGGTCTCTACGTGCTCGAGGAGGAGGCCATCGCGAGGCTGCCCGAGCGCGGCGACCACGAGACGACGACGTTCCCGGAGCTGGCCGGGGACGGTCGGCTGCGCGCTTTCCGCCACGAAGGGCTGTGGCTGACGGTGAACACCCCGAAGGATCTACGTCTCGCTCAGGAGTTCGTGAAGTCCGATCCGAAACGTCTCCTGACCTCGTAGTGGGATGATGCCCGTATGTCGAACGGCCCGCTCTCGTCGCCGAACGTGAAGAATCTCGACCGCTTCGCCTTCGAGCCGCAGCGGGTCGAGAAGCCGTGGGGCCACGAGCTCATTTGGGCGCTCTCCGATGACTACGCGGGCAAGCTGCTGGCCGTGAAGGCGGGCCACCAGCTCTCGCTCCAGTTCCACCGGGAGAAGGACGAGTCCTGGTATCTCCTGGAAGGCCGTGCGGAGCTCGAGTTCGCTGAACCAGGGGAGACGATGACGATTTCGGAGGTGGTCGTCCCTGGCGCCGCATTCCGGATCAAACCCGGAACGGTGCACCGGATCCGGGCGCTCGAGGACACGGTGATGCTCGAAGTCTCGACGCCGCACCTCGATGACGTCGTACGGCTAGAGGATGAGTACGGCCGATCCGATGCGCCTGGCAAACCTTAACATTTTTGTGTTAAGGTTGTCCGCATGGACGGCCTGACTGTCGGAGCGGCGGCGAGAGCGACCGGATGGTCGGCTCGCATGCTTCGTTACCTCGAGCAGGCTCGTCTCGTCGTCCCCAAGCGATCCCTGTCGGGCTACCGTCTCTACGGACTGCGTGAGCTGAATCAGCTTCGCTCGCTCCGCCGGTTGCGCGGTCAGTTCGGGGTCGAGCTCACCGACATCGCCTTCGCCGCGCGACTGCGCCGCGAGCCTCCGCTGCACGCCGCTGTCGAAGGCTGGCTGGCCAGGGCGGATGTCGGTGCAGAGGATTGGGTCGACTGGGAGCAGCGAAAGCATGAGCGGCTCCTGGCCGCCTAGGCGCCGACTTGACGGCGCCGACCAGAAGAGGCCGCACCGGCTTTGCTGGGTGGGGCCGGCTTAGACATTGGATCTAGATTCCCCACTCTGAGAGGAAGAGCAGGATGGCAACGACCAAGCGCTACGACGTCAAGGATCTTTCGCTGGCCCCCGGAGGCGTTCGCCGGATCGCCTGGGCCGACCGGCAGATGCCGGTTCTGGCCGCAATTCGCGAACGCTTCGAGAGTGAGCAGCCGCTCTCCGGCTATCGCATCTCAGCGTGCCTCCACGTCACGACCGAAACGGCGAATCTGGCGAGGACGCTCAAGGCCGGGGGCGCTGACGTCGTGCTCTGCGCCTCCAATCCGCTCTCGACGCAGGACGACGTCGCTGCGGCGCTCGTCGAGGAGTTCGACGTGTCCGTCTTCGCGATCAAGGGCGAGGACAACGACACCTACTACCAGCACATCGAGGCGGCGGTCGATCACAAGCCGCAGCTGACCATGGACGACGGCGCCGACGTAATCGGCGTCCTCCACTCACATCGGCGCGAGCAGCTCGGCGACATCATTGCGGGGACGGAGGAGACGACGACCGGCGTCATCCGGCTGAAGGCGCTCGAGGCCGACGGTGCGCTCGGGTTCCCGATTATCGCCGTCAACGAGGCGAAGACCAAGCACCTGTTCGACAACCGCTACGGAACCGGCCAGTCGACGATCGACGGGATCATCAGGGCAACGAACGTCCTCCTTGCCGGCAAGCGGTTCGTGGTCGCGGGCTACGGATGGGTCGGAAGAGGTGTAGCGATGCGGGCGAAGGGCATGGGCTCCCACGTGATCGTCACCGAGGTCGACCCGGTCCGGGCGCTCGAGGCGGCGATGGACGGTTTCGAGGTCATGTCGATGGTCGAGGCGGCCGAGGTCGGCGACATCTTCTGCACCGCCACTGGGGACAAGTCCGTGATCACCCGCGAGCACATGGCGCGGATGAAGGACGGCGCGATCCTCGCGAACACGGGCCACTTCAACGTCGAGATCGAGATCCCGGCGCTCCGGCAGTTGGCAACGGAGGTCCGCGAGTCGCGGGAGTTCGTCGAGGAGTTCACCCTCGAGGGCGGCAATCGCCTCTACCTGCTCGGCGACGGGCGGCTGATCAACCTTGCCGCCGCTGAGGGCCATCCGGCGATCGTCATGGACATGTCGTTCGCGAACCAGGCGCTCGCGGCCGAGTATGCGGTCGAGAACGCCGCCGAGCTCGATCGCAAGGTCTACCCCGTTCCGGAGGAGATCGACGAGGAGATCGCGCGGCTCAAGCTCGAGACGATGGGCATCTCGATCGACCGGCTCACGGAGGACCAGGCCAAATACCTGGCGTCCTGGAACGAAGGCACGTAGGCCCTGAAAGCGATTGTTCTCGCAGCTGGCTACGCCACCCGGCTGCGCCCGCTGACCGACACGATTCCCAAGCCGCTCCTGCCGCTCGGTGGGCGGCCGATGCTCGACTACCTGCTGGATCGGGTCGAGCCGGTGGAGGAGGTCGACGCGGTCCACGTCGTCACGAACGCGCGGTTCGCCGGGGACTTTGGGAGCTGGGCCTCCCAGCGCTCCGGGTCGAGGCCGGTGTCAGTCTGGAACGACGGGACGGTCAGCAACGAGGATCGCCTAGGTGCCGTCGGTGACATCCGCTTCACGATCGAGGAGGCCGGACTCGAGGGAGAAGACCTGCTCGTGCTCGCAGGCGACAACCTCATCGAGTACCCGTTGGAGGATCTCGTTCGGTTCTGGCGGAGCAAGGGCGAGGGCGCGGCGATCGCGGTTCACCGCGTCACGGATCCGGTGCTGATCAAGCAATACGGCGTCGTGGAGCTCGACGAGAACGACCGGGTGGTCTCGATCGAAGAGAAGCCGGCTCGGCCGAGGAGCGATCTGGCGGCTACGGCCGTCTACCTCTATTCGGCCGAGGACGCCCCCCTGGTCTCGGAATATCTCGAGGCAGGGAATTCGCCGGACGCACCGGGCAATTTCGTCGTCTGGCTGCACACGAGGGCGCCGGTGTACGGCTACCGCATCGGAGGCGATTGGTTCGACATCGGCGATCCGGAGCAGCTCCTGGACGCCGACAACCGCATGCGAGGTCGGCTCGGCCTTTCTGTTCGGAGCGCGTACTCGCTCGAGCGCTAGTTCCACTTTCGGCACAGATTCGTCACCCACGCGTGCGCTTTTGGCGCCTACGGTCGACGGAATGTGCTCCTGGATCTGCTGCTTCCGCGCCGCTGCGTCGTCTGCGGTTGCCTCGGTGTCGCGCTTTGTGGCAGATGCCGTGCCGCGCTGCCGCGGCTTCGAGGACCGGGGTGCGCGCGCTGTGGCGCGCCCACCGCCTGGCCGGTCCTGCGCTGCCTCGAGTGCTCGGGGCGGCGGCTCGCGTTCGCCTCCGCGCGGGCTGCCGTCGCCTACGAGGGACCCGTTCGGCCGCTCGTTTCGGCCTGGAAGGAACGCGGTCAGCGAGCCCTCGCGCACGAGGTGGCAGACGTCATTGCGAATATCGTCGAGAGACCCCCCGTCGCAGCTCTGACCTTCGTCCCGCCGGACGGCGACCGGAGCGTGAAGCGGGGCTACCACCCGGCCGCTCAGCTCGCTGGCGATTTGAGTCAGCTCTGGAGCCTTCGGCTGCTCAGCGCGCTCGGCCGAACACGGGCGCCCAAGCGCCAGCGTGGGCTCAGCCTGGTCGAGCGGCGACGCAACGTCGCCGGCTCGTTCACAGCGACCGGACGTGTCCCCGGGACCGTCGCGCTGGTCGACGACGTCTACACCACCGGCTCGACGGCGTCGGCGGCAGCGTCGGCGCTCCGCCGAGCCGGCGCCCGGCGTGTCGAAGTCGTGACCTTCGCAAGAGCGGTACGGTCAATAGAATCAATTCAGCGAAGCTGACCGGCCGTCAACCTTCGGGAGGTCCGGTGCGACTCCAGGTAAAGGGCAAGAACGTCGAGGTCACCGACTCGATCCGGCAGTACGCGCAGGAGAAGCTCGGCAAGCTCGACCGCCAGCTGGCGGATCCGACGCGCGTCGAGCTCGAGCTTGCCGTCGAGCGGAATCCGTCGATCTCTGCGAACCACGTTGCCGAGGCCACGATCTGGACCAAGGGGCCGATTCTGCGTGCTCGCGAGGCGAACGTCGACATGAGGGCCTCGATCGACCAGCTCGTGGACAAGCTGGAGCGCCAGGTCAAGCGGTACCGAGAGAAGCGGCGGAACCACCGCGGGTCGGCGGTCGCATCAACAGTCCCCGACGACGCCATTCCGATCGAGGCGGAGCTGCGGATCGTCAAGTCGAAGCGCTTTCCTGTCAAGCCGATGAGCCCGGAGGAGGCCGTGCTCCAGCTTGAGCTGCTCGGCCACGACTTCTTCGTCTTCCAGAACGCCGAGACGATGGACGTCAACGTGGTCTACCGCAGGCGGGACGGCGCATACGGCCTCATCGAGCCGCAGATCTAGCCCTGGCGATGCCGTTCTGGCGGCGAGATGACGAGCCGGCGCACGAGCGGCTGGCACGCGAAGGGGGCCTCGACGTCGATGCCACGGAGTCACCGCCCCTCGATCCGGAGGCGCCGCTCGAGCCGCACGAGCGGATCCCGTTTCTCGCCGCCTTTCGCGAGGTCGGAATCCATGGCATCCACCGCCAGCGAACCTGGGACGCCGTGGCGACCGCCGACGCGCCGGAGCTCACCGGCGACGCAGTCGACTTCGTCGCCCTTTCCGACGGAACCCTGCTCGTCGAAGACGACGTGTCCGAGGGGGCTCTCGAGCCGCTGGCCGCGGCCCTGGTTCAGGAGCTGGACACGCCCTACCGGGCACGGGCGGTCCGCCGCGACGGCGACGTCTGGGGTGTCGCGGCCAACCGAATCGAGGTGTTACACGTCCCGGAGGAGATCGACGGCGATACCGTGAATCTCGCCGTCCAGGGCGACGAGCGCACGCTGCTCGTCGATGAGCGCGCAGGCTGGGGAGAATTCCCGACCCTCGAAGCCCTCGCCCGTGACCGCCACAACGAATTCGTCCTGCACGCAGAGCGGCTCGACGGCGACCTGTGGGCGGTTGACGTAAAACCTCTGTGAACGACGGTCGCGACTCACGGTCTCGCGGCGAGGCTCCGATACCCTAGACAGGTGGCAACGCAGCTAGGTGGCTTCGAGAAAGTCCTCCGCGTCGGCGAAGGCCGGCGGCTCAAGCAACTCAAGAAACAGGCCGCCTACATCGGGACGCTGGAGCCCGACTTCGAGAAGCTCTCTGACGCCGAGCTCGCTGCGAAGACGTCTGAGTTCCGGCAGCGGATCGAGAACGGTGAACCGCTCGAGGAGGTCCTCTTCGAGGCGTATGCCGCCGTCCGTGAGGCGTTCAAGCGGACGATGGGCATCCGGCTCTTCGACGTGCAGCTGATGGGCGGGATTGTCCTCCACGAGGGCGACATCGCCGAGATGAAGACCGGTGAAGGAAAGACGTTCGTCGCCGTTCAGCCGCTGTACCTGAACGCGCTCACCGGCGAAAACGTCCACCTCGTGACGGTGAACGACTACCTGGCGAAGCGCGACCCGGAGTGGACGAAGCCGGTATGGGACGCGCTCGGGATGCGCGTGGGCTTCATCCAGAACATGATGGCGTTCTCCGAACGGAAAGAGGCGTACGACGCCGACGTCACGTACGGGACGAACTCCGAGTTTGGGTTCGACTACCTGCGCGACAACATGGCGGTCTCGCTCGACGGCGTCGTTCAGCGGAGCCACACCTACGCGATCGTGGACGAGGTCGACTCGATCTTGATCGACGAGGCGCGCACGCCGCTGATCATCTCCGGCGAGCCCGAGACGGCCGCCCAGACGTACTACGACTTCGCCCGCGTGGTGAGGACCCTCGATGGCATGCAGAGCAAGAACACGGCCGGCAAGGGCATCGACGAGACGGAGGCATCCGGCGCCGACTTCCTCTATGACGAGAAGCACAAGACCGTGTCACCGGGCCAGGCTGCGATCGACAAGGTCGAGCGCGCGCTCGGGATCGAGAACCTCTACGACCCGCAGAACATCCAGCTCGTCAACCACCTGAACCAGGCGCTCAAGGCCCAGTCGCTCTACAACCGGGACGTCGAGTACGTCGTCCAGGAGGGCGAGGTCAAGATCGTCGACGAGTTCACGGGCCGGATCATGGAAGGCCGACGCTGGTCGGAGGGCCTCCACCAGGCGATCGAGGCCAAGGAGGGCGTCGGGATCCAGGAGGAGAACGTCACCCTCGCGACGATCACGCTGCAGAACTACTTCCGGCTCTACGAGAAGCTCGCCGGCATGACGGGCACAGCGAAGACCGAGGAGAAGGAGTTCGTCGAGATCTACGACCTGAACGTGGTCGAGATCCCCACGAATGTCTCCGTCGCGCGTGACGACCGGAACGACCTCATCTTCAAGACCAAGGAGGCCAAGTTCGACGCCGTCGTCGAAGACATCGTCGAGCGGAACGAGGCTGGGCAGCCGGTGCTCGTCGGAACCATCGACGTCGAGACCTCCGAGTACCTCTCCCAGCTCCTTCAGCGCCGCGGCATCGAGCACGCCGTCCTGAACGCGAAGCAGCACGAGCGGGAGGCCGAGATCATCAAAGACGCCGGCGAGAAGCACGCCGTGACGATCGCGACGAACATGGCCGGCCGGGGTGTCGACATCAAGCTCCAGGAGGGCGTCCGCGAGCTCGGCGGCCTCTACGTGCTCGGAACGGAGCGCCACGAGGCGCGCCGCATCGACAACCAGCTCCGAGGCCGTTCAGGCCGCCAGGGCGATCCCGGCGAATCGCGGTACTACCTGTCCGGCCAGGACCAGGTCGTGCGCCTCTTCGCCGGCGACCGGATCTACAACATCATGGAGCGCTTCAAGCTCCCGGACGACCAGCCCATGGAGGCCTCGATCCTCTCCAAGCAGATCGAGAACGCTCAGAAGAAGGTCGAGGAGCAGAACTTCGTCATGCGCAAGAACGTCCTCAAGTACGACGACGTGATGAACACGCAGCGGCAGGTGATCTACGAGCAGCGGCGCCGCGTCCTCGAGGGCGAGGACCTCTCGGGCGACGTTCGTGAGTGGATCGACGAGGTCGTCCAGTCGATCGTCCAGGAGTACACGGCCGAGGAGTTCCCGGAGGAATGGGACATCCCCGGGCTCGTCCAGGCCGTCAATAACGCGTTCGGCACGGACATCACCGTCGAGGAGCTTCAGGAGGATCTTGGGGAGATGACCCGCGAGGCGCTCGTGGACGACTTCCGTGAGACCGCGCAGGACGAGTACCGCGAGCGCGAAGAGGCCTGGGGCGAGGAGGTCGCGCGGCAGATCGAGCGGTACGTGATCCTCCAGGTCGTCGACGCCCGTTGGCGCGAGCACCTCGAGAACATGGACTACCTCCGCGAGGGTGTCCACCTCCGCGCGATGGCGCAGAAGGACCCGCTGGTCGAGTACCGCCACGAGGGCCATCTGATGTTCGAGCAGCTCGGTGGCCAGATCCGCGAGGAGGTCGTCTCGCTCCTCTTCCACGCCGAGGTCGCCCAAGACGATGCCCGGGCCCTGCAGGAGATGCAGGAGACCGGGTGGGACGGCGACGGTGACGGCGGGTTTGCGTATCAGCACGAGTCGCTCGCGGGCTCCGAGGCGATCGCAGCCGCCGGTGCCGGGGCGGGCGCCGCGGTCACGGCGGGCGCGATCGGCGGCGGAGCAACCGCGGTCGCGACGCAGCAGCAGCGGGTCGCCTCCGAGTGGGACAAGGTCGGCCGGAACGATCCGTGCCCGTGCGGCTCCGGCAAGAAGTACAAGAAGTGCCATGGGGCCTGACCGGCCCTGCGCGTCGTCCTGATCAGCTGGTCGCCTGACCCTGCGGAAGCGTTAGCCCATCTGCGCTCGCTGGCGGAGCAGGTCGATGTCGCGGCGCCGAAAGGGCCGCCGGACCTCCAGAAGCTCACCGACGACCCGCCCGACGCAGTCGTGGTCGACCTTGACCGCCGTCCGAGCGAAGGTCTCGTAATGGGGATTCAGCTGCGGCGCCGGCCGACGACTCGCCACACGCCGCAGGTCTTCGCCGGAGGCGAGCCGGACAAGGTCGAGCGCGTCCGCGCAATCCTCCCTGACGCCCGGTTCTCGGACTGGGACGGGCTTGCGACCCAGCTCCGAACAGCGCTCGAGCGCCCACCGGAGAATCCCGTCGTCCCGGACGCTATGGCGCCGTATGCCGGCGCGACGCTCGAAGAGAAGCTCGGGCTCACGGGCAGCGCGACGCTCCGGTTGGTGCACGCGCCGAAGGAGCTTGCCCAGAAGCTCGCTGCGGCCCGACAGACGGACGGCGAAGCAGAGCTCGTGATGCTCTTCGTCCGCACGCCGACGGAGCTCGACGAGGAGCTCCGCGCGGCGATGGACTCCGTTGCCGAAGGCGGCAGCCTGTGGATCGCCTGGCCGAAAGGCGGCAAGGGCGCCCGGGGCGACGTCACGCAGCTGCTCGTCCGCGAGCGGGGCATGGCCGCCGGTTGGGTCGACTACAAGGTTGCCTCGCTCGACGAGACCTGGTCGGCGCTGAGGTTCTGCCGCCGGGACTAGGATCAGCGCAGATGGCCGAGACCACGCAGACCGTCGACGAACGCCTGGAGGAGATCGGGGTCCAGCTCGCCTGGGTCCGTGATTACCTTTGACCCAGACACGCTGACGACGCGAGTCGGTGAGCTGGAGGCCGAGATGGGCGCGCCCGGCTTCTGGGACGACCAGCGCCACGCCGCCGACGTCTCTGCCGAGCACGCCCGTCTTGCGAGGCGGCTCGAGCGGTACGAGTCGCTGACCCGCGACTACGAGGAGGCGCGCGAGCTCTACCAGCTGGACGGCGACCTGGCCGAGGAGCTCGACACACACCTACGGCCGCTCGAGCGCGAGCTCGACCGCCTGCGGGAGGACGCGCTCTTCACCGGCGAGTACGACGCGGGCGACGCGGTGGTGACGATCCACTCGGGCACGGGCGGCACGGATGCGCAGGACTGGGCCGAGATCCTGCTCCGGATGTATCTCCGCTGGGCTCAGCACCGCGGCCTCAAGACGGAGCTGCTGGAAGCCAGCCCGGGCGAGGAGGCGGGCCTCAAGTCGGCGACCTTCTCCGTGTCCGGGGAAAACGCATACGGGATCCTGAAGGCCGAGCGCGGAGTCCACCGGCTCGTCCGCCTGTCACCGTTCGACTCGGCGCACAGGCGCCATACGTCGTTCGCGCAGGTGATCGTCTCACCGCTCCTGCCGGAGGAGGAGGACGTTGAGATCGACGAGGGCGACCTGCGGATCGACACCTACCGCGCGAGCGGCGCCGGCGGGCAGCACGTGAACAAGACGGATTCCGCCGTGCGCATAACGCACATTCCCACGGGCATCGTCGTCCAGATCCAGAACGAACGTTCCCAGTCCTCGAACAAGCAGACGGCGCTTCGCATTCTCAGGTCACGCCTTGCCGAGCTCGAGCAAGAGCGGCGGGAGGAGGAGCTCGCCCGCGAGCGCGGCGTCGCCCAAGACACCGGCTTCGGAAGCCAGATCCGCTCCTACGTTCTGCACCCGTACCAGATGGTCAAGGATCACCGGACCGACTTCGAAGTCGGAAATGCCGAAGGCGTCCTCGACGGCGGCCTGGACGGCTTCATCCACGAGTATTTGCTGGCGAAGGCGGCTGGAAGGGTTGTCTAGCAGGTCTTTTCGCTAGACTCGCCGACCATCGCCCGACCTACCGCGCGCCCGAGCGCGCACTTTGCGATGACTGTGGTGCAAGAGAAAACACTCGCGACCGAATCGCCGGCTGTTGCCGAGCCTGAAACGCAGGACCTTCAGGCTGCCGCCGCGCGCGCGATGATCGTGTTCGACAACGTCGGAAAGGTTTACGAGCCCAGCGTTGCGGCCCTCGAGGGTGCTTCATTCGTGATCGAGAAGGGCGAGTTCGTCTTCCTCGTCGGGCCCTCGGGCTCGGGCAAGTCGACGATGGTGCGGCTGCTCCTCAAGGAACTGGAGCCGACCTCGGGTCGGATCGTCGTCGGCGGACGGGACCTGGCGCGGCTGCGCCGCTCGAAAGTCCCGCAGCTTCGCCGCAACATCGGCTGTGTCTTCCAGGACTTCAAGCTCCTTCCCAATCGCACGACGGCCGAGAACGTCGCCTATGCGCTGAAGGTTCAGGGCGAGGGCGGGAACGCGATCCGGCAAAAGGTGCCGGAGGTGCTCGGCCTCGTAGGACTGACGCACAAGGTCAACTCGTATCCCGACGAGCTTTCGGGCGGGGAGCAGCAGCGCGTCTCCATCGCGCGCGCCTTCGTCAACCACCCTCCGCTGCTCGTTTGCGACGAGCCGACCGGGAACCTCGACCCGGACACGTCCGTGGGCATCATGCAGCTGCTGTACCGGATCAACAGGTCCGGCACGACAGTCGTCATGGCGACGCACGACCGTGAGATGGTCGACAAGATGCGCCGCCGCGTGATCGCCCTCGAGGACGGGCGCATCGCGCGCGACGAGCGCCGCGGTGGGTACGCCTCCGAATGAGGCTGAAGATGATGCTGGGGGAGGCGGTCCGCTCGATTGGGGCGAACATCTCGACGACCGTCGCGGCCACGATGACCGTGCTGATCGGGATGTTCCTGCTCGGGCTCTTCATCGCGCTCGGAACATACGTCCTCTCCTGGAGCGACCACGTGAAGGGCGAGCTGGTCGTCAAGGTGTTCTTCGACCGTGACGTGAAACCGGCGCAGGTCGAGGCCGTGCGCGTGAAGCTCGACTCGAACCAGCAGGTGCGGAAGTTTGAGCTCGTCACCGCGGAGCAAGGGCTCGACAAGATCAAGAAGCAGCGGCCGGAGCTCTTCGGCGCCGACGGCCTGCCCTTCAACCCGCTCGGCCCTGCATACACGGTCACGCCGATGAAGGCCGAGGACACCGAGCCGATCGCCAACAGCCTGAAGCCGATGCCGGCGGGAGTTCACCGGGTCACCTACGGGAAGAAGACCGCGGAGAAGATCCTCAGCGTGGCGAAGGTGATCGAATCGATCTTCCTCATCGCGGTGATCGTTCTGCTCTCGGCGTCCACGATCCTGATCGCGAACACGATCCGCCTCTCGATCTTCGCTCGACGACGGGAGATCGAGGTGATGAAGCTCGTCGGGGCGACGAACTGGTTCGTCCGCGGCCCGTTCATGCTCGAGGGGCTGATCTGTGGCCTCGGAGGCTCGTTGCTCGCGGTGATCCTGCTCTTCGTGGGCAAGGAGGCGGCGTTGCCGTCGATCCTCCCGCGCCTTGACACGGGGCCCGACGTGAACGCGATGGGCTTTTGGGCGATCTCGCTGATCCTGTTGAGCTTCGGGCTGCTGCTCGGGGCTGCGGGCTCGGGCCTCACGCTGCGTAGATTCCTGCGCGTCTAGCCTTCCGTGTCTGACCGCGTGGTGGTCGAGGTCGGTCGGCGCGGCCGCCTCGTCGTGGGCGAGCCGTTCTTTACGCCGGGCGTTCCGCTCGTTCTCGACCGCCGCGGGCTCGACGCGGTCCGCCCGGGGCAGCTCGCGGTCGTCGCGCCACGGCGTGGGCGCGCGCGGCTCCAGAAAGTGCTCGGACCCGCAGACTCCGTCGAAAGCGTGCTCGAAGCGCTGCTCGAGCAGGAGGGCCTGGTCGAGGAGCATGAGCCGCACGACGCGCCGCCCGCGACCCTCGAGGGCCGAGTCGATCTGCGCGAGCAGCTCGCGTTCACGATCGATCCGGACACGGCGAAGGACTTCGACGACGCGATCTCGGTCCGGCGCGACGGCGACGGCCTGCGAGCCTGGGTGCACATCGCCGACGTGTCCCACTTCGTCCCGGCCGGATCGCTGCTCGACCACGGCGCGGCGCGGCGGTCGTTCTCGGCCTATGTACCGGGACGGGTGGCGCCGATGCTCCCGCCGAGGCTCTCGGACGATCTCTGCAGCCTCCGTCCGAACGAGGACCGCCTCTGTGTCACGGTCGAAATCCCGTTCGGCGCCGACCTGAGGCCAGGGGAGGCCTCCTTCTACCGGTCCGTGATCCGCAGTCGTGAGCGGCTGACCTACGGTCGAGCGGAGCGGATCCTGGGCGGCGAGGAGAACACAACGGAAGACGTCACCGAGGCGATTCGGCTGGCGGAACGCTTGGCCCTCGAACTCCGCCGCCGACGCTTCGACCGCGGAGCGTTACGGATCACGACCCGCGAGATCGTCTTCGCCTTCGACGGTCAGGGCGGGGTCGAACGCGCGTGGCTCGAGTCCGAGCCGCACGCGCACATGCTCGTGGAGGAGCTGATGATCCTCGCCAACGAAGCAGTGGCCGGCCTGCTCTCGGGCCGGCGGCGCGAGAGCCTCTATCGGGTCCACGAGCGGCCCGATCCGCAGGCGATCTCTCTGCTCCTTGCGAAGCTGGCTGACCTCGCGGTGCCAACGCCACCGGCTTCCGACGAGGAGCGCATGACTCCGGCCGAGGCCGGCAAGCTCGCGGGCCGGATCAGCGAGCGGGTGAGCGAATACGTCGAATCGACCGGGCGTGGGGTGGAGGCGTTTCCGGCGCTCGTGCTCCGGGCGCTCAAGCAAGCCCGCTACGACCCGAAGAACCTCGGCCACTCGGGCCTCGCCAGCCCGGCGTACTGCCACTTCACATCACCGATCCGGCGCTATCCCGACCTCGTCGTCCACCGCACGCTCCTGCGGGAGCTTGGCGCGGCCGGGGAGCCGACGCCGGAGGAGCTGTCCGAGCTTGCCGAGCACACCTCGGCCCGGGAACGGACGATTGCCGAGGTCGAGCATCGCGCGGACGACATCTGCCTCGCGTGGTTGCTCGAGGCCGTACTCTACGACAGAGGCTGGGAGGACGCCTTCGACGGCGAGATCACGGGCCTCATCCAATCCGGGATCTTCGCCCGCTTCGGCGAGGTCTTCGAGGGCTACCTGCCGGTCCGAAAGCTGCCGGGATACTTCGAGCTCAACGGTCTCGGGACGGCGCTCGTCGCGCGGCGCGGCGGGCGGAGGTATCGGCTGGGTGACGCGATCGAGGTGCGCGTCACCGACATCGACCGTCCGGCAGGCAAAATAGAGCTCGCGCTGCCATGAAGCTCGAAGGCATCCACCACATCACTTGCATCACGGCCGACGCGCCGGGCAACGTCGAGTTCTATGCCGACGTCCTCGGGCTGCGCCTCGTCAAGAAGTCGGTGAACCAGGACGACCCCACGGTCTATCACCTTTTCTACGCGGACGAGCAGGGCAGTGCCGGCTCGGACATCACGTTCTTCGAGTATCCCGGGGCGCGGCGGGGTCGGGCGGGCGCGGGGATGATCCACACGATCATCTGGCGCGTGGCCTCGGAGGAAGCGCTCGACTTCTGGGAGGAGCGCCTCCGCGCCCAGGGTGTCGAGCCCGTCCGCGAGGACGGCCGCCTTCGCTTCGAAGGTCCTGAGGGCCTGGGCCTCGAGCTCACTGTTACCCAGACCGACGACGACCCGCTCGTGGCCGAGCATCCCGAGATCCCCGCCGAGCTTGCGCTTCAGGGCTTCGACTCCGTCCGGGCGTTTTCCGGGTCACCGGACGCGAGCCGCGCCTTTCTCGAGGAGACCCTCGGGTTCGAGCCCGGCGGCGAGAACGAGTGGGAGGTCCGCGGCGAGCAGCGAGGTGGGCTCTACGCCTACGACGAGCCGCCGGCTGAGCCGGGGATTCCGGGCGCCGGCACGGTTCACCACGTTGCCTGGGCGAGCACGATGGACGACCACGTCCCCTGGCGCGAGCGCGTCGCGAGTGCCGGCGTCAATCCGACGCCCGTGATCGACCGCTTCTACTTCCGCTCGATCTACTTCCGCGAGCCGAGCGGCGTCCTCTTCGAGATCGCGACGCTGGGCCCGGGGTTCACCGCGGACGAGCCCCTGGAGTCGCTCGGCGAGCGGCTGTCGCTGCCGCCGGACTACGAGCCGCTGCGCGACCGGCTCGAGGAAGTCCTCACGCCGCTGCCCGATCCACGCGCTGCGTGGACTACGAAGTAAGAGAAGCGGCGGGCGGGCCGGCCGGCGCGCTCGTCCTCTTCCACGGGCGCGGGGCGGACGAGCACGACCTCCATCCCCTCCTCGACTTTCTCGATCCTGACCTTCGCCTGCTCGGCGTGACGCCGCGCGGCCCGCTGGCGCTGCCGCCGGGCGGCGCTCACTGGTACGCGCTACAGCAGGTGGGCTACCCGGATCGCGATACGTTCCTCGCAACCTACGAGGAGGTGGGATCCTGGCTCGACGGCTTCCTCGGGGAGCACGGGATCTCACACGACGCGACGGTGCTCGGCGGGTTCTCGCAGGGTGCCGCGATGGCCTATTCGTTCAGCCTGGGCCGTGGGCGGCCGCGGCCTGCGGCGCTGATCGCGCTCTCCGGCTTCATCCCGACCGTCGAGGGCTTCGAGCTCGACCTCGGCGACATCCCACCCGTCGCAATCGGTCACGGGACGTACGACCCAGTGATCAGCGTCGAGTTCGGGCGAGAGGCGAGGAAGATCCTCGAGGACGCCGGTGCCTCAGTGATCTATCGCGAGTACCCCCTGCCGCATGCGATCGACCCACAGTTCCTCATGGAGCTTCGCTCGTGGCTTGGCCAGGTGGTTCCGGTCGCGTAATGGCGGAGAAGCTGATCACGGAGAACAGGAAGGCGCGTCACGAGTACCACCTGCTCGAGCGTTACGAGGCGGGCCTCGCGCTCACGGGCTCGGAAGTGAAGTCGCTCCGTGACGGCCGGGCGCAGCTCCAGCGTGCGTACGGGGACATCCGCGACGGCGAGATGTGGCTGGTCGGCGCGCATATCTCCACGTACGACCAGGCGGGAATCCAGAACCACGATCCCGACCGCGACCGCAAGCTGCTCCTCCACCGCCGGGAGATCGACGACCTGACCGGCAAGGTGCAGGAGCGCGGCTTCACGCTTGTCCCCACGAAGCTCTACTTCAAGAACGGCCGCGCCAAGGTCGAGCTTGCGCTGGCGAAGGGGAAGGACGTCCGTGACCGGCGGCGCGAGATCTCCAAGCGCGAGTCGGACCGGCAGATCGAGCGAGCGCTGAAACAGCACTCCAGATAGGCGCCAGTAGGATCTCCTCGGGCGAGCCCATGGCCGAGGCGCCGCTAATTCCCCACGAGGACACGTTCGATGAGATCGACAATCCGATCGAGCGCCTCAAGCTGCTCGGGGAGAACGAGGACGAGATCGCGAAGTACCTCGACGCGCTGGAGGTCACGAGCCCTCGGGAGCGGGAGATGCTCTACGAGATCTCACGGACGCGTCCTCTGGCTCAGCCGGAGCTCTTTCCGCAGGCTCACCGGAACATGGTCGAGGCGCTCGAGTCGCTCGCTCGGCACGGCTACCACGGAACCCGAGCAGGTGAGAATCTCGGGCCCCTCCGCGCCATCGTGCGGTGGGGAGTCACATTCGTCGCCCGCTACGTTGTCGTCTCGCACATCAGGAACGTCTCCACCCGGCTGAGGAACCTCTACGTGCTTCGCGAGATCCAGGCGCTTCCCGGCACGGACGAGCGTTGGGAGCTGCATCGTGCTCGGATCGACGCCACACGAATGGTGGACGCACTGAAGACCCGCGAGCTCGCGTTACCGACGTTCCTCATCGGCGGCGCTCTGCTCCCGCTCTTTGCGACGTTCGGGCGCGTGACCGGGGTCCTCGGCTCGACGGTGTGGGCAACCGCGTTCGCCGTCGCCGGGATCCTCCTCGCGGTCGTCGCGTCGTGGTTCATCCTGCGCGGCGCCGCGCTGGCATCGAGACGGATCCGACTCGCCACGCGTGGGCCGGCGCAGGCTCTCTGGAGCTCGATCGGCTGGTGCGGCAAGCCACCGAAGGATCAGAGTCGAACGTTTGTGATCGTCTCTGTGGCGCTGACGGTCGGATCGTGGATCCTCGTGCCGATCCTCGTCGGGATCGCACTCGCCACCTGACGCTCACTTAGGCCGTGGCTCGGCCTCTGGCTCGGCCGCCGGACGAACGTCCCTGCTTCTCCAGCGGAAGCGAACCCGGAGTAATGCGGTAATTGCGATGGATAAGGCGATGCCCAGGCCGACCCAGGCCCAGCCGGTCTGGAACTCGTTGTCCTTGATCAACTTCAAGAGCGTGCAGAGGGCAATGGCGATCCCGAGCAAAGAACCTAGGCACGACGCCAGGAGTCCAGGGCCCACGCGGCTACAATTTGGGCGTACACACATACGGGGGCGACCAGGTATCGACGTGGTCGGTTCTCCGGCAGAGTTGCAAGCCGAGGTCCCCGGTCGGCCTCGTAAAACAACCGGGACGAAACGCAAGTGCGGATAACGATCCTGCACTCGCTCTCGCTGCCTAACCAGTAGCGAAGCGCGTCGCTCCGAGCTCGGCCCGTGGTTCGGTCAAGCGGCGTCAACGAACGGGCTAGGCACCGACGGAACGTCATCGCCCGAGGTGCGACATCCAAAGGATGACTAGCCCAGCGGTTGGTCGGCTGCCTACCGGCCGGCGGGCGAAAGCGAATGGCAGCCTAAGCTTGTAGACGCTCTGGCGGGGCTTCCGCGGACGCGGGTTCGATTCCCGCCGCCTCCATGAACCCCCTGCCCAAGCCGTTTCTGGAGGGGTGCCAGGGGAACGATTCATCGGCCCTCGCGGGCGGCGGCGAGGGCCTCGAAGGCGATCGCGAGCTCGTCGTCGGCCCAGTGGCCGTAGTGGCGCATCGTCGTCGAGAGGTCGGAGTGGCCGAGCGCCTGCGAGGCGGCCTCGAGGCTGACCGCGCGGCGCACTTCGAGCGCGAACCCATGCCGGCCTCGGTGCAGGTTGAGCCCGGAGCGCTGCCCCTTGGCGACGAGGCCCGCGAGCTCGCACATGCGGTACCACCAGAAATGGACGCTCTTCCCTGACATCGGCCGCGCCGGGTTATGGCGGGCCTTAGTGCTTCTCGCAGGCAATCCGATCCTTGTCGCGGTCGAGCCCCGTGTTCCAGGACATCGCTCTGCGGAAGATCGCGTTGCTCCGCCTGAAGTTCGTGACCGGCTCGTTGCCGGGCTTGACTTTGTCTCTGGCGCCAGCCGCCCGACGCCATGGAGGTACCTCTTGTTGAAGTTCGTGCAGTTCTTGTACAGGCGCGGCATCGCGCTGGCCGCGCTAGGCGAAGTGGCCTGCGTGAACCTGGCGACCACCGAGAGCTAGCGGGTGCAAAAGCAAGACTGGCGGCCGCTGCGATGAGGCCGAAGATGAGGGCGGAGCGACGCACGATGATCCTCCCTCTCGAGCCAAGCCGCAGCTAGCTAGGACGATAGGTCTGTTGGGACAGACCTTCAAGGGTTTCCGCCATCGTTCATCGCTTCGACCGGAATAGGCTCGATGGACTGACCTCCAGTCGCCGGGACCGCCTTTCGGTCCACCGGTACGTTGTTGCGCCTGACGAACTCAAGTTAGGCGCTAGCGGCCTGTTGGCCCAACCCGAATATGCCGAACGGGCTTCTGGCCCTTCGAAAAGGGCCCGAGGCGGCTCTGCACATTCGAACGGAGAGCCGACGCAGAGGCCGGGACCGAATCGCAGAAGACCGCGAGGTGGAAATCCCGCGGCGTGAAGTTCCCGGCGGCGTCATACGTCTCCACGACGACGGCTCCCAGGCCACCCGAACGCGGCATGAATGAGACAGTCACCTGCCCCGGCGGCACGGTGGACCAGCCAATCGTCGAGTTCGCGCTCGCGCCGATCGTTGCCTGGTAGGAACACTGGCGAACGTCGCGGTTGAAGGTCACGAAATACTGCCCGCTAGGTGTAAGGCTGAACGATCCCGCTCCCGTTGCGGCACCGCTCTGCCGGGCGATGGTTCCGTCGCTGCGGATCACGGCCCAGAGCTGCGTAGCCGGTTGGCCCGGATCACCCTTGTCACCTTGTCGCCCTTCGGCCCTGGAGGCCCCGGCGGGCCTTGCGTCACGGTCTGGCCCCAGGAAATCGCCGTCTCGCTCGGGAGACAGTTATCGGTGGCCGGATCGATCAGACGCAGCTGGCCGTTCTGTGACTTGTAACAGCCGTTGATCACACCACCGCTCCCGATGTCTGCGACGGCATAGGTGACGCCTCCCGCGATCGCCACGACGACAACTGCGGTTGCTGCCAGAGCAACGCGACGAAAACGCCTGCGCATGGCTTGCCGTGTCTAGGAGGCGTCGTTTGGAGGGCCCGTGCAAGGACAGGAAGCCACCTCCGAGGGTCTTTGAGACGCGTTACAAAAACCTTACGGATGGTGCGATCCGACCTTGCGGAAACTGGGTACGGGGAGTGGAGAAAGGGGCCGCGCGCCTTGCGGCTCACCCCGGGGGGTCTCGGAGGGGAAAGGGCGCGCGGCCTCTTTCAATGATTCCCGATTCGCTTATTCGGTTAACACTTCGCCCGTAACTCTGCTCGTTGCTTGGCGTGCGCGACGCCGCAGAAATGGGGGCCTATTGGGGTTTGAGCCTAGGACGCCTGGTAGTCATGTCTAGCCCACGCTGTGAGGCCCGAGCACTGATACCGAGCGTCGCCACACCGATCACGGGTCGGCTCGTCGTTGTCTCTATGCCTACGGCACTACGGGCAGAGACCGAGCGTGTCGCCGTGCGCTAGGTGAGCCGGGACCGCATGCTCGGAGACGGCGATGTTCACGAATGGGTTCGTCGCCGACCCCGTGTGATGGCAGATCGTCACCTTTACGGGGTATTGATACTGCCGGCTGGCCGCGCCCGGCGAACCACCTAACGCCGCCGCAGCGACCACACCGGCGACGGCGGCGATCACGACGCCGCCCCCCAACCTTTGGAGAGCACGCCTCCTTCTCAACCTGTCCATACCAACTCCCCCGGGTCTAGGTCAAGGCGCGAACCTACCAGGTCGCGGCCCAGCCCGCCCGCCAGTCCTCCTGGGCGCCGAAGGCGCGCGAGAGCCGCCTTAGCGCCAAGTCCCTGAGCCACCGGAGCGCCGGGCCCCTACGCCGTCGGATTAGATGCAAACGGTCCGTGCGCCTGCACGCCAGACTGAGCGAAGCAGCGGATCAGTGAGTCGCGCCACGAACCTTGTCGCCCAGACGAGCGCCGACCGTCCGAGCGTGCAGACGATGATCGCTGCGGCCGCGCCAGTCAGAGCTCCGGCAAGAACATCAGTCGGGTAGTGCAGGCCGATGAGGACTCTCGAAAAGGCAATCGCCGCCGCTGCGACGAGGAAGGCCGAGCCAACTCGTCGGTCGAAAAAGAAGACGGCAACGGCGATGGCGAAGGCCGCAGTGGCATGGTCGCTGGGGAACGAGGGGTCGTGAGACCGCGCCGAGAAGAGCACGAGCGAATGGGGATGATCGTCATAGGGGCGATCCCGGAACCAGAGCTGCCCAAGCGCCTGGTTGAGCAGCAGCCCGAGCGCGGCTGAACCCAGCGCTGCGGTGCACCCCAGTCGGAGCCGCTGCACGCCCGCTGGTCTCGCGAAGAACCACAGGGCGATCGTCGCAACCGCGTAGATCGGGGCAGCCACCGAAGCGAACAGCGTCACAGGATCCTCGACCAGATCCTGCGTGCGCATTAGCTCGTTGAGGTCGTGCACGACAGCCCAGTCCGTAAGCCCAGAGTCTACGAAGCTAGCGGTAGAAACTTCCGGTAGAGAGAACGGCCCAAACCGCCTGGCTGAGCCGTTTTCGCTAGACGATCATCGACTACCGAGAGCAGCACGGAGCATTCAGCTCGGTCGACGATCTCGACGCAATCCCTGGAATCGGACCCGCGCGACTCGAGCAGTTGCGAGACCTCGTCGCGCCGACCGTCGCTCTGGCCGTCGCAGGGCTCTGGCGGGGCAGCGTCCGGCTCGACGCGCTCGATCGGAGCGTTTTTCGCGCCACGGATCGGCGAGGTCGGACCAGCTCTGGTCGAGATAACAGGCGCCACTCGCCGGACGTCGTTCCAGCTAGGGGCTCCCGCGCGAGTGCGAACCTTTCGCGGCCGCGGTCTGCGTGAAGCTGTGCTCCTAGAGCTTGCTCTCGGCCGTGCTCCGCCTCAGGGCGCTCTCATCGAGAGCGTCATCGAACTGCGCAAGCCGCGGGGCGCCCGCGACGACTTCGACGAGCGCGCGCTGTAAGGCTTGCCGCGTAATCGTGAAGCAGTCGCGGCTCCCTGTCACTGTCATGTTCGTCCAAGGGCTAGCGCCCATCGGGTTTCGCGCTCCGGCCGTGGCCTTCAATCGACGCGGATGCAGTGGCAAGATCGCGATGGCGTCGTCCACGTCAACACGGAAGCGAGGTGCCCGGTGTCGATCGTCAT